>NZ_CP032229.1:1509372-1811246 GCF_004328625.1 Streptomyces seoulensis
GGAAGGTGACGCCCGCGCCGACCGCCTTGGCGTGCGCGATCACGTCCGAGGTCGGGCCCAGCCAGACCCCGAGCCGCCAGGCCAGCAGCGAGGCGAGCAGCCCGCCGACGCCGAGGCCCACCACCAGCGGCACGCCTCCGCGCCGCCGCAGCAGGAACACCACGACCGCGCTGATCAGGCCGAACGCCAGGCCCAGCAGGGTGAAGGTGCCGTCCACCCCGGCCGCCTGCTCGCCCTCGGTGTCCTTGAGGTAGACCACCCAGCTCCGGTCGGTCGTCTCACCCACCAGCGGCACGTGCGGGGCCAGCCACCACCACAGCAGCCCGAGCAGCACCCCGGAGAGCGCCACCGCCACGGCCACGACGACGGCTTCGCGTACTTCGGTCTTCATACCGGGGCCGTCCTGTCCGTACGGGTCCGCGACCGGTGTCCCGCCCGAGGGGCCCCCTCCGTGCTGATGCGCGAAGTCGTCGTGCGGCGGCGGGGGCGGAGTCAGCGGTGCGGTCACCCTGACATCGTGCCAGGTCGTGTCGCGCGCCGCGTCACCGGACGGCGGCCCTGCGGTAGGCGCGGGTCGCCACCGCCAGCGAGATCACCCCGACGCCCGCGCACACGCCCAGGTCAGCGAGGACCACCGCCCAGTCGGGGTCCGGGCCGAAGGTGCGCGCGTACGCCTCCACCCCGTAGGTCGAGGGCAGCAGGTCGCGGGCGAGGCGCACGATGCCGGGCATCCGGTCGGCGGGCAGCACGCCGAGCAGCAGCGCCGCCGACATGCCGAGCTGGCCGAGCAGCGTGGCGAGTTCGGGGCGCGGGGCGAGCAGCCCGCAGGCGGCACCGAGCCCGGACAGCGCGGCCCCGGCCAGCGGGATCACCGCCAGCAGCACCCACAGGTTGGACAGCGGCAGCCCGAACAGCGCGCAGCCCACGACCGCGGTGACCAGCGTCCCCGGCACGGTGAAGGAGGCGTACGCGGCCGCCGCGCCCAGCACCACGGCGGCCGGCGGCACCGGCAGCGTGGCGTAGTGGTCGAGCCCGCCGCTGGCCCGCAACTGGCCGAAGTACTGCGAGAGCAGGTTCAGCGCCACATAGGCGACGACCAGCACCGAGGACCCGGCGACCACGGCCTGCGCCTCGGGCCCGCTGTCCACCACGCCCCGCATCATCACGGCGATGCCGACCGACTGGAAGGTCGCCACGAACAGCAGCGGGATGCGCGCCACCCGGGCCCGTGACAGCTGGGCCCGGTAGACGGCGGCCAGCGAAGGCCACAGCCGCACGGGCGGCCCCAGCTCGGCCGCGCGCCGCGCCTGTCCCGGCACGCTCCTCGCGCCGCCCGGCAGGACCTCGGCGGGTACGACACTCACGACGCGCTGCTCCTCTTGACGACGGCGGCCGGACAGACGTCCCCCAGGAACCGTACGGATGCGATCAGGACCGTGCTCACGCCTTGACCAGTCCCTGCCGGGCCTCCCCGCCGAGGGCGAGGTAGACGTCCTCCAGGCTCGGCGTGGCGAGGGTGAAGTCGTCCAGCGCGGCGAAGGCGGCCCCGCCGGTGACGGTGGCGACGGCGGCCCGCGCCTCCTCGGGGGCGAGCCGGAGCGTCCAGCGGCGTCCGGCCTCCACGGCCCGCTCACGCAGGACGGCGACTTCGGGCACGTCAAGGGGCGCCCGTTCCCGCCAGACCAGCTCGACCCGGACCTCGCCGGAGACCCGCTCCTTGAGCCCGGCCGGGGTGTCGCAGGCGATCACCCGGCCCTCGTCGAGCACGGCGACCCGGTCGAGCACGGTCTCGGCCTCGATGACGTTGTGGGTGACCAGCAGCACGGTCGCGCCCTGCTCGGCGCGGCGCCGGTCGACGGCGGCCCAGACCGCGCGCCGGGCCACCGGGTCCATGCCGGTGGTCGGCTCGTCCAGCACCAGCAGCGGGCGCGCGCCGACGAGGGCGGCGGCCAGGCAGGCGAGCCGCCGCTGGCCGCCGGACAGCTTCTTCAGCGGGCGCCCGGCCAGCGGGGCGAGTCCCAGCTCGTCCAGGACGGCGTCCCGCTCGGCGCGGGCGGCGCGTGCCTCAAGGCCGCGCAGCCGGCCGGTGGTCTCGACGGCGAGGGCGACCGTCAGCTCGTCCAGCGCGGAGGACTCCTGGCCGAGGTAGGCGAGGATGCGGGCGGCCCGCTCGGGGTGGCGCACGATGTCGTGGCCGAGGATCTCGACGCTGCCGGAGTCGGGGCGCAGCAGCCCGGTGAGCTGGCGGACCAGGGTGGACTTGCCGGCGCCGTTGGGGCCGAGCAGCCCGAAGATCTCGCCGTGCCGCACGTCCAGGGTCACCTGGTCGGTGGCCCGCACCGCGGGCGCGCCGACCGCGCCGCGCCGCCCTTTGACGGGCGGATAGGTCTTGCTGAGCGCGCGCACGCGTACGACGTCGTCGTACCTGAGTGGCTCTCCCGCGCGCGTGGTCACGAGGGACGAGACTACGCGGTGCGGACCCTTTACTCGCCTTTGGGGCACCTCATCTCGGCATCCGCCGGTCAGGGCGCGTTCACTCCCCGGCGGTCGCGCTCTCCGCCGCGGCCGGGACGTCGAACTCCCGCCAGAACCCCGCCCGGATGGCGTAGCGGTCGTGCTCGTCGATCTGGTCGTCCTTGTGGGCGAGCAGGCCGAAGCGGGCCGCGTAGCGCAGCAGCTCGCCGTCGATGCGGTGCGGGATGCGGGGGTACATCGCGGACAGCCGCTGGAGGTGGCCCTGGTCTCCGAGCCGGGCCATCCAGCGGCGGGCGAAGACCTGGCCGACCTCGTAGGGGTCGCCGCCGACCGTGGTGATGTCCTCCTCGCGGTCCGCCCAGCGCTGCTCGGCGGTGGTGAGCTGGGCCAGCGTCGGCATGGCGGCGACCTCCGGCGGCTCGGCGGGGGTGCCCGGCCGGTCCACCCAGCCCTTGTCGGAGGACCAGCGCAGGGTGGCGCTCGCGGGGTTCTGGGCAGGCGGGGCGCCGGGGGTGGGGTTGCGCAGCGCGGCGAGGTCCTTGGGGGTGGGGACGCCCTTGTGGGCGGCGCTCCGGTCCTGGCCGCCGTTCTCCGGTGCGGTGGCGGCCGGGCGGTGGGTGTCGTCCTCGGCGGTGCGCTCCTGGCCGGAGGGCGCGGACTCGGGCAGCGGGGCGGAGAGGATCGCGGCGATCTCGGGGCGGGGCACCGGGGGCGGGGCGCAGACGCCGGTGAGTTCCTTGGCGCGGACGGCCTTGATGATCCAGGCGCGGTCCAGCACGCGCCGTTCGTCGGCCTCGGCGACCAGGTCCTCGGACTGGTTGTAGTCGCCGTCGGCGGCCTGCACGGCCCACAGGTGGACGGCGACGCCGTGCTCCTTGGCCGCCATCATGCCGGGCAGCAGATCGCCGTCGCCGGTGACGAGGACGATGTCGGAGCAGGCGCGGTTACGGGCCAGCTCGGTCAGCTCGGCGTGCATGGCCGCATCGACGCCCTTCTGCGCCCAGCGGCCGTCGCTCCTGGTCAGGGCGCCGAGCCGGACGGTCACCCGGGGCATCACCCGGAGTCTGCGGTGTTCCGGCTGGGGGACCCGGTCGGGGGCGCCGTCGAACCAGTAGATGCGCAGCAGCGGGCGGCCGGTCTCCGACTCGGCGCGTTCGCGCAGCGCCTGGATGAGCGCGGTGTGGTCGACGATGATCCGGGACCGCGAGGGCTCACCGGCGAGGAGGCTCGCGGCGGCTCCCAGCAGATACCCGGCGTCCACCAGGACGATGCAGCGGTCCACGCGACTCACCCTCTTTCCGGGAGGTATTGCTTCGGCGTTCCTTCGAGTCTGCCCGACCGCGCGGGGGTTAACGGCCGGAACTCGATCTTCGGCGTGGCGTTTCGGGAGCCGGTGTCCCCACCAGCCCTGTCACACACGGTAATTATCCGACATGCGCTTGATGTCAGCGTATGTGAATCTAATTTCGGCCCTGGCCCCTAGACCCCCTTCAGGAGGCAGATCCCCATGGCCAAGAACAAGAACCGCAAGCAGACCGGTCCGAAGAACCGTGCTTCCCAGGCCGAGCAGTCCCAGCGCTCCGCCGAGCAGGCCCCCGAGGCGCAGGAGGCCACCGTCCAGATCGCGGGCGGCCAGCAGGACCACACCCGCAAGCAGAGCAAGCGCTTCGGCCACAACTGAGTCTCGCTACAGGGCATTTGACCCGCAGCAGGCATACGAAAAGGGGCGCACCTCCGCGGGGTGCGCCCCTTTTGCTCTGCGTATCGCGTCGCCCGGTGTACCGCCGGGCTCAGCCGGTCAGGCAGGACGGGCCGAGCAGGACCTTGAGGTCGCCGTAGAGCGCGGGGTCGGGCTTGACCCGGTGCCGGTCCAGGCGCAGCACGGTGGTCTTGCGCGGGCCCTGGAGCTTGATGCGGACCTCGCTGTCGCCCTTGTGGTGGCTGAGGATCTCGCCGAGGCGGCTGATCATCGGCGGGGTGACCCGGACCGCCGGGATGGTCAGCACCACGGGGGCGTTGGTGCCCGCGTGGGACAGGTCGGGCACCTGGAGCTCCATGGCGACCAGCCGGGGCACGTCCTCCCGCTTGTCGAGCCGGCCCTTGACGAACACCACGGCATCCTCGACGAGTTGGGTCGAGACGAGCTGGTAGGTCGCCGGGAAGAACATGCACTCGATGGAGCCCGCGAGGTCCTCCACGGTGGCGATGGCCCAGGCGTTGCCCTGCTTGGTCATCTTGCGCTGGAGGCCGGAGATGATGCCGCCGATGGTCACCACCGCGCCGTCGGAGTGCTCACCGCCGGTCAGCTGGGAGATGCCCGCGTCGGCCTTGTCGGAGAGCACGTGCTCCAGGCCGAAGAGCGGGTGGTCGGAGACGTAGAGACCGAGCATCTCCCGCTCCTGGGCGAGGAGATAGGTCTTCTCCCACTCCTCGTCGGTGAACTGGACGTCGAGTCCGAAGCCGGGTTCGTCGCCCGCGTCCTCGCCCATGCCGCCGAAGAGGTCGAACTGGCCCTCGGCCTCCTTGCGCTTGACCGCGACCACGTTGTCGATCATCGGCTCGTACTGCGCGGTGAGGCCCTTGCGGGTGTGGTTCATCGAGTCGAAGGCGCCGGCCTTGATCAGCGACTCGGTGGTGCGCTTGTTGCAGGCGACCGCCTCGACCTTGTCGAGGTAGTCAGGGAAGGACAGGTACTTCCCCTTGGTCTTGCGGCCCCGGATGATCGCCTCGACCACGTTGGTGCCCACGTTGCGCACCGCGGAGAGGCCGAAGAGGATCACGTCGTCGCCCTGGGCGGCGAAGTTGGACTCCGACTCGTTGACGTTCGGCGGGAGCACCTTGATGCCCATGCGCCGGCACTCGTTGAGGTAGACGGCCGACTTGTCCTTGTCGTCCTTGACCGAGGTCAGCAGTCCGGCCATGTACTCGGCCGGGTAGTTGGCCTTGAGGTAGGCGGTCCAGTAGGACACCAGGCCGTACGCGGCGGAGTGCGCCTTGTTGAACGCGTATCCGGCGAACGGGACCAGCACGTCCCACAGCGCCTGGATGGCCTCGTCGCTGAAGCCCTTGTCGCGGGCGCCCTTCTGGAACAGGACGAAGTTCTTCGCCAGCTCCTCGGGCTTCTTCTTGCCCATCACGCGGCGGAGGATGTCGGCCTCGCCGAGCGAGTAGCCCGCGATGATCTGGGCGGCCTTCTGCACCTGCTCCTGGTACACGATCAGGCCGTGGGTGACGTCCAGGACCTCCCGGAGCGGCTCCTCCAGCTCCGGGTGGATCGGCGTGATCTCCTGCTGCCCGTTCTTGCGCAGGGCGTAGTTGGTGTGGGAGTTCATGCCCATCGGGCCCGGCCGGTACAGGGCCGAGACGGCGGAGATGTCTTCGAAGTTGTCCGGCTTCATCAGGCGCAGCAGCGAGCGCATGGGTCCGCCGTCGAACTGGAAGACGCCGAGGGTGTCGCCGCGCTGGAGCAGTTCGAAGGTCTTGGGGTCGTCGAGCGGGAGGCTCAGGAGATCGATGTCGATCCCCTTGTTGGCCTTCACCATCTTGACGGCGTCGTCCATGATCGTGAGGTTGCGCAGGCCCAGGAAGTCCATCTTCAGCAGGCCGAGCGACTCACAGCTCGGGTAGTCCCACTGGGTGATGGTCACGCCGTCGGTGTGCCTCACCCACACCGGGACGTGCTCGGTGATGGTCTCGCTGGACATGATGACGCCGGCGGCGTGCACGCCCATCTGCCGGACCAGGCCCTCCACACCGCGCGCGGTGTCGATGACCTTCTTCACGTCCGGTTCGTTCTCGTACATCGACCGGACCTCGCCCGCCTCCGAGTACCGGGGGTGCTCGGGGTTGGTGATGCCGTCGATGTTGATGCCCTTGCCGAGGACGTCGGCGGGCATGGCCTTGGTGATCCGGTCGCCCATCGCGTACGGGTAGCCCAGCACGCGCGCGGAGTCCTTGATCGCGTTCTTGGCCTTGATGGTGCCGTAGGTGCCGATCATGGCGACCTTGTCGGCGCCGTACTTCTCGGTCACGTACCGGATCACCTCGACGCGCCTGCGCTCGTCGAAGTCGATGTCGACATCGGGCATCGAGATGCGCTCGGGGTTGAGGAACCGCTCGAAGATCAGGCCGTGCGGGATCGGGTCGAGGTCGGTGATGCCCATGGCGTAGGCGACGATCGAGCCGGCCGCGGAGCCTCGGCCGGGGCCGACCGCGATGCCGTTGTTCTTGGCCCACATGATGAAGTCGGCGACCACGAGGAAGTAGCCGGGGAAGCCCATCGAGATGATGACGTCCATCTCGTACTCGGCCTGCTTCTGGCGGTCGTCGGGGATGCCGCCCGGGAAGCGGCGCTCCATGCCGCGGCGCACCTCCTCCTTGAACCAGGTGACTTCGGTGTAGCCGTCCGGGATGTCGAACTTGGGCATGAGGTTCTTGGCCTCGAACATGCCCGTGGTGTCGACCATCTCCGCCACCAGGAGGGTGTTGGCGCACCCCTCCTGCCAGGCGTCGGAGGAGTCGATGGCGTACATCTCGTCCGTGGACTTCAGGTAGTAGCCGGTGCCGTCGAACTTGAAGCGGCCGGGCTCGGAGAGGTTCTTGCCGGTCTGGATGCACAGCAGGGCGTCGTGGGCGGCCGCCTCGTGCGCGTACGTGTAGTGCGAGTCGTTGGTGACCAGCGGGGGGATGCCGAGCTTCTTGCCGATCTCCAGCAGGCCGTCGCGGACCCGGTGCTCGATGTCGATGCCGTGGTCCATCAGCTCCAGGAAGTACCGGTCCTTGCCGAAGATGTCCTGGTAGTCGGAGGCGGCCTTGATGGCCTCGTCGAACTGGCCGAGCCGGAGGCGGGTCTGCACCTCGCCGGAGGGGCAGCCGGTGGAGGCCACGATCCCCTCGGACCACTTGGAGATGGTCTCCTTGTCCATCCGGGGCCACTTCTGCAGCCAGCCCTCGGCGTACGCGTCGGAGGACAGCCGGAAGATGTTGTGCAGGCCGGTCCGGTTCACCGCCCACATCGTCTTGTGGGTGTAACCGCCGGAGCCGGAGACGTCGTCCCGCTTCTGGTGCGGCTGGCCCCACTGGATCTTGCGCTTGTTGCGCCGGGACTCGGGGGCGACATACGCCTCGATCCCGATGATCGGGGTGATCCCGGCCTTCTTCGCGGTGTGGAAGAAGTCGTACGCCCCGTGCAGGTTGCCGTGGTCGGACATGGCGATGTGCGTCATGCCCATCTCGTTGCACGCGTTGAACATGTCCTTGAGCCGCGCGGCACCGTCCAGCAGCGAGTACTGGGTGTGGACGTGCAGGTGCGTGAAGGGCGGCTTCGACACGGTTTCGGCCTCCGGGTGAACAAGAAGGGGACAGCTCGGAAGTCTATGCCCCGGCACTGACACAGCCGGGCCCGGTCCACGTACCTTCGGGCGGGAACCGGGCACTCCGGCGCGGCGTCGCCCGTTGTGGACGGGAGGGGGCGCGGCGGTACGGCTCCCCCGTGTTCCCGCGCACATCCTTCGTTCGATCCCGCACGATCCCGCACGATCCCGCACCAGGAGGCACCCCGCGATGTCGGTTCCCCAGCTCAGCGACGAGCAGCGCGGCGAGGAGATCCTCGCCGTCTTCGACACCGCCTTCGGCCGGCTGCTGGCCGCGGACCCGGCCGCGTTCCGGGTCAAGTTCCGCAAGATGGCCGCGAGCGCCTTCGCCTTCTACCGTGGCACCGCGAGCCTCTTCTACCACGACCTGGACGCCGAGAAGCGGGGCGGCCCGTACCTGGACGAGCGCACCTCGCGGGTGTGGGTGCACGGCGACCTGCACGCCGAGAACTTCGGCACCTACATGGACTCCAACGGGCGCCTGGTCTTCAACGTCAACGACTTCGACGAGGCGTACGTCGGCCCCTTCACCTGGGACCTCAAGCGCTTCGCCGCCTCCATCGCGCTGATCGGGTACGCGAAGGCGCTCAGCGACGAGCAGATCACCGAGCTGGTGACCGTCTACGCGGTCGCCTACCGCGAGCGCATCCGCGCCCTGGCCACCGGCGCCAAGGACGACGAGGTGCCGCCCTTCACCCTGGACACCGCCCAGGGCCCGCTGCTGGACGCGCTGCGCGACGCCCGCTCGCTGACCCGTTTCGGGCTGCTGGAGTCGATGACGGAGATCCGCGACTTCGAGCGCCGGTTCGCGCCGGGCGGCGGCTCGGTCGAACTGGACGCGGCCACCCGGTACAAGGTGCTGGCCGCCTTCGACGGCTACCTGGAGACGCTCCCGGACACCTCGCTGGCCCGCCCGGAGTCGTACCGGGTCAAGGACGTGGTGGGGCGGCGGGGCATCGGCATCGGCTCGGCCGGGCTGCCCTCGTACAACATCCTGCTGGAGGGGGCGACGGACGCCCTGGAGAACGATGTGGTGATCTACATCAAGCAGGCGCAGACCCCGGCCGTCTCCCGGCACATCACGGACCCGGCCATCGCCGGCTACTTCCAGCACGAGGGCCACCGCACGGTGATCTCCCAGCGCGCCCTGCAGGCGCACGCCGACCCGTGGCTGGGCTGGACCGAGCTGGACGGCGCGGGCCAGCTGGTCGCCGAGATCTCGCCGTACGCGGTCGACCTGGACTGGGGCGACATCGACGACCCGGAGGAGATCGCGGCGGTCGTCGCCGACCTCGGCCGGGCCACGGCCACCATGCACGCGGCGGCGGACGAGACCACCTCGGGCGAGTCCCTGGTGCCGTTCTCCACCGAGCGGGCCATCGACGCGGCGCTCGCGGGTGACGAGGAGGGGTTCGCGCCCCTGCTGGTGGACTTCGCGCACAGCTACGGCGCCCGGGCCCGCGCCGACCACCAGACCTTCCTGGACCTGTTCCGCAACGGCCGGATTCCGGGGCTGTAGCCGCCGCACACCCTTTACGGGTGTCTCACAGCGGTCCGTGACACACTCTCCTCTCGCTATGGACATATCCGGGACCCAGCTCAGAGCCGTGCGCGCGGCGCTGTTCACGGCCTTCACCGTGACGCTCAGCACCGCGTCGCACGTGCTGCTGTCCCGGTCCCCGCTGCCGGTGGCGACCGTGCTCGCGGTCGCCGCCGGGGTGTTCACCGCCGCGTACGCGCTGGCGGGCCGGGAGCGCGGCTTCGGCCCGATCGCGGCCCTGCTGGTCCCGCTGGAGCTGGCCGCCGACACCGTCTTCACCACCGGCCAGCACGCCTGCTACGGCCGGGCCGGCGGCCCGGTCGCCGGCCCGCTGCACGCGGTGGGCCTGGACCTGCTGTGCCGGGGCGGCGCGGTGGGCGGCCCGCTGGCCCATGTCTCCGGTGTCCCCGGCTCCCCCGGCCGCGCGGGCGCGCTGCTCGCGCACACCGACCCGGCCGCCGCCTGGCTGCTGCTCGCCGCGCATGTCGGGGTGGGGCTGCTGGCCGCCGCCTGGCTGCGCCGGGGCGAGCGGGCCCTGACCGAGCTGGTGCGGGCGGTCGCCGCGACCACGTTCCGGCCGCTGCTGCTGGCGGTCGCCGCCGGTACGGTACGGCCGGCCCCGGCCCGCACCACGCCCCGCCCGGCGCCGCGTCCGGCCGCCGCGCGGGTCCTGCTCCTCGCGCACTCCCTGGGACGGCGCGGACCGCCGTGCTCCCCCGCGTTCGCCCGCCCCTGAGCGACACCGGGCGACCCCGGGCGGCACAGAGCACGACCCAGTTCCCCACACGTATCCCGCGCACACGTACCCCGCGTACGGCATGTGCGCGTCCTCTATGGAGATCACCAACATGAGCAAGCGGAACACCCAGGCGGCGAAGACGGCGGCGCGTGAGCGGCTGCGCGTGGAGCGCGAGCGCCAGGCCAAGCGGGACAAGGTGAAGCGGCAGGCGATCGTCGGCCTGTCGGTGGTGGCGGTGCTCGCCGCCGCGGGCGGCATAGGTTACGCGGTCGTCCAGAACAACAAGCCGAGCGGCTGGGAGGCGGCGAAGAAGGCCACCCTGGTCAAGCCCGCCCACACCACGGGCAAGGACGGCACCACGGTCGTCATCGGCAAGGACACCGCGAAGAAGACCCTCGTGATGTACGAGGACCCGCGCTGCCCGGTCTGCGCCCAGTTCGAGCAGGCGTCCGGCGCCACGGTGGACAAGGACGTCGAGGACGGCAAGTACAAGATCCAGTACGTCGGCGCCACCTTCATCGACGACAACATCCCGGGCGAGGGCTCCAAGAACGCGCTCAGCGCGCTCGGCGCGGCCCTCAACGTCGACCCGGACGCGTTCCTCAAGTACAAGTCGGCGCTGTACTCGGCGAAGTACCACCCCGACGAGCAGGAGGACAAGTTCAAGGACGACGACTACCTGATCAAGGTGGCCGACACCGTGCCCGCGCTCAAGGGCAACGCGGCCTTCCAGAAGGCCGTGAAGGACGGCACCTACGACAAGTGGGCGCTGGTGATGAGCGAGAAGTTCAACACGGACGGCAAGAAGTACAAGTTCCAGGGCACGCCGACGCTGCTCATGGACGGCAAGAAGGTCACCGGCTCCGACGGCCAGAACGCCCCGATGACGCAGGGCGAGTACGTCACCGCGATCACCAAGGCCCTCAAGGGCTGAGCCCCGTGCGCTGACGGGTACCGCGTGAAGAGCGGGCGAACTTTCGGGGTTCGCCCGCTCTTCGGGCATACCGATCAGTAACCTGATCGGCCGTGACCACTCCCCACAGATCCGTCGAGGCCGTACCGGCCCGCAACACCCTTGCGCCCAGCCGTCGTACGGTCGTCAAGGCCGCGGCGGCCGGCGCCGTCCTGGCCGGGCCGCTCGCCGCCGCGCTTCCGGCCCGCGCCGCCACCGCCGCCCCCGTCTTCGGGCACGGCGTCGCCTCCGGCGACCCGCTGCCCGACGGCGTCCTGCTCTGGACCCGGGTGACCCCCGTGCCCGAGGCGCTGCCCGGCTCCGGGATCGGCCCGGACACCGAGGTCGGCTGGACCGTCGCCCGCGACAAGGGGTTCACCGACGTCGTCGCCACCGGCTCCACCACCGCCACGGCGGCCACCGACCACACCGTGAAGGCCGACATCCGGGGCCTCAAGCCGGGCACCGACTACTGGTTCCGCTTCACCAGCGGCGGCACCGGGTCCCCCGTGGCCCGCACCCGCACCGCGCCCGCCGCCGACGCCGCCGTCACCGGTCTGCGCTTCGGCGTGGTCTCCTGCGCCAACTGGGAGGCGGGCTACTTCAGCCCCTACCGCCATCTCGCGGCCCGCGGCGACCTGGACGCCTGGCTGCACCTGGGCGACTACATCTACGAGTACGGCACCGGCGAGTACGGCACCCGGGGCACCGTGGTGCGCCCGCACTCCCCCACGCACGAGATCCTCACCCTGGCCGACTACCGGACACGGCACGCCACCTACAAGACCGACCCCGACCTCCAGGCGCTGCACCTGGCCGCGCCGGTCATCGCCATCTGGGACGACCACGAGTTCGCGGACAACGCCTGGTCCGGCGGCGCCGCCAACCACACCGAGGGCGCCGAGGGAGCGTGGACGGACCGTCAGGCGGCGGCGAAGCAGGCGTACTTCGAGTGGATGCCGGTCCGCCCGGCCGTCGCGGGCACCACCTACCGCAGGCTGCGCTTCGGCAAGCTCGCCGACCTGTCCCTGCTGGACCTGCGCTCGTTCCGCTCCCAGCAGGCGGCGAACGCCTCCGGCTCGGTCGACGACCCGGACCGCACGCTCACCGGGCGGGCCCAACTGGACTGGCTCAAGGCCGGGTTGAAGGCGTCGGACACCAAGTGGCGGCTGGTCGGCAACTCGGTGATGATCTCGCCGTTCGCGGTGGGCGCGCTCTCCGCCGACCTGCTCCGGCCGCTGGCGAAGCTGCTCGGGCTGCCGCGGGAGGGGATCGCCGTCAACACCGACCAGTGGGACGGCTACACCGACGACCGGCGCGAACTGCTGGCCCACCTCAAGGCCAACGCCATCGGCAACACCGTCTTCCTCACCGGTGACATCCACATGGCGTGGGCCAACGACGTGCCCTACGACGCGGGCACCTACCCGCTGTCGGCGTCGGCGGCCACCGAGTTCGTGGTCACCTCGCTCACCTCGGACAACCTCGACGACATCGTCAAGGTCCCCCAGGGCACCGTCTCGGCCGTCGCCGCGCCGGTCATCCAGGCCGCCAACCGGCACGTCCACTGGGTCGACACCGACCGCCACGGCTACGGCGTGCTCGACATCACCGCCGAGCGCGCGCAGATGGACTTCTACGTGACCTCCGACCGTACGAACCCGCAGGCCACGTCGGCCTGGGCCCGTTCGTACCGCACCCGCAGCGGCACCCAGAAGATGGAGCGGACCTACACACCGGTCTAGGGCCTGTCTCCCGGATCTTGCCAGGGCCCGCGACCCCGGCAAGATCCGGAAGACAGGCCCTAGCTGTATTGATCACGAGCGTTGTTAACGCAGGCAGGGCTTGATCATGGCGAAGGCCCCCGTGTGTGGTGGAGGTGTCGAATCTTCACCGCACGGAGGCCTTCGTGTCCCACCGTAATGCCCGGCTGACCGTTCACGGCAGGCGACTGCTCGTCGAACGTGTCCGCTCCGGCCGTCCCGTCGCGCATGTCGCCGCCGAGATGGGCATCTCCCGTCCCACAGCCCACAAGTGGATCCGGCGCTGGCACTCAGAGGGCGAGAGCGGACTCCTCGACCGCTCCAGCCGTCCCCGCACGACACCGCACCGGACCGCAGCCGCCACCGAGGCGCAGGTCTGCAGGCTGCGACAAGAGCGCAAGCTGGGCCCGGCACGCATCGGGCCGGTCCTGGGCCTGCCCGCCTCCACCGTGCACCGCATCCTGCTCCGGCACGGCCTGAACCGCCTGGCGTTCATCGACCGCCCCACCGGGCAGGTCATCCGCCGCTACGAACGCGCCCGTCCCGGCGAGCTGGTCCACGTCGACGTCAAGAAGCTCGGCCGCATCCCCGACGGCGGCGGCCACAAGGTGCTGGGCCGGCAGGCCGGCCGGGCCCGGCGCAACAGCGTGGGCTTCGACTACATCCATTCCGCCGTCGACGATCACTCCCGCCTGGCCTACAGCGAGGTCCACGCGGACGAGAAGGCCCTCACCTGCGCCGACTTCCTACGGCGGGCCGCAGCCTTCTTCGCCGAGCACGGCATCACCCGCATCGAGCGGGTCCTGACCGACAACGCCTGGCCCTACCGCAAGAGCTTCGCCTGGCAACAGGCACTGGCCGACCTCGGCGCGGCCGGCAAACTCACCCGCATCTACCGGCCGCAGACCAACGGCAAGGTCGAACGCTTCAACCGCACCCTGCTCGACGAATGGGCCTACCAGCGGCCCTACACCACCAACACCGAACGCACCGAAGCTCTGACAGACTTCCTCCACACCTACAACCACCACCGCTGCCACACCGCACTCGGCGGCCACCCACCCATCAACCGTGTGAACAACCCTGCGGGTCAATACACCTAGCCGCTCACAGGCTCTCCAGGAAGCCGAGCGCCACCCGCCAGGTGGCCTCGGCGGCCTCGGCGTCGTAGTCGGGCAGGTCGCGGTCCATGTAGAGGTGGCCGGCGCCGGGGTAGCGGTAGACCTCCACGTCCGCGCCGGTGCGGCCCATCTGGAGGTACCAGGCGCTCAGCCAGTCGTCCGTCTCGAACTGGTCCGGCTCGGCCACGTGCAGCTGCACCGGCAGCTCGTCCGCGACCGCGTTCGGCGCGATGTCCGAGGTGCCCTGGAGGAGCAGCAGCCCGCGCGCCTTGTCGTCGCCGAGGGCCAGGGTCTGCGCGACGGAGGCGCCGAGTGAGAACCCCGAGTAGACGAGCCCGCGTTCGGAGTAGGGGGCGACTGCCAGCACGGCCCGCTTGAGCAACTCCTCCTTGCCCACGGCTTGCTGGTACTCCATGCCTTCCTCGACCGAGTCGAAGGTGCGGCCCTCGAAGAGGTCCGGCGTCCACACCTCGTGCCCGGCCGCGCGCAGCCGGTCCGCCGCGTCGCGCACCGCGGGGGTGAGCCCGTACGCCGAGTGAAAGAGCATGATGTTCATGCCCCCATGGTGCCAGCCGCACCAGGTCAGGGCGTTACCGGCGCGGCCCGTGTACCCGGCTGGAGACCGAACACACAGGTTCATGCCGCCCCGACGCGGTTACGTTCCCCCTCATGGAGAACGTCATCCGGCCGCTGGCCGTGGTCGGCGGTGCCGTAGCGCTCACCGTGCTGCTCGGCTGGGCCACCGACCTGCTGCTGCGCAAGGCCGACGAACGGCACGGTGAGACCCCGCTGTGGGGCCTGCTGCGCCGTTGCCGCGTCCCGTACCAGCTCGTCCTGCTCGCCGCCCTGTTCAGAGGGTCCTACGCCCAGGTGCCGTGGCTGCGCCCCCACCGGGTCGGCATCGGCCAGACCCTGACCCTGGTGCTGATCGGGTCGACCGCCTGGCTGATCATCGGCATCGCGGGCGCCGTCGTGGAGACCTCGTACAGCCGCTACGCCCGGATGCACCGGGACGCGGCGCGGGTGCGCCGGGTGCGCACCCAGGTCACGCTGATCATGCGGGTGGTGTCGGCGACGGTCGGGGTGGTCGCGGTGGCGGCGATGCTGCTGACGTTCCCGGAGATGCGCGCCGCCGGTGCCTCGCTGCTGGCCTCGGCCGGCATCCTCGGCATCGTGGCCGGTGTCGCGGCCCAGTCGACGCTGTCCAACCTGTTCGCGGGGCTGCAGATCGCCTTCGGCGACATGGTGCGCATCGGCGACACCGTGGTGGTGGACGGCGAGTGGGGCACCGTCGAGGAGATCACCCTGACCTTCCTGACGGTACGGACCTGGGACGAGCGCCGGATCACCATGCCGGTCTCCTACTTCACCTCGCGCCCGTTCGAGAACTGGTCGCGCGGCACCCCGCAGATGACCGGCACCGTCTTCTGGTACCTCGACCACAGCGCGCCGGTGGAGGCGATGCGGGAGAAGCTCCGCGACATCCTGCGCCACTGCGCCGCCTGGGACGGCCGCTCCTACGGCCTGGTGGTCACCGACACCACCCCGAACACCATCGAGGTGCGCGCCCTGGTGACCGCGAAGGACGCGGACGACATCTGGACGGTCCGGGTCACGGTCCGCGAGCAGCTCATCGCCTGGCTCTCCGCCGAGCACCCGTACGCGCTCCCCCGCGTCAACACCTCCGACGCGGTCAAGGCCCCGTACCAGATCCCGTCCCCGGACCGGTCCACCCTGCGCAAGGCGTACGACTTCCCACGCACCGGCCGGGTCTAGCGGACAAGAGGAGCCGGGGGCGGCTCAGCGCAGGCTGCGTACGTCGAGATGGCGCAGCACCCGGTCCACGATCTCCGGGTCCGCCCCCGGCTCACTGCGTGCCGCGAGCACCTCGTGGCGGGCGGCGCTCATCATCTCGGACTGGATCTGCCGCACCCGCTTCAGGCGCCGGGCCCGCTTCTCGTGGGCCTCACGGCGCTCCTCCTCGCCCATGTCGGGGCTGATGCGGATGCCGATGTCGAAGGCGCGCCGCAGCATCTGCTCGGACAGCTCCTCGGGGAGGTCCTCGACCTGCTCGATCTCCCGCAGCTTGCGCCGGGCGGCCTTGGTCGCGCGGACCGCCAGCTCCTTCTCGAAGTCCTTCTCCCGCTCGGAGTCGGCCCGCACCCCGAGCCTGCGCACCAGCGAGGGCAGGGTGAGCCCCTGGAGCACCAGGGTGGCGATGATCACCCCGAAGGCGATGAAGACGATGATGTCCCGGTCCGGGAAGGGCCCGCCGTCCTCGGTGGTGAGCGGGACGGCGAGGGCGAGGGCCACCGAGGCCACCCCGCGCATCCCGGACCACCACATCACCACGGTCTCGCGCCAGCCGACCGGGATCTCCTCGTCGATGTCCCGCCGGGCGTGCAGCCGTTTGGTCAGCCAGGTCGCCGGCAGCAGCCAGAGCAGGCGGACCAGGATCACCACGGCCGCGACCGCCGCCGCCCACCCCAGCAGCTCACCCCAGCGGCCGGAGGCGGTACGGACGGCGTTGTGCAGTTCGAGGCCGATCAGCCCGAAGGCGACGCCGGTGACGAGGGTGTCGATGATGTCCCAGAAGGTGTGCCCGGCCAGCCGGGTCATCACGTCGTCGGCGTCGGTGGCGTACTCGGAGAGGAACAGAGCGGTGGTCAGCACCGCGAGCACGCCCGAGCCGTGCAGCTCCTCGGCGAGCACGTAGGAGGCGTAAGGCACCAGGAGGGTGAGACCGATCTGGAGGGTGGCGTCACCCAGCAGGGACATCAGTTTGTTGGCGCCCCAGCCGAGCACCAGGCCGATGACGACGGCGACGACCGCGGAGAGCACCAGGTCGAGCCCGGCCTCCCAGGGCGAGAACTCACCGCTGATCGCGGCGGCGATGGCCACGTGGTAGAGCACGATCGCGGTGACGTCGTTGAACAGCCCCTCGCCCTCCAGGATGGACACCAGACGGCGCGGCAGGCCCAGCTGACCGGCGACGGCGGTCGCGGCGACCGGGTCCGGCGGGGCGATCAGCGCGCCCAGCGCGACGGCGGCGGCCACCGGCAGGCCCGGCACTATGGCGTGTGCGACCGCGGCCACACAGAGGGTGGTCACGAAGACCAGGGCGACGGCCAGCAGGAAGATCGGCCGGATGTTCGCCGTGAACTGCCGCCAGGAGGTGCGCCGCACGGCCGCGTAGAGCAGCGGCGGCAGCAGGGCGGGCAGGATCAGGTCGGGCGGGATGTCGACGTTGGGCACGAAGGGCAGCACGGCGAGCACCCCGCCGAACACCGTCATCAGCACCGGCGCCGGGAGGTTGAAGTACTCGCCCACCGGCACGCTCACCAGAGCCGCCAGCAGGATCACGAACAACAGGGCCAGCTGATCCACGTAGCGCGCTCCGGAGGTAAACGATCACCGCAAGCCTCCAGCCTGCCACGCCGGCCGGAAAAGCCCGGTCAACGGCCCGCCCTCGTACGGCAGTCCTACGCGGGTCCCAGCGGCCGGCGCATCGCCCGGTGGTCGATCCCGGCGTCCTGGAAACCGGGGCCGTACGCGGTGTAGCCGAGGCGCTCGTAGAACCCGAGAGCCTGGGTCTGGGCGTGCAGGTCGACGGCGGTGAGGCCGAGGTCCCGGGCCGCGTCCTCGATGGCCCGCACCAGGGCCGCGCCGACGCCGAGGCCGCGCGCCCGCCGGGTCACCGCGAGCCGGCCCAGCGAGCCCACCGAGGCGTCCCCGCCGGTCTTGCCCGCAACCGCCGCGCCGTGCAGCAGCCGGCCGGTGCCGAGCGGTATGCCGTCCGCGCCGGTGGCCAGCACGTGCAGGGCGGTGGCGTCGTGGGCGTCGTACTCGATGTCCTCGGGCACGCCCTGCTCGCCGACGAAGACCTCCTTGCGGACCGCGAAGCACGCCTCACGGTCGGCGGGGTCCTCGGCGATCCGGACGGTGTACGGCGCGCTCACGCGTACGTCTCCTCGCGGACCCGGTCGAGGGCGCGGCTGAGGTCCTCGGGGTAGTCGCTCTCGAACTCGACCCACTGGCCGTCCGCCGGGTGCTCGAAGCCGAGCCGCACCGCGTGCAGCCACTGGCGCTCCAGCATGAGGCGCTTGGCGAGCGTGGGGTCGGCGCCGTAGGTCAGGTCGCCGACGCAGGGGTGGCGGTGGGCGGCCATGTGGACGCGGATCTGGTGGGTGCGGCCCGTCTCCAGCTTCACGTCCAGCAGGGAGGCGGAGCGGAACGCCTCGATGAGGTCGTAGTGCGTCACCGAGGGCTTGCCCTCGGCGGTGACGGCCCACTTGTAGTCGTGCTGGGGGTGGCGGCCGATGGGGGCGTCGATCGTGCCGCTGGTCGGGTCTGGGTGGCCCTGGACCAGGGTGTGGTAGCGCTTGTCGACCGTGCGCTCCTTGAACTGGCGCTTGAGCGAGGTGTAGGCGCGCTCGGACTTGGCGACCACCATCAGGCCGGAGGTGCCCACGTCCAGCCGGTGCACGATGCCCTGGCGCTCGGCCGCGCCCGAGGTGGAGATCCGGTACCCGGCGGCGGCGAGACCGCCGATGACGGTGGTGCCGGTCCAGCCGGGCGAGGGGTGCGCGGCCACGCCGACGGGCTTGACGATCACGACCACGTCGTCGTCGTCGTAGACGATCTCCATGCCCTCGACCGGCTCGGCGACGATCTGCACCGGGGCGGGTGCCTGCGGCATCTCCACCTCCAGCCAGGCGCCGCCGTGCACGCGCTCGGACTTGCCGACCACGGCGCCGTCGACCTGGACCTTGCCGGCCGCGGCCAGCTCGGCCGCCTTCGTGCGGGAGAAGCCGAACATCCGGGAGATGGCGGCGTCGACGCGCTCGCCCTCCAGGCCGTCGGGCACGGGCAGGGTTCGGATCTCGGGAAACGTGCTCACCCGTCGAGTATGACGGACGGCCCGCACGGCACCGACCGAGCCTGTGGAAAACCCGGGCGGAGGCCCGTCAGTCCTTGTGGACGGTGCCGTCCGGGTCCAGGCCGCGGAAGGAGAGCAGCACGATCAGGATGCCGCCGCAGACGATCGCGGAGTCCGCCAGGTTGAACACGGCGAAGCCGCGGGGCGCGATGAAGTCGACGACCTCGCCCTGGAAGACGCCGGGGGCGCGGAAGATCCGGTCGGTGAGGTTGCCGAGGGCGCCGCCGAGCAGCAGGCCGAGCGCGACGGCCCAGGGGAAGCTGTAGAGCTTGCGGGAGAGCCGGACGATGACCACGATCACGGCGACGGCGATCACCGTGAAGATGATCGTGAAGGCCGCGCCGAAGCCGAAGGCGGCACCGGGGTTGCGGATGGCGTGCAACTCCAGGAGGTCGCCGACCAGCTGGATCGGCGCGTGGTGCTCCAGCTTCGCCACCACCAGCAGCTTGCTGCCGAGGTCGAGGGCGTAGGCGAACGCGGCCACCGCGAAGAGCACGGCGATCCGGCGTCCCCGCCCGGTCCGGGGCGCGGGGGCGCTCGCCCGCTCTCCGCTGTCCTCCGGAGTGTCCGGCGTACCGATGATGCGCTCCGCCTCTGCCACGTGAGTCCCTCAACCTAGGTGCCTGACTGAAGGAGAGAGTACGACACGCCCCCGGCGGTGGCAGAGAGCGGACCCGAGGTCAGGAGCGGCGTTCCTGCTTCTGCTTGCACTCCACGCACAGGGTGGCCCGGGGGAACGCCTGCATGCGGGCCTTGCCGATGGGGTTGCCGCAGTTCTCGCACAGACCGTAGGTGCCCGCGTCCATCCGCTCCAGGGCGCGCTCGGTCTGGCTGAGCATCTCGCGCGCGTTGGCGGCCAGGGCCAGCTCGTGCTCGCGGGTGATGTTCTTGCTGCCGGTGTCGGCCTCGTCGTCACCGGCGCCGTCCGCCGAGTCGCGCATCATGCCGACCAGGGACGCCTCCGACGTGGAGATCTCGGTGCCGAGCCGGTCCGCCTCTGCGGCCAGTTCCGCGCGCGCCTCGGCGGCCTCCTCCGGGGTCCAGGGGTCCTCGCCGGGACGTACGGCCAGGTCACCGGGTTCCGCGGCGATCAGGCGCGTGCCCGGCAGGGCGCCGCCGTCCGCCGTGGCCGTGCCAGGAGTCTTCTTCGCTACCACTCTCGTGGCTCCCGTCTTGTCGGCCGTGCTCTTCCCGGCCGCCTGCTCGGCGACCGTCTTCTTCGCGGGCGCCTTCTGAGCCGCGGTCTTCCTGGTGGCGCTCTTCTTGGCGACCGCCTTCTTGCCCGCCGTCTTCTTGGCGGCGAGCTTCTTGGCGGGCGTCTTGGCGGGCGTCTTCTCGGCGGCGGCCGTGGAGGCCGTCTTCTTGGCCGCGGTCTTCCTGGTGGCCGGCTTCTTCGCCGCCGTCTTCCCGGCCGCCGTGCCCTGCGGGGTGGCCGCCTCGGCGGCGGTGGCCTCGGGGGCCGTCTTCCCTGGAGTCACCGTCTCGCCGCCCGTCTGCTCACCGGCCGCCGGCCCGGCGGACGTCCTCTTGGTCGTGGTCGTCTTCTTCTTCGCGGCGGGCGCACTCTTCTCACCTGCGGCTTTCTTCCGTGCGGCGCCCGCGTCGGCCGCCTGGTCCGTCTTTTTCGGCCGCCCGCTCCCCTTTCCCGGCGGAGTTCCCGCCGAACCGCCGGAGGTCTTCTTCGCCACCATGGCCGGGACCCCTTCACATAAGTGAGATTGCAGGCGAATCGTGCTGGGACGATAAATCGACTTGGGTCCCGCGGCAACGGGGCACGCCGCCCGATTCGCCCGCCCCGCGCCCCCCGCGCAGCAGACCTGCATCCGTTGTGCCCAGCTCCCCGGCCCGTAACCCGTCACTCCCGCCCCGCCGCCGTTCGGGTCACCCCGGCCGGCCCGGAAAAGCGGTCGGCCGCTGTCCGCGCGGCGCCGTACACTGGGCGGAGCGAGAAGCGTGGATGGGGACGAGTAGCGTCGTAACGCAGCCCAGAGCGAGCCGGGGTCGGTGGAAGCCCGGTGGCGAGCGCGATGTGAAGATCACCCCGGAGCCGCCGGAGGAAAGCCCCCTGGGGCGAGTAGAACCGGCTTCGCGACCCCAATGAGGGGGCTCACCGCCGGACGGACCCCGGTGGCGGGCCAAGGAGGGTGGTACCGCGGGAGCGCGCCGCACACGGCGTGAACAGGAAGAACGCTCTCGTCCCTCCGACGGAAGGCAGCAAGTTCCGTTGGAGGATGCTCGCAGATGACAGCGCCGACGTACCGCCAGGTGCCCGCCCAGGTCGACCTGCCCGCGCTTGAGCACGCCGTGCTCGACTTCTGGCGCGATCAGAAGATCTTCGCCAAGACCCTGGAGCAGTCCGAGGGCCGCCCCGAGTGGGTGTTCTACGAGGGCCCGCCGACCGCCAACGGCATGCCGGGCGCCCACCACATCGAGGCCCGCGTCTTCAAGGACGTCTTCCCCCGCTTCCGCACCATGCGCGGCTACCACGTCGGCCGCAAGGCCGGCTGGGACTGCCACGGCCTGCCGGTCGAGCTGGCCGTGGAGAAGGAGCTGGGCTTCTCCGGCAAGAAGGACATCGAGGCGTACGGCATCGCCGAGTTCAACGCCAAGTGCCGCGAGTCGGTGACCCGGCACACGGACGCCTTCGCCGAGCTGACGACCCGCATGGGGTACTGGACGGACCTCGAGGACCCGTACCGCACGATGGACCCCGAGTACATCGACTCGGTGTGGTGGTCGCTGAAGCAGATCTTCGACAAGGGCCTGCTGGTCCAGGACCACCGTGTCGCCCCCTGGTGCCCCCGCTGCGGCACCGGCCTGTCCGACCACGAGCTGGCCCAGGGCTACGAGACGGTCGTCGACCCCTCCGTCTACGTCCGCTTCCCGCTCACCTCCGGCCCGCTGGCCGGCGAGGCGTCCCTGCTGGTGTGGACGACGACCCCGTGGACCCTGGTGTCCAACACGGCCGTCGCCGCCCACCCGGACGTCACCTACGTCGTCGCCACCGACGGCACGGAGAAGGTCGTCGTCGCCGAGCCGCTGCTCGGCAAGGCGCTCGGCGAGGGCTGGGAGCCCACCGGCGAGTCCTTCACCGGCGCCGAGATGGAGCGCTGGACCTACCAGCGCCCCTTCGAGCTTGTCGAGTTCCCCGAGCCCGCGCACTACGTGGTCAACGCGGAGTACGTCACCACCGAGGACGGCACCGGTCTGGTCCACCAGTCCCCCGCCTTCGGCGAGGACGACCTCAAGGTCTGCCGCGCCTACGGCCTGCCGGTGATCAACCCGGTCCGCCCGGACGGCACCTTCGAGGAGGACGTCCCGCTCGTCGGCGGCGTCTTCTTCAAGAAGGCCGACGAGCGGCTCACCGAGGACCTGCGCGAGCGCGGCCTGCTCTTCCGCCACCTGCCCTACGAGCACAGCTACCCGCACTGCTGGCGCTGCCACACCGCGCTGCTGTACTACGCCCAGCCGTCCTGGTACATCCGCACCACCGCCGTCAAGGACCGGATGCTCGCGGAGAACGAGGGCACCAACTGGTTCCCGGAGACCGTCAAGCACGGCCGCTTCGGCGACTGGCTGAGCAACAACATCGACTGGGCGCTCTCCCGCAACCGCTACTGGGGCACCCCGCTGCCCGTCTGGCGCTGCGACGACGACCACCTCACGGTCGTCGGCTCCCGCGCCGAGCTGAGCGAGCTGACCGGCACCGACCAGTCGGGCCTGGACCCGCACCGCCCCTACATCGACGCGGTGACCTTCCCCTGCCCGCAGTGCGGCGACACCGCCACCCGCGTGCCGGAGGTCATCGACGCCTGGTACGACTCGGGTTCGATGCCGTTCGCGCAGTGGGGCTACCCGCACAAGAACAAGGAGCTGTTCGAGAGCCGGTACCCGGCACAGTTCATCTCCGAGGCCATCGACCAGACCCGCGGCTGGTTCTACACCCTGATGGCGATCGGCACCCTGGTGTTCGACGAGTCCTCCTACGAGAACGTCGTGTGCCTCGGCCACATCCTCGCCGAGGACGGCCGCAAGATGTCCAAGCACCTGGGCAACACCCTGGAGCCCATCCCGCTGATGGACCAGCACGGCGCGGACGCGGTGCGCTGGTTCATGGCGGCCGGCGGCTCCCCCTGGGCGGCCCGCCGGGTCGGCCACGGCACCATCCAGGAGGTCGTCCGCAAGACGCTCCTCACCTACTGGAACACCGTCGCCTTCCAGGCCCTGTACGCCCGCACCGCCGGCTGGGCCCCCAGCGAGGCGGACCCGGCCCCGGCCGACCGCCCGCTGCTGGACCGCTGGCTGCTGTCCGAACTCCACGCCCTCACCGACCAGGTGACGAAGGCGCTGGAGGCGTACGACACCCAGCGCGCCGGCAAGCTGCTCTCCGCGTTCGTGGACGACCTGTCCAACTGGTACGTGCGCCGTTCGCGCCGCCGGTTCTGGCAGGGCGACAAGGCCGCGCTGCGCACGCTGCACGAGGTGGTCGGGACGGTCACCCAGCTCATGGCGCCGATCACTCCGTTCATCGCCGAGCGGGTCTGGCAGGACCTGATCGTGCCCGTCACCCCGGACGCCCCGGAGTCGGTCCACCTCTCCGCATGGCCGGAGGCCGACCTGTCGGCGATCGACCCGGAGCTGTCCCGGCAGATGGCGCTGGTCCGGCGGCTGGTCGAGCTGGGCCGCGCCACGCGTGCCGAGTCGGGCGTGAAGACGCGTCAGCCGCTGTCCCGCGCGCTGGTCGGCGTGGCCGGCTTCGACGCCCTCGACGCGGAGCTGCGCGCGCAGATCACCGAGGAGCTGAACGTCGAGTCCCTGGCCTCGCTGTCCGAGGTCGGCGGCTCGCTCGTGGACACCACGGCCAAGGCCAACTTCCGGGCGCTGGGCAAGCGTTTCGGCAAGCGGGTGCAGGACGTGGCCAAGGCGGTCGCCGCCGCCGACGCCGCCGCGCTGTCCCTCGCGCTGCGCGAGGGCACGGCCTCGGTGGAGGTCGACGGGGAGACGGTGACGCTCGCCCCGGACGAGGTGATCATCACGGAGACGCCGCGTGAGGGCTGGTCGGTGGCTTCCGACTCCGGTGCGACGGTGGCGCTCGACCTGGAGATCACGGAGGAGCTGCGGCAGGCGGGGCTCGCCCGCGATGCCATCCGGCTGATCCAGGAGGCCCGCAAGAACAGTGGGCTGGACGTGGCGGACCGGATCGCGCTGCGCTGGTCGGCTGCGGAGCCGGCGGTGGCCGCCGCCCTGGCCGAGCACTCCGGGCTGATCTCGGAGGAGGTTCTCGCCACGGACTTCGCCCAGGGCGACGGTGACGAGACCTTCGGAGAGGCGTTCACGGACGAGGGGCTGTCCCTGACGTTCCGTCTGCGCAAGGCGTAACACTCGGCATTCAGTGACGGCGGCTCCCGGTGGGGAGCCGCCGTCGCTGGTTCCAGGCCGAGATCGTCAACCCCCTGCAACACGCGTAAAACAGGGCGGCCCCCGGACTCAAGTCCGGGGGCCGCCCTGAACGCTGCCGACGCCTGTGGCGTACTACAGGCCGTGCGCGGCCGTCAGTTGTCGTCCTCGTCGATCAGGAACCCGCGCATCGGCGAGGGAGCCTGGCCCATCGGGGACGGGCCCTGCGGCCGGACCGGAGCCATCGGCTGGGTCATGGCCGGCGTCATCTGCTGCTGGCCGCCGTAGGACGGACCGGCGGGCGACTGGGGGCCACCCATGCCCTGGTTGCCGCCACCGTAGGACGGGGCGCTCGCGCCGGCCGGAGCCATCGAGGGCGCCGGGGACGGCGGGAGGGACGCGGCGGCCGGAGTGCGCGGCGGAGCGAGCGAGTCGTCGGCCTGCGTCTCCAGCTGACGGAGCTGGGACTCCAGGTACGACTTCAGACGCGTCCGGTACTCGCGCTCGAAGCCGCGCAGGTCCTCGACCTTGCGCTCCAGCGTGGCGCGCGCGGACTCCAGGGAGCCCATCGCCACGCGGTGCTTCTCCTGGGCGTCCCGCTCCAGGGCGTCGGCCTTGGCACGGGCGTCGCGCTCCAGACCCTCGGCGCGGCTGCGGGCCTCACCGACGATCTTGTTGGCCTCGGAACGGGCCTCGGCGATCGCCTGGTCGGCGGTCTGCTGGGCCAGCGAGAGGACACGCGCTGCGCTGTCGCCGCCGGGGCCACCCTGACCGGGCAGGCCGGGGCCGCCCATGGGGCCGCCCATCTGCTGCGGCATGGGCGGCTGGCCGCCCATCGGACCCTGGCCCATCGGACCGGGACCCTGACCCATGGGACCGGGACCCTGGCCCATCGGACCCGGACCCATCTGGCCCTGGCCCATCTGACCCTGACCCATCTGTCCCTGACCCTGGCCCATCGGACCGGGACCCATCTGCCCCTGGCCCATCTGCCCCTGGCCCATCTGACCCTGACCCATCGGGCCGGGGCCCTGCGGGCCGCCCTGTCCGCCGGGACCGGCGGGGAGCTGCGGGGCACCGCTCGGCAGCTGGGGCGGGCCACCCATGGGGCCACCCATCTGCTGCTGCGGCGGGCCCGATATCCCGGCGGGAACCGGGGCGCCGGGACCGCGCATGCCCTGCTGCTGCTGGTCCTGACCGCCCTGCTCCGGGGGCTTGCGCATGTTCTGCTGGTTCTGCGCGGCGGCCCGCGTGGCGGCGGCCAGCTTGGCGCGCAGATCCTCGTTCTCGCGGAGCAGACGGGTCAGTTCGGCTTCGACCTCGTCGAGGAAGGCATCGACCTCGTCCTCGTCATAGCCTTCTCGGAGGCGGACGGTCGTGAACTGCTTGTTCCGCACGTCCTCGGGGGTCAACGGCATCTCTTCACCTCAACGTAGTCATCGGCAGTCGGCAAGACCGTATCGTCCACCCTCATCGCACGAAGCTCCCCGCCACGGTGATGAGGATGTAGACGATGATCATCAGGACGAAGAAGGACAGGTCGAGTGCCACGCCCCCGAGCCGCAACGGCGGGATGAACCGCCGCAGAAGCTTCAACGGTGGATCGGTGACAGTGTAGGTGGCCTCCAGTACGACCACCATCGCCTTGCCGGGTTGCCACGAGCGGGCGAACTGGAAGACGTAGTCCATGACCAGCCGGAAGATCAGGACGACGAGAAACACCATCAGCGCGATGTAGATCACCTGCGCGAACACGCTCATGGCTGCTGGTTCCCTCTCCCCTGTTCCGTGCGTCTTCCGGTGGTGCGTCTTCAGCTCTGGTTGAAGAACCCGCCCTCTGCGATGCGGGCCTTGTCCTCCGCCGTGACATCGACGTTAGCAGGAGACAACAGGAAGACCTTCTGCGTCACCCGTTCGATACTGCCGTGAAGTCCAAACACCAAACCTGCCGCAAAGTCGACAAGTCGCTTCGCGTCGGTGTCGTCCATCTCGGTCAGATTCATGATCACCGGAGTGCCCTCGCGGAAGTGTTCCCCGATGGTACGGGCCTCGTTGTAGGTCCGCGGGTGCAGCGTGGTGATGCGGTACGGCTCTCGTTCCGACACGACCTTGGGCATGATCACCGGCGCGTTCTTCTCCAGGGACTGACGTTCTTGTGTGATGGACGCCACGGGCGCGATACGCGCGGGGCGGCCCGATTCCGCGGTCAGCGCCGGGGAATGGGACACCGGTTCGCGTTGCGCCGGAGGCTGCACCACTCGCACCGATTCATCCCTTTGGGACACATGTGCACTGTGCGGCTGGTGAGTCGGCTCGTGTCGCCGGTGGTCCCGCTCGGGCTCCGGGTCGAGTTCGGGCTCGAAGTCGTCGTCGGGGTCGAAACCCCGGCCGTCGTACCCATCGTCCTCCACGAGGCCGAGGTAGACCGCCATCTTGCGCATCGCGCCGGCCATGCTCTGAGTCCTCCGCTCTGTGGTGGATCGGGTGACGACTGCCAAGTTCCCGCGATCCACTCGGTCGTTGCGCCCGCTTTCGGCGGGCATTGACCATATTTTCTGCTGTGGTCCGACTTCCTGGCGACGTTACCCGAGCCTGGCACGGACTCCGAGTACCGCGCTGCCGACGCGCACATGTGTCGCCCCGGCCGCGACGGCCTCCTCGAGGTCCGCGCTCATCCCTGCGGACACCATGGTCGCAGCCGGATGGATCCGGCGCAGGTCGGTCGACAAATCCATGAGCCGTTCGAACGCCGCGCGTTCGCGTCCCGCGTACTCCCCGGTGAGCGGCGCGACGGTCATCAGGCCGTCCAGCCGCAGTCCGGGCGAGCCGGCGATCAGGTCGGCCAACTCCCCGATCCCGTCGGGTGCGATCCCGCCCCGCTCGCCCCGGCCGCCCGCTCCCGCGTCCAGCGCGACCTGGATGAGGCAGCCGATCTCGCGCCCGGCCCGCACGGCCTCCTTGGAGAGTGCGGTGACGAGCCGGTCCCGGTCGACGGACTGCACGACATCGGCATAACCGACCACGGAACGGACCTTGTTGGTCTGCAACTGGCCCACGAAGTGCCATTCCAGGGGCAGATCCGCGCACTCGGCATGCTTGGGCGCCGCGTCCTGGTCGCGGTTCTCCGCGACCTGACGCACCCCCAGTTCCGAGAGGACGCGGACGTCGTCGGCCGGGTAGGTCTTGGTGACCACGATCAGGGTCACCTCTTCACGTGCCCGCCCCGCGGCCGCGCACGCGGCGGCGATGCGTTCCTCAACCTTTGCCAGATTTCCGGCGAGTTCGGTCCTACGGTCCGTCATGCCCCATCAGTCCAGCCACACATAGCCGGCGAGCCGCCCGGTGGAGCGGTCGCGGCGGTACGAGAAGTGATCGTCCGACTCCCTTGTGCAGACCGGGGATTGCTCCCGGTCGCGCACGCCGAGCCGGTCGAGCTGCGCGTGCACTCCGGCGCTCACGTCGACGGCGGGAGTGCCCCAGCTCGTCTCGGCGTGCGCCGCCGGTTCGGCGGCGGCCACCTCGGCGCGCATCGCCTCCGGCACCTCGTAGCACCGGCCGCACACGGCGGGGCCGGTGCGGGCGACGATCCGGCCGGGCTCGGCACCCAGCTCGGTCATGGCACGTACGGCGGCCGGGACGACCCCGGCGAGCATGCCGGGCCGTCCCGCGTGCGCCGCCGCGACGACACCCGCGACGGGGTCGGCGAGTAGAACGGGAACGCAGTCGGCGGTGAGCACGGCGAGGGCGAGGCCGCGCCTGGTGGTGACGAGCGCGTCGACCTCCGGCACCGGGCGCTCGCCCCAGGGCTCGTCCACGACCGCGACCGCGGCGCCGTGCACCTGATTCATCCAGACCACCCCGGCCGGGTCCACGCCCAGCGCCTTGGCGGTCAGTTCGCGGTTGGTCCGCACGGCACCGGGGTCGTCGCCGACCGCGCCGCCGAGGTTGAGCTCCGCATACGGAGCGGCGCTCACCCCGCCCCACCTGTCGGTGAAGGCGAAGTGCGCGCCGCTCACGTGTCCGCGCTGTCCTATCACTTCAGGAAGTCCGGCACGTCCAGCTCCTCGGCCGCGCTGTCCGCGTAGGTACGGGACTGCGGCACCGGCGGGGCCACCGGGATCTCGACGACCGGCTCCGGAGCGGGCTCCGGCTCCTCCTTCGGGGTCACGCTGCCCAGCGAGCCGAAGCTCGGACGGCTCTCCGCCTGCTGCTGACGCGGCGGGGCGGGCTCCTCGCGGCGCTGGGCCGAGGAGTTGGAGGAGGATGCCGAGGACGAGCCGAGCACGTTGTCCCGGCGGGCCGGGGGCTGGCCGCCGTCGAAGCCGGCCGCGATCACGGTGACCCGCACCTCGTCGCCGAGGGCGTCGTCGATGACCGCGCCGAAGATGATGTTGGCCTCGGGGTGGGCGGCCTCGCTGACGAGCTGGGCCGCCTCGTTGATCTCGAACAGACCGAGGTCGGAGCCGCCGGAGATGGAGAGCAGGACACCCCGGGCGCCGTCGATCGACGCCTCCAGCAGCGGCGAGGAGATCGCCATCTCGGCGGCGGCCACCGCGCGGTCGTCGCCGCGGGCCGAGCCGATGCCCATGAGGGCCGAACCGGCCTCGGACATGACCGACTTGACGTCGGCGAAGTCGAGGTTGATCAGGCCGGGGGTGGTGATCAGGTCGGTGATGCCCTGGACACCGGAGAGCAGGACCTGGTCGGCGGACTTGAACGCGTCCAGGACCGAGACCTGGCGGTCCGAGATGGACAGCAGCCGGTCGTTGGGGATCACGATGAGGGTGTCGACCTCTTCGCGCAGCTCCGCGATGCCGTCCTCGGCCTGGTTGGCGCGGCGCCGGCCCTCGAAGGTGAACGGGCGGGTGACCACGCCGATGGTGAGGGCGCCCAGCGAGCGGGCGATGTTGGCCACGACGGGCGCGCCGCCGGTGCCGGTGCCGCCGCCCTCGCCGGCGGTCACGAAGACCATGTCGGCCCCCTTGAGGACCTCCTCGATCTCCTCGCGGTGGTCCTCGGCGGCCTTGCGGCCGACGGCCGGGTTGGCGCCGGCGCCGAGTCCGCGGGTGAGTTCACGGCCGACGTCCAGCTTGACGTCGGCGTCGCTCATCAACAATGCCTGTGCGTCGGTGTTGATGGCGATGAACTCGACGCCCTTGAGGCCGACCTCGATCATCCGGTTGATGGCATTGACACCACCGCCGCCGACACCGATGACCTTGATGACTGCGAGGTAGTTCTGCGGTGCTGCCACGTCGAAGGCCTCTCGCCTCGAATTACGTTGTCGCGCCGGGCGGTTCCCGACCGGGACGACGGATGCCGAATTGGGACGGTCCGAACGCCGACCCGAACCCTAACGCTGAAGTTTAGGGTTACCAGTGTGTCTGTTCTCTGGAGTCTTCTGAACAGGACACTAAGTCGACAAGCGGCGCCCGTTCAACGAACACGCCGAACCTCCCGTTTTTCTTTTCACCCTATGTGATCAGCCGTAGCAGTGCCCAACCAGGGTGCTGGCCTGCGCTGATGTGCGTCAACTCCCCGCTGACGCGGGGGCGGTGGGCACACTCACATCGAAGTGCCGGGCGTTCGGAGCTGCTTTCATGAGAGCTGTGAGGGCCCGTGCCTTGGCGCGGCCCTGCTCCCCGCTCCCCCACTCCACGGTGCGTCCGTGGCCCAACTCCAGGGTGATGGCGTCGAACGAGCCCACCTTGACCGTCCCGGTGTCCCGGGCGACGGCGGGCGGGAGACTGCCGGCCACCCGGACCGCCTCGCGCACGAGGCGTCCGGTGCCGAAGCGGCGCAGGCTGGCGGCACCCGATCCCTTGGGGGACGCGGCGAGTTCGAGCATCGGCACACCCTTCGGCGCCTTCCCCACGGACGCGAAACGTACGCCTTCGTGATCGATCTCGGTGAACCGGCCCTTCTCCCGGGCCAGCAGCACCGGGGTGCGCTCGGTGACCTTCAGGGTGATGCCGTCCGGCCAGGACCGGGACACCTCGACGGTGTCGATCCGCCGCAACTTCCCCCGCAGCCGGGCCTCGACGGCATCGGTGCCGATGGAGGCCAGCGGGGCGCCGACGGGCACGTCGGCGGCCTCGCGGACCTCGGCGGGCGTGAGCACACGGGTGCCGGAGACCGAGACGTGCCGTACGCGCAGCCACTGGGAGCCGTAGAGCAGCCAGAGGGTGCCGGCGCCCAACAGGACCAGTACGACAGCCAAAGCGATGATCATACGAAGACGGGGGCGCCTCAGTCGGCGGACGAGCGGCGGGCCGGCCGACTCCCGCTGGCGTTCTCCGCGCTCGGCGGTGGTCGAACCGGCCACGCTCGCTGTCCCTTCGTCGTGCGATGCCCAGGGCCTGTCTTCCGGATCCTGCCGGAGTCGCGGGGTCTGGCACGCACATCTGCGGCGTTGTCGTCACTCGCCGACGCTCCGCGTCGACTCCCTCCTCCGCCTTGCAGCTGCACGCACCAGACCCCGCTCGGGTCAGCCGAAAGGGCGCCGTCGGCCCGAGCCGGCCAGATCCGGAAGACAGACCCTAACGGCTGGAGGCGATGGCCTCGTACACCATGCCGACGAGCAGGTCGTCGGCGTCCCGGCGGCCGAACTCACCGGCGGCGCGGGACATCTCGTAGAGACGGTGCGGGTCGGCGAGGACGGGGAGCACATTCTGCTGCACCCATTCCGGCGTCAGTTCCGCGTCGTCCACGAGGAGTCCGCCGCCCGCCTTGACCACCGGCTGGGCGTTCAGCCGCTGTTCGCCGTTGCCGATGGGCAGCGGGACGTAGGCGGCCGGGAGTCCGACGGCGGTCAGTTCGGCGACGGTCATCGCGCCCGCGCGGCAGAGCATCATGTCGGCCGCGGCGTACGCGAGGTCCATCCGGTCCAGATAACTTACCGGGACGTACGGGGGCATCCCCGGCATCTGCTGCACCTGCGGCAGTTCGTTCTTCGGGCCGACCGCGTGCAGGATCTGGATGCCGGCCTGCTGGAGCCAGGGCGCGACCCGCTGGACGACCTCGTTGAGGTGCCGGGCGCCCTGGGAGCCGCCGGAGACCAGCAGCGTGGGCAGGTTGGGGTCAAGGCCGAAGCGGGCGCGGGCCTCGGGGCGCGCGGCGGCGCGGTCCAGGGTGGCGATGGAGCGGCGCAGCGGGATGCCGATGTAGCGGGCGTCACGCAGCTTGCTGTCGGGCGTGGAGACCGCGACCCGGGCCGCGTAGCGGGAGCCGATCTTGTTGGCCAGGCCGGGGCGGGCGTTGGCCTCGTGGATCACGATCGGCACGCCCAGGCGCTTGGCGGCCAGGTAGCCGGGCAGCGCGACGTAGCCGCCGAAGCCGACCACCGCGTCCGCCTTGGTGCGCTCCAGGATCTGCTCGGCGGCCTTGATCGTGCCGCGCAGCCGGCCCGGCACCGTGATCAGCTCGGGGGTGGGCTTGCGCGGCAGCGGAACCGCCGGGATCAGCGCCAGCTCGTAGCCGCGCTCCGGGACGAGCCGGGTCTCCAGACCGCGCTCCGTGCCCAGGGCCGTGATCCCCACGGTGGGGTCCTGCCTGCGCAGGGCGTCCGCGAGGGCGAGCGCGGGCTCGATGTGGCCCGCGGTACCCCCGCCGGCGAGTACGACATGCACCGAAATTCACCGCTCTCCGGACGAACGCGCCGCCGAGGCACGCCGTCGCATCGTGTTCCATCTCCGTGGCACCCGCTCGGCACGGGAGCCCCCCGCCCGCTTTCTACCAAAGCGGGGTTGCCGCATCGCAAGTGCCGCCCGCGCACCGGGCTCGTCCCGCGCGAACGCGATCAGCAGCCCGACGGCGAACATGGTCGGCAGCAGGGCGGACCCTCCGTAGGAGAACAGCGGGAGCGGGACGCCGGCGATCGGCAGCAGGCCGAGCACCGCACCGATGTTGATCACCGCCTGGGCGATGATCCACGTCGTCACGCCTCCCGCGGCGTACCTCACGAAGGGGTCCTCCGTGCGTCCGGCCACGCGGATACCCGCATAGCCTAGAGCCGCGAACAGGGCCAGTACCGACAGCGTGCCCGCGAGGCCCAGTTCCTCACCTGTGATGGCGAAGATGAAGTCCGTGTGGGCCTCGGGGAGTTGTCCCCATTTCTCCACGCTGGCGCCCAGCCCGGAACCGAAGATCCCGCCCGAGGCCAGGGCGTAGATGCCGTGCACGGCCTGCCAGCAGTCGGCGGCGCCCGCCTTGGGCTCGGTGGCGCCGATGCAGGCGAGCCGGGCCATCCGGTTGGGGCTGGTCTTGATGAGGATCACCCCGATCAGCGCCGCCACCGACAGCACCCCGGCGAAGAGCCGGGTGGGGGCGCCGGCCAGCCAGAGCAGGCCGAAGAGGATCGCGGTGAGGATGATCGCGGTGCCCATGTCGCCGCCGAGCATGATCAGCCCGAGCAGCAGGAAGGCGACCGGGACGAGCGGGACGAGCATGTGCTTCCACTGGGCCAGCAGCCGCTTCTCCTGCTTGCGGGCGATCAGGTCGGCGCCCCACAGCACCAGGGCGAGCTTGCCGAACTCGCTGGGCTGGATCTGGAAGGAGCCGCCGAGCGAGATCCAGTTCCGGTTGCCGTTGACCGACATCCCTATCCCCGGCACCTGCACCAGGGCCATGGAGAACACGGCGGCGGCCAGGATCGGGTAGGCCAGCGCCCGGTGCAGCTTGACCGGCATCCGGGAGGCGGCGAACAGCAGGGCGCCGCCGATGAGCGCGGCGAGGAACTGCTTGCGGAAGAAGAACGAGCCGGGCAGCGAGAGCTGCAGCGCGGTGATCTGGGAGGCCGAGTAGACCATCACCAGGCCCAGGACGGTGATCAGCATGCTGCCGCCCAGGATCAGATAGTAGGCGGTCAGCGGCCGGTCCCACGCCTTGCGGGCGCGGTCGCGCAGCCGGCGCAGCGGGTTCTCGCCCGCGATCCGCGGGGGCGCGGGACGGGCCGCCCGCTGTACGGGCGGCCGTCCGGTACGGCTACTGGGCATCCTGGCCTCCGCTGAACGTCGACCGTCCCACGCGTCCCTCCCAAGGTCCGCCCGGCACGGGCGGCCGGGGTCAGGCGCCGAGTTCGCGGACCGCGGCCGCGAACGCGTCGCCGCGCTGGTTGTAGTTGGTGAACATGTCCATGGAGGCGCAGGCCGGGGCCAGCAGGACGGTGTCGCCCGCCTGGGCCAGCCGCTTCGCCTCCGTCACCGCCTGGAGCATCGCCCCAGTGTCGGTCCGGTCGAGGTCCACGACGGGTACTTCCGGGGCGTGTCGCGCCAGGGCCTCGCGGATCAGCGCGCGGTCGGCGCCGATCAGGACGACCCCCCGCAGCCGCTTCGCGGAGTTGGCCACCAGCTCGTCGAACTCGGCTCCCTTGGCCAGTCCCCCCGCGATCCACACGATCGGCTCGTAGGCGGCCAACGAGGCTTCGGCGGCATGGGTGTTGGTGGCCTTGGAGTCGTCCACGTAGGCCACCCCGTCGATGTCGGCGACGTGGGCGATGCGGTGGGCGTCGGGCTTGAAGGCACGCAGACCGTCGCGCACCGCCTGCGGGGGGACCCCGTAGGAGCGCGCGAGGGCCGCCGCGGCAAGGGCGTTGGCGATGTTGTGCGGGGCGGGCGGGTCCACGTCGGAGACCTCGGCCAGCTCCTGGGCGTTCTTCTGCCGGTCCGCCACGAAGGCGCGGTCGACCAGGATGCCGTCCACCACGCCGAGTTGGGAGACGGCGGGCGCCTGGAGCGTGAACCCGACGGCCCGGCAGCCCTCTTCGACGTCGGCCTCGCGCACCAGGTCCTCGGTGCGCGGGTCGGCCACGTTGTAGACGCAGGCGACCTTGTTGCCCTCGTAGATGCGGCCCTTGTCGGCGGCGTAGGCGTCCATGGAGCCGTGCCAGTCGAGGTGGTCCGGGGCGAGGTTGAGGACCGCGCCGGACCAGGCGCGCAGGGAGGGCGCCCAGTGGAGCTGGTAGCTGGACAGCTCGACGGCGAGCACGTCGTACTGCTCGTCGCCGAGGACGGCGTCCAGCAGGGAGACGCCGATGTTGCCGACGGCGGCCGTGCGCAGGCCCGCCGCCTTGAGGATGGAGGCGAGCATCTGGACGGTGGTGGTCTTGCCGTTGGTGCCGGTGACGGCGAGCCAGGGGGCCGCGTCGGGGCCGCGCAGCCGCCAGGCCAGCTCGACGTCGCCCCACACGGGGACGCCCGCCTCCTCGGCGGCCAGGAACAGCGGCTTGCCGGGCTGCCAGCCGGGCGCGGTGACGATCAGCTCGGTGCCTTCGGGCAGGGTGGCGCCGTCGCCGAGGCGGACGGTGATGCCGAGCGCCTCCAGTTCCGCCGCCTGCTCGCGGGCGCGGGCGTCGTCGCCGTCGTTGACAGCCGTGACGATCGCCCCGCGCGCGTGCAGCGCCTTCGCGGCCGGCAGGCCGGAGACGCCGAGTCCGGCGACGGTGACGTGCTTGCCCTGGAATTCGCTGGGCCCCGAAGGCACCGAGAAGGTCACTTGTCCGCTGCCCATCCCGCGTAGAAGAGGCCCAGTCCGACGATGACGCAGATGCCCTGGATGATCCAGAAGCGGACCACGACAAGGACTTCGGACCAGCCCTTGAGTTCGAAGTGGTGCTGGAGCGGTGCCATCCGGAAGACGCGCTTGCCGGTGAGCCGGAAGGAGCCGACCTGGATGACGACCGACATGGTGATGAGGACGAACAGGCCGCCCATGATGGCCACCAGCAGCTCCGTGCGGGAGAGGATGGCCAGGCCGGTGAGGACACCGCCGAGGGCGAGCGAGCCGGTGTCGCCCATGAAGATCTTCGCCGGGGAGGTGTTCCACCACAGGAAGCCCAGGCAGGCGCCCATCAGGGCGGAGGCGACCACCGCGAGGTCCAGCGGGTCGCGCACCTCGTAGCAGGCGGCCGGGTTGGTCAGGGTCATGGCGTTGGCGCAGGACTCCTGGAACTGCCAGACACCGATGAACGTGTAGGCGCCGAAGACGAGCACGGAGGCGCCGGTGGCCAGGCCGTCCAGACCGTCGGTGAGGTTCACGCCGTTGGACATGGCGAGGATCATGAACAGCGCCCAGACCACGAACAGCACCGGGCCGATGGTCCAGCCGAAGTCGGTGATGAACGACAGCTTGGTGGAGGCCGGCGTGTTGCCCCGGTTGTCGGGGAACTGCAGGGCGAGGACGGCGAACCCGATGCCGACTATGAGCTGGCCGGCCATCTTCGCCTTGGCCCGCAGACCGAGCGAACGGCGCTTGACGATCTTGATGTAGTCGTCGAGGAAGCCGACCAGGCCCATGCCGAACATCAGGCCGAGCACCAGCAGGCCGGAGTAGGTCGGCGACTTGCCGGTGATCACCTTGCTGAGGAAGTACGCGGCGATCGTGGCCAGGATGAAGGCGATACCACCCATGGTCGGCGTACCGCGCTTGCTGGCGTGCTCGCGCGGGCCGTCGTCGCGGATGTACTGGCCGTACCCCTTGCGGGCGAGGAGCTTGATCAGCAGCGGGGTGCCGATCAGCGTCAGGAAGAGACCGATGACGCCCGAGAACAGGACCTGGTTCATCATCGGGCGGCGACCTCACCCTCGGTGCCGGCCTCGGCGAGCGCCTGCGCGACCCGCTCGAGACCCACCGACCGGGACGCCTTCACCAGCACGACGTCCCCCGGACGCAACTGCTTGCGCAAAAGGTCGATCGCCGCCTGTGCGTCGGACACGTGCACCGACTCCTCACCCCACGAACCCTCGTTGTATGCGCCCAGTTGCAGCCAGGAGGCTTCGATGCCACCGACCGCGACGAGCTTGCTGACGTTGAGCCGGACGGCGAGCCGTCCGACCGCGTCGTGCTCGGCGAGAGCCTCGTCCCCCAGCTCGGCCATCTTGCCGAGCACCGCCCACGTGCGGCGCCCCTTGCCCATGGCCACGAGCGCCCTGAGGGCGGCCCGCACGGACTCGGGGTTGGCGTTGTAGGCGTCATTGACGATGGTCACGCCGTCAGGGCGCTCGGTGACCTCCATGCGCCAGCGGGAGAGGGTGCCCGCCCCGGAGAGCGCGGTCGCGATCTCGGTTGCGGACATGCCCAGCTCATGGGCGACGGCGGCCGCGGCGAGCGCGTTCGACACGTGATGCTCACCGTACAGGCGCATGGTCACATCGCTTGCACCGGAGGGTGTGTGAAGCCTGAAGGCGGGCTGTCCGCTGTCCGTGAGTCGTACGTTCTCGGCGCGTACGTCCGCTTCGGCCGACTCTCCGAAAAGGATCACCTTCGCCTTGGTACGGGAGGCCATCGCGCGCACCAGCGGGTCGTCGGCGTTGAGGATCGCCGCGCCGCCTTCCGCCGCCGGAGGCAGGCTCTCCACCAACTCGCCCTTGGCCTGGGCGATCTGCTCCCGGCCGCCGAACTCGCCGATGTGGGCGCTGCCCACGTTGAGCACCAACCCGACCTTGGGCGGGGTGAGTCCGGCCAGGTAGCGGATGTGCCCGATGCCCCGGGCGCCCATCTCCAGCACGAGGAACTTCGTCTCCTCGGTGGCGGACAGGGCGGTCAGCGGCAGCCCGATCTCGTTGTTGAGCGAGCCGGGCGTGAACACGGTCGGCGCCTTGCCGCCGAGCACCTGGGCGATGAGGTCCTTGGTGCTGGTCTTGCCGGCCGAGCCGGTCAGCGCGACGAGGGTCGCGCCGAGCCGTTCGACGACATGGCGGGCGAGGGCGCCGAGGGCCTCCTGGACGTCGTCCACGACGATCGCGGGCACGCCGACGGGACGCGACGCCAGTACGGCGACCGCGCCGGCCTCGACGACCTGGGCCGCGAAGTCGTGGCCGTCCACCCGCTCGCCGACGAAGGCGACGAACAGGGTGCCGGGCACCACCTCGCGGGAGTCCCGGACGACCGGGCCGGTGACCTGGACGGACGTGTCCGGTATGTCGTGCGTCTGCCCGCCGGTGACTGCTGCGATCTCGGCGAGGGAGAGGGCGATCACAAGTTCATCCCTGGGTGTTCTGGATAGCTTCGCGGAGCACCTGGCGGTCGTCGAAGGGACGGATCACGCCGGCGATGTCCTGGCCCTGCTCGTGGCCCTTGCCCGCGACCAGCACCGTGTCACCGGCGGCGGCACGGCCCACGGCGGCGGCGATGGCGGCGGCCCGCTCCTCGAACAGCAGCACCTCGCCCCGCTCGTGCGTGGGGACGGAGGCGGCGCCTTCGAGCATGGTCGCCAGGATCGCCAGCGGGTCCTCGGAGCGGGGGTTGTCGGAGGTCAGTACGGCCGTGTCGGCGTACCGGGCCGCGGCCGCGCCCATCGGGCCGCGCTTGGTGCGGTCGCGGTCGCCGCCGCAGCCGAGCACCAGGTGCACCCGGCCCTTGGTGACCTTGCGCAGCGCCTTGAGCACCGACTCGACCGCGTCGGTCTTGTGGGCGTAGTCGACGACGGCGAGGTAGGGCTGTCCGGCGTCGACGCGCTCCAGGCGGCCGGGGACGCCGGGCACGGCGGCGATGCCGTCGGCGGCGGTCTGCGGGTCGATCCCGGCGGCGGCCAGGGCGGCCAGCGCGGCGAGGGTGTTGGCCACGTTGAACGGGCCGGGCAGCGGCGAACGGGCGTGCACGCGCTCGCCGTTCGGGCCGAGAGCGGTGAACGTCGAGTCCATGGGGCCGGTCTGGACGTCCTCGGCGCGCCAGTCGGCGTCCGGGTGGCCCTCGGCGGAGAAGGTGACGACCGGGACACCGGCCTCGGTGACGAGCCTGCGGCCGTACTCGTCGTCGGCGTTGACCACACCGAGCCGGCTGCGCTCGGGGGTGAACAGGCTCGCCTTGGCCTGGAAGTAGTCCTCCATGCCGGAGTGGAACTCCATGTGCTCCGGGCTGAGGTTGTTGAAGACCGCGATGTCGAAGACGCAGCCGTCGACCCGGCCGAGGACCAGGGCGTGGCTGGAGACCTCCATGGCGACGGCGTCGGTGCCGCGTTCGCGCATGACGGCGAACAGGGCCTGGAGGTCGGTGGCTTCGGGGGTGGTGCGCTCGGACTTGATGCGCTCGTCGCCGATGCGGGTCTCGACGGTGCCGACCAGCCCGGTGGCCCGGCCGGCCGCGCGCAGGCCGCCCTCGATCAGGTAGGCGGTGGTGGTCTTGCCGGAGGTGCCGGTGATGCCGATCTGGAGCATGTCCCGGCCGGGGTGCCCGTAGATGGTGGCGGCCAGCTCGCCCATCTCCGCGCGCGGGTCCTCGACGACCAGGACCGGCAGGCCGGTCGCGGCGGCGCGGTCGGCGCCCGCCGGGTCGGTGAGGACGGCGACGGCGCCCAGGCCCGCCGCCTGGGTGGCGAAGTCGGCGCCGTGCAGTCTGGCGCCGGACAGGGCGGCGTACACGTCACCGGGGCGGACGGCCCGGGAGTCGTGGGTGATCCCGGTGACGCCCACGGGCTCGGCGGTCTCGGCGGGCGCGGCGGTACCCAGTTGACCGGCCAGTTCCGCGAGGAAGATGGCGGAGACCTGAACCGGTCGCGGCGGTCCCGGATTTGTCACGGAAGCGCCTTTCTGAGTGGTTTGGGACTGATCGGCGTGTGGCACGGCGGTGAGCGTACCGGGAGTACCCGCTCCGGAGCTAAAACGGGGCTCGCGGCCGGTGCGGTGGGTCCCTCGGTTCCCGTCGTCGGGAGTGATCGTTGTCACGGGCTCGTTCCTGGTGGTCGGTGCCTGGTTCCGGTGGGGGCGGGGTCAGGGCTTGTAGGAGACGGGCAGGGCGGCGGCCTTGGCTCCGGTCGGCGGCACCTGGAGGGTCTTGAGCGCGAACTCCATCACCTGCTTGTAGACCGGACCGCAGATCTGGCCGCCGAAGTAGCTGCCGGAGGTGGCGTTCTGGATGGCGCAGTAGACGGTGATGCGGGGCTTGTCGGCGGGGGCGAATCCGGCGAAGGACGAGGTGTAGCCGTGGTACCTCCCGGTGGCCGGATCGACGCGGTTGGCGGTGCCGGTCTTGCCCGCGACCCGGTAGCCGGGGATGCGGGCCTTGACGCCGGTGCCCTGCTCGTCGTCGACGACCGACTCCAGCATCTGGGCGACGGTCTTGGCGGTCTTCTCGCTGACGACCCGGGTCCTGGCGGGCTTGGGCGCGGGGGCGAAGCGGCCGTCGGCGCCCTTGGTGCCGCGCACCAGGGTGGGCGCGACGCGTACTCCGCCGTTGGCGATCGTGGAGTAGACGGAGGCGGCCTGCATGGCGTTGATGGAGAAGCCCTGGCCGAAAGGGATCGTGTACTGCTGCGAGGTGGACCACTTGGCCGAGGGCGCGAGGATGCCCGGTGTCTCGCCGGGGAAGCCGAGCCCGGTGTAGCGGCCGATGCCGAACTGGCGCAGGTACGAGTAGAGCGTGCCGTTGGCGGCCGGCTGGGTCTTGCCGAGCTGGCCGGCGGCGAGGATGGTGCCGATGTTGCTGGACTTGGCGAGCACCCCGTTGAGGGTGAGGTACCAGGTGGCGTGGTCGACGTCGTCCTGGAAGAGCCGGTCGCCCCGGTGCAGCCGGTTGGGTACGACGACATGGGTCAGCGGGGTGGCCGCGTTCTCCTCCAGCACGGCGGCCATGGACATCACCTTGGCGGTCGAGCCGGGCTCGTAGGCGTCCTGGAGGGCGGGGTTGCCCATGGCGGCGGAGTCGGCCTTGGAGAGGTCGTTGGGGTCGAAGCCGGGCGAGTTGGCCATGGCGAGGATCTGGCCGGTGGCGGTGTCCTGGACGACGACGTAGCCGCGGTCGGCCTTGGACTTCCTCACCTGCTCGGAGATGGCGTTCTGCGCGGCCCACTGGATGTCGCGGTCGATGGTCAGCTCGACGTCGCTGCCGGGCACGGCGGGCGTCTCGGTGGAGCCCACGGTGGGCACCTCGCGGCCGCCGGACTGGGCGTAGCGGATCTTGCCGTCCTTGCCGGAGAGCTGCTTGTCGAGCTGCTGCTCGATGCCGCCGCCGCCCCGGCCCTCGCTGTTGACCCAGCCCAGTATCCCGGCGGCCAGCTCCTTGTTGGGGTACACCCGCTGGCTGCTGGGGTCGGCGAAGACCCCGGCGAGCACATTGGGGGTGCCCTTCTTGACGAAGGCGGCCTTGAGGTCCTTGATCTGCTTCCAGACCTGCGGGGTCTGCCGGTTGGCCAGCCGGGCGTAGCGGGACCGCTTGTTGGCCGGGCGCAGCTTCTTGACGAGCGCTTCCTGGTCCTGGCCGAGGATCGGGGCGAGCAGCGCGGCGGCCTGCTCGGGCCCGTCGGAGATCTTGAGCTGTTCCCTGTTGAACATCATCGGGTCGGCGGTGATGTCGTAGGCGTCCTCGCTGACGGCGAGGGCGACGCCGTTGCGGTCGGTGATGCCGCCGCGCTCGGCGGTCAGGACGTGTGCCACATAGCGGTTCTGCTCGGCCTTGGCGCTGTAGGTGCTCGCGTCCACCGCCTGCACCTGGAGGAGGCGCACGGTGAAGGCGGTCAGCACCAGGGCGAGGGCGAGGCCGACCAGGCGCAGCCGGGGCCGGGGGCTGCCGAGCCGCAGGGCGGGCTTGGCCGGGGGGCGCCGGGGGCCCAGGGGGCGGCGGGCGGGCCGGCCCTGGGGGGCGGGACGGCGGGGGGCCGCGCTCCGGGGGCGGGGCGGCCTCGCGGGTCCGGGCACGCGGCGGCGCGGCGTTTCCCTGTCGGACACTTCCGTCACCTGCCGGGGGTCGGGGTGGTGGGGGCGGACCGGAGGGCGCCGCCCGGCGCGGGAGTCGTGGCGGCGGGTCTCACCGGGGTGCCGCTGGGGGTGCCGGCGGGGGTGCCGGCCGGTGCGGCGGTGGGCGTGGCGGCGGGCGGCGCGCTCGGCGTCGCCGGGGCCGGGGCCGTGCTCGGGACGGCGGTCAGCGCCTCGGGGGCGCGGGGGCCGGTGAGGACGGCGGAGCGGGGGGCTGCGCTGGGGACGCCCTTGACGCTGCCGTCGGGGCCGAGGAAGGCGGGGTCGCCGCCGGGGACCATGCCGAGTTCACGGGCGCGGCGCTGGAGGGCGTCGGGCGCGGAGTACGCGTCGATGTCCCGCTGGAGGGCCTGTTCCTCGTCGGTGAGGCTCTTCGTTTGGCGCTTTATGTCGTCCAGCTCGAACGACCCTTCGCTGAGCGCCGAGTTGAGCACCAGCAGGCCGAGCAGGCCGCCGCCCAGGAGCAGCACGACGAGGAGGACGAAGGGGGTGCGGGCCGCGCGGGCGCGGCCGGCGGGGATGAGCCGGGCGAGCCGGGCCGCCCTCCCCCGAGGTGCGGGCTTGGTGCTCACTGTCCCTCCCGGCGGGTCGTGGCACCCGGCCGGCCCCGTCCGTTCACTCGGCGTCCTCCCGGATGCGCTCGACACCCCGGAACCTGGCCGGGGCGGCCCGGCGGTTCTCGGCGATCTCCTCCTCGGTGGGAAGTTCGGCACCGCGGGTGAGGAGCTTGAGGCGGGGCTGGTAGCGCTCGGGCACGACGGGCAGCCCGGGGGGCGCGGTGTTGGCGGCGCCGGCCGCGAAGACCTGCTTGACCAGCCGGTCCTCCAGCGACTGGTACGACAGCACGGCGATCCGCCCGCCGACCGCGAGCGCCTTCACCGCGGCCGGCACGGCCCGCTCCAGTACGGAGAGTTCGCCGTTGACCTCGATGCGCAGGGCCTGGAAGGTGCGCTTGGCCGGGTTGCCGCCGGTGCGCTTGGCGGCCTGCGGCAGGGCGTCCCGGATCAGCTCGACCAGGCGGGCGCTGTTGGTGAACGGCTCCTTCTCGCGCTCGCGGACGACCGCCGAGACGATCCGCTTGGCCTGCTTCTCCTCGCCGTACGCGCGCAGGATGCGCACCAGTTCACCGGCCGGGTAGGTGTTGAGGACCTCGGCGGCGCTGACGCCGGTCGTCTGGTCCATGCGCATGTCGAGCGGGGCGTCCTGGGCGTAGGCGAAGCCGCGGTCGGCCTCGTCCAGCTGCATGGAGGAGACGCCGAGGTCGAAGAGGACGCCCTGGACGGCCGGGATGCCCAGGCGGTCGAGGACCTCGGGGAGTTCGTCGTAGACGGCGTGCACGAGGGTGGCGCGGTCGCCGTAGGGGGCGAGGCGTTCGCCGGAGAGGCGGAGGGCTTCCTTGTCCCGGTCGAGGCCGATCAGCCGGACCTCGGGAAAGCGGGCCAGCAGGGCCTCGCTGTGGCCGCCGAGGCCGAGGGTGCAGTCGACGACCACCGCTCCCGGCCGCTCCAGGGCGGGTGCCAGCAGGTCCAGGCACCGCTGGAGCATCACCGGGACGTGTCGACTCTCGGTCAAGGGGGCCTCTCATTCCGGCGGGCGGTACGCACTGCCGGGTCCCCGCCCGCTCCGTGAAGGGGAGGCCCGCCGGCGCCGGAAGCGTCGGCCGGCCGGGAGCGGGAGGAGGCCGAGCCGCACGTACGCGCCGCGCACGCGGGGAGACGGTCCGGACGGATGCCGGGATCTCCGGGGGTTTCACCAGCGGGAAGAGCCGCGCCTCCCGCTTCGCGTCACTTTAGTCCACCCTGTGTCGCGGTCAATCAACCGGCCTGCGCGTCGCGTACGGCTTCAGGACGGGCCGGTCGATTCGCCGGGATTCACCCGTCCGGCGGAGGTTCGCGCTCCGTGTGGGTTGGCTCACAACAAGCCGCGATCTGGTTCTTTGTGGCCGTCCACAGCAGGCCGGGGGCACCGGTGACCAGTAACGTCGGGACCATGACGACTTCCGCAGCAGTTCCGACCGGGTCCGACGGCGCCATAACGGGTGACGGCAGCGTGACGGACCGCCTGGTCGGCGCCAACGAGACGTATGCGAGCGAGTTCACCGACCCCGGCATGGACGCGCGTCCGGTGCTCCAGGTCGCCGTCGTCGCCTGCATGGACGCCCGCCTCGACCTGCACGCCGCGCTCGGCCTGGAACTGGGCGACTGTCACACCATCCGCAACGCGGGCGGCGTGGTCACCGACGACGTGATCCGCTCGCTGACCATCAGTCAGCGCGCGCTGGGCACCCGTAGCGTGGTCCTGATCCACCACACCGGATGCGGCCTGGAGTCCCTCACCGAGGAGTTCCGGCACGACCTGGAGATGGAGGTCGGCCAGCGCCCGGCATGGGCGGTGGAGGCGTTCCGGGACGTGGACCAGGACGTACGGCAGTCGATGCAGCGGGTGCGGACCTCCCCGTTCCTGCTGCACACCGACGACGTGCGCGGCTTCGTCTTCGACGTGCGCACCGGTCTGCTCCGTGAGATCGACCCGGCCGGGAGCGGCGCCGAGAAGTCGGCCTGACCGGCCGGCGGCCCTCCTCCCCGCCCTCGTGGCGGGGGTGAAAGGGCCGCAAGCCCGGCATCACGGGGGCAGTTGTCCACAGGCGGTGACACGAATCCGTAACGGCGGCAAGAATGCGGGGTGTGACGGCGCGCGGCCTGGTCCGCGCGGCGTCGCAGTTCCGGGGTGGGCCGGTCGCGCTCGCGTGCACAGGCCCTGGGTGATGACGGGCCGAGGAGGGCCGGGTGACGACCTATGACGATCGGGCGAGCCAGGGGGGCGTCCCCGCTCGAACGGAGTCGGGCGCGGGGCGGGAGCTGACCGCCACCGCGGAGCGTGTCCGCGCTTCGGTGGAGGACGTGATCGAGGGCAAGCCCGAGGTCGTACGGCTCGCGCTGACCGTGCTGCTGGCCGAGGGGCATCTGCTGATCGAGGACGTCCCCGGGGTGGGCAAGACCATGCTGGCCAAGGCGCTGGCGCGGTCCATCGACTGCTCGGTGCGGCGCATCCAGTTCACCCCGGACCTGCTGCCCTCGGACATCACCGGGGTGTCCATCTGGGACCAGCGGGGCGGTGACTTCGAGTTCAAGCCGGGTGCGATCTTCGCGCAGATCGTGATCGGCGACGAGATCAACCGCGCCTCCCCCAAGACCCAGTCGGCGCTGCTGGAGTCCATGGAGGAGCGCCAGGTCACCATCGACGGCCACACCTACGAACTGCCGAGCCCCTTCATGGTGGTGGCGACCCAGAACCCGGTCGAGATGGAGGGCACGTACCCGCTGCCCGAGGCCCAGCGCGACCGCTTCATGGCCCGGGTCTCCGTGGGCTACCCCAGCGTCGAGGCCGAGCTGCGGATGCTGGACGTGCACGGCGGGGCCTCCCCGCTGGAGGACCTGGAACCGGTGGCGCACGCGCACGAGATCGTGAAGCTGATCGAGACGGTGCGCGCGGTGCACGTCTCGGAGGCCGTGCGGCGGTACGCGGTGGAGCTGGTCGCCGCCACCCGCTCCCACCCCGACCTCAGACTCGGCGCCTCCCCGCGCGCGACGCTGCATCTGCTGCGCGCGGCGAAGGCGTCCGCCGCCCTGGAGGGCCGGGAGTACGCGCTGCCGGACGACCTCCAGACGCTCGCCCCGTCCGTGCTGGCCCACCGGCTGCTGCCCACCTCGGAGGCCCAGCTCAACGGCCGGTCGGCCGAGGACGTGGTGCGGGAGATCATCCAGCACACGGCCGTACCCACCACCGCCCGGCAGAGCGGGTACGAGGGTCTGGACGCCTCGCCTGCCCAACCCCCGCGGCCGCTGCGGCCTCCCCGGGGTCTGTGATGTCCGCCGGGGGGCGGGGCGGGGTGCGGGCCACGCTGTCGGGTCTGACCACGCGCGGGCGCTCCTTCCTCGCCGCCGGGGTCGCGGCCGCGATCTGCGCCTATGTGCTGGGCCAGGACGACCTGCTGCGGGTGGGGCTGCTGCTGGCGGTGCTGCCGCTGCTCTGCGCGGCCGTCCTGCACCGCACCCGGCACCGGGTGACCGCCGAGCGCGGCCTGGCCCCCACGCGGGTGCCCGCGACCGGGGAGGCGCGGGTCCGGCTGCGCGTGGACAACGTCTCCCGGCTGCCCACCGGCCTGCTGATGCTCCAGGACCGGGTGCCGTACGTGCTGGGCCCCCGGCCGCGTTTCGTGCTGGACCGGGTCGAGCCTGGCGGGCACCGCGAGGTGTCCTACCGGGTGCGCTCGGACCTGCGCGGCAGATACCGCCTCGGCCCGCTCCAGGTGCGGCTGAGCGACCCGTTCGGGATGTGCGAGCTGACCCGGTCCTTCTCGGCGCACGACACGCTCACGGTGCTGCCCCGGGTGGAGCCGCTGCCGCCGGTCCGGTTCGGCGGGGAGGCGCTCGGGCACGGCGACGGACGGCAGCGCTCGCTGGCGCTGGCCGGCGAGGACGACCTGATCCCGCGCGGCTACCGGCACGGCGACGACCTGCGCCGGGTGCACTGGCGCTCCACCGCCCGGCACGGCGAGCTGATGGTGCGCCGCGAGGAGCAGCCCCGCCGTTCGCGCTGCACGGTGCTGCTGGACACCCGCGCGGTGGCCTACGAGGGCGCGGGCCCCGGCTCGGCCTTCGAGTGGGCGGTGTCGGCGGCCGCCTCGGTGGTGTCGCACCTGCTGGAGCGCGGTTTCTCGGTGCGGCTGCTGACGGACTTCGGGGTGACGGTGTCCGGCGAGGGCGGCTCGGGGCACGAACGGGCGGCGGCGGCCGCGCTGATGATGGACACCCTCGCGGTGATCGACCACTCCGACGGCACCGACCTGGCGGGCGCGTACGACGTGCTGCGGGACGGGCACGACGGGCTGCTGGTCGCCTTCCTCGGTGACCTGGACGGCGGACAGGCGGCCTCGGTGGCGCGGATGCGCCGGCGCGGGGGCGCGGTCGCCTTCGTGCTGGACCCGGACGACTGGACGCGCGAGCCGACGGCGGTACCGCAGCCGAACGCCCCGCTCCCCCAGCGGCTGCGGGTGCTGCGGGAGGGCGGCTGGACGGCGCTCGGGGTGCCGCCCGGGGCCGCGCTGGAGGAGCTGTGGCGGCAGGCGGACCGGGAGCGGCCGGGTCCGGCCGCGCTGAGCGGGAAGGTACGGGGATGAGCGGGCGGGCACGACTGGCGCTGTGCGCGGCGGCGGCGACCCTGATGGCGTCCTCGGCCCTGCTGCCGCTGGTCGACGGCCCGACCTGGCTGCTGCTGTCGGCGCTGCTGGTGGCCGTGCAGGCGGGGGTGGGCATCGCGGCCCGGCGGATTCCCCTGTCCCGGTCGCTGACGCTGCTGGCGCAGCTGCTGGTGACGCTGGTGCTGCTGACCCTGGTCTTCGCGCGGGCCGAGGCGCTGGGCGGACTGCTGCCGGGGCCGGACGCGTTCCTGCGGTTCGGGGCGCTGTTCGGGCAGGGCGCGGACGACGTGAGCCACTACGCGATCCCGGCGCCGCTCACCGACGGCATCCGGCTGCTGCTGGTCGGCGGGGTGCTGCTGGTGCATCTGCTAGTGGACACCCTCGCGGTGACCTTCCGGCGGGCGGCTCCGGCGGGCCTGCCGCTGCTGGCGCTGTACTCGGTGGCGGCCGGGCTGTCGGACGGGGCGGCGGACTGGCTGTGGTTCCTGGTGGCGGCGGCCGGCTATCTGATGCTGCTGCTCGCTGAGGGCCGGGAGCGGCTCGCCCAGTGGGGCCGGGTCTTCGGCGGCGCCCCGCGCGCGGGTGCCCCGGCGGGCGGGGTGACGGCACCGGCGCGCACCGGCCGCCGGATCGGCGCGGTGGCGCTGGGCGTGGCCCTGGTGGTACCGCTGGCCCTGCCGACGCTGCACGGCGGGCTGCTGGGCCGGGCGGGCTCGGGCGTCGGCGCGGGCAACGGCCGGGGCGGCACCATCTCGGCGGTGAACCCCCTGGTCTCGCTGCGGGACAGCCTGAACGTGGACGACGACCGCCAGGTGCTCTCCCTGCGGCCCAGCTCCGGCGAGGTGCCGGACATGTACGTGCGGATAGTGTCCCTGGACGACTTCGACGGCACCGACTGGAAGCCGTCCCAGCGCCGCATCGCCGCGGTGCCCGGGGTCTTCCCGGCCCCGGAGGGCCTGAGCGACGACGTCAGGCGGACCACGCTGCGCACGGTGATCACGGCGGCGGACTGGTACGCCCAGGACTGGCTGCCGATGCCGTATCCGCCGAGCGGGGTCCGGATCGACGGCAACTGGCGGTACGAGCCGGTCGGCATGACCCTGGTCGGCGACCACGGCCAGACCACGCGCGGCGAGATCTACCAGGTCACCAGCCTGGAACTGCAGCCGACCGCGAAGCAGCTCGCCGACGCCCCGAAGCCGCCGGCCGCGCTGGAGCGGGAGTACACCCGGGTGCCGTCCCGGCTGCCGGACGTGGTGGCGCGCACCGCCGAGGAGGTCACCTCGGGGGCCCGCAACCACTACGAGGAGGCGGTACGGCTCCAGGACTGGTTCTCGGTGGACGGCGGCTTCCGGTACGACACCGAGGTGCAGGTGGGCCGGGGCGCCGACGCGATCGCCAACTTCCTCAAGAAGAAGGAGGGGTTCTGCGTCCACTTCTCCTTCGCCATGGCGGCGATGGCCCGCACGCTGGGCATTCCGGCCCGGGTGGCGGTGGGTTTCGCACCGGGCACCCCGCAGGGCGACGGCTCGGTGTCGGTGAGCCTGCGGGACGCGCACGCCTGGCCGGAGCTGTACTTCCAGGGCGTGGGCTGGACCCGGTTCGAGCCGACGCCGACCCGGGGCACGACTCCGGCGTACACCCAGCAGGACACCCCGAGCAGCGCCCGCCCGGACCAGGAGCTGCCCTCGCGGGGGGCGTCCAGGGAGCCTTCGGCGGCGGCGACCGGGAGTGAGAGCTGCGCGGCGCAGGACAAGTCGGGCGCCTGTGCCGACCCGTCGGCGGCCGTCGCGGCGCCGGGTGGGGGTGGGGGGCCGTCCGGCGGGCTGTGGGCGGCGCTGATCGCGCTGGGCGCGCTGGCGCTGGTGGCGCTCCCGCTGTCCCCGATGCTGTGGCGGACCCGGGTGCGGGCGAGACGGCTGGACGGGCACTCCCCCGACCCGGCCCGGCGGACACTGGCGGCCTGGCGGGAGCTGACCGACAGTGCCTGGGACCACGGGGTGATACCGGACGACTCGCTGACCCCGCGCGGCTCGGCGGCCCGGATCGTGCGGCTGGGACAGCTGGACGGGGAGGCCGGGGCCGCGGTGCACCGGGTGGCGGCCGCCCTGGAGCAGGTGCTGTACGCCCCGGAGCCGCGTCCGGCGCCGGGCCTGGCACAGGACGTGCGCCGGGTCATCGCCGGCCTGGCGGCCCCGGTGGGCCGGGGCACCCGGCTGCGGGCCCTGTTCGCCCCGCGCTCGGCCCGGCGGGTGCTGTGGTCGGCCCAGGAGGGCTGGGCTTCCCTCCGGGCCCGCGCGGCGGCGCTGCGGCCGGTGCGCGGGGAGGCTTGACGGCGGCGCGACACGGCCGAGGCGGCAGACGGCTGGGGCGGATACGGCCGAGGGGGTGACCACCGGGATCGGCGGTCACCCCCTCGTACGAAAGCTGGGGAGTCGGCGGGCGGGCTCAGTGGCCCTGTTCGTCCCGGCGGCGCTGCCAGCGGTCCTCGATGCGTTCCATGACGGTACGTTTCCGCCGGACGGGACGGCGCCTGGTGTGGCCCTTGGGGGTTTCACCCGGCTTGGGTGCCTTGCGCCATCCGGTGACTGCGAGCACGGCACAGCCGAGCATCACGAGGAAGCCGACGACACTGATCCAGATCAACTGGGCGACCATACCGGCCATGAGGAGCGCGATACCGACGAGGAAGCCCGCGACCGCCTGATAGACCCGGCGCCGGGTGTAGGTCCGCAGCCCGTTTCCCTCAAGCGCCGACGCGAACTTGGGATCTTCGGCGTACAGCGCTCGCTCCATCTGCTCGAGCATGCGCTGCTCGTGCTCCGAGAGCGGCACGGAGTCCTCCTCATCGTGCAGTCGCCGGGGCGACTCTGGGGGGTCCTTTCAGGATAGGCAGGGAATCGCCCCCGTGAAACCCGCCCCTCTGCGCCATCTGGCCAACCGGTCCGTCAGGGCGTCCCGGCTCGCTGAGGCTGTCATTCCCCGGCGGCCGACCCGTCATGCCGGTCGGTGTACCTCGATCATACGGCGCAAACCCCTCGATCGGGGGGCTTGTGGCGTACTCCATCTGCCGCCGCGCCCCTGATCAGCGCCGTGTCCCGTGGGGCAGGGTCAGCCCTGGGTGCCCTCGGCGGGCGCCCGGGTCCCGCCCGTCTCGCCGAGCACATGGACCTGGGTGGCCACGGAGTGGAAGGCGGGCAGCTCCGCCACGGCCGCCTCCAGCCGCAGCAGGGCGTCCAGCGCGCCCGGCTCGGTGTCCACCAGGACGCCGGGCACCAGGTCGGCGAAGACGCGTACGCCGTGCACCGCGCCGACCCGCAGGCCGGTGTCCTCGACCAGGACGGTGAGCTGCTCGGGGGTGAAGCGGTGCGGCACCGGGTCCCCCTCGCCCCAGCGGCCGTCCGGGTCGGCGAGGGCCTGGCGGGCCTCGGTGAAGTGCCCGGCGAGCGCGCGGGCCAGCACGGCGCCGCCGAGGCCGGCCGCGAGCAGGCTGAGCACGCCCTCGGGGCGCAGCGCGGCCACCGCGTTGCCGATGCCCTCGGCCGGGTCGTCCACGTACTCCAGCACGCCGTGGCAGAGCACCGCGTCGTAGCCGCCGCGCTCGACCACGTCGAAGAGGCCGTGGGCGTCGCCCTGGACGCCCCGGACCCGCTCGGCGACGCCCGCCTCGGCGGCCCGGCGCTCCAAAGCGAAGAGGGCGTTGGGGCTGGGGTCGACGACAGTGACGCGATGGCCGAGCCGGGCGACGGGCACGGCGAAGTTGCCGCTGCCGCCGCCGGTGTCGAGCACGTCCAGCGAGTCCCGTCCCGTGGCCTTGACCCGGCGGTCGAGGGCGTCCTGGAGGACGTCCCACACCACGGCGGTACGGAGAGAGGCGCGGGGGCGCGTCGGGTCCGGCACGGCTGTTGCTCCTCGGCACGGCACCGCCCGTTGCCCGGCGGCGCGATGGGGGCCTCCCCGGCCGGTCACGGGGAGGTGAGCGGCAGGCGGAGGCGTAAGGCGTCTCCACCCTATGGCCTCGCCCGCCGCGCCCCGTCACCCCGGCCGGGTGCACCGGTCCGCGTCTCGCCCAGTGGACGGGACGGCCGGGTCAGACGGTCTCCGGGCTGGTCCGGGGCAGCACCGGCTGGAGCGAGAGCATCCGCTCGATCAGGCGCAGGAACATGCCCGCGTCGCGTATCAGGTCGTCGGCGTCGCGCGGGCCGGCCGCGCCCTGGATGCCGGCCTCGGCGCGGGCGCGGCGGTCGGCTCCGGAGGCGAACAGGGCGCTCCACTCGGCCAGCTCCGGCGCCAGCTCGGGCAGCACCTCCCAGGCGGGGCGGATACGGGCCCGGCGGCGAGCGGTGGCCTCGGGGCGCCCCCGGACGGCGAGGACGGCTGCGGCCGCGCGGAGGGCGGCGAGGTGGGCCAGGGCGTACCGCTCGTTCGGCGTCTCCATGGCGGCGGCCTCGTCCAGCGTGGTGTGGGCTTGGCCGAGTAGGGCGACGGCGGCGGGGGGTGCCGTGGACCGGCGGAGCACGGGGTGGACGTCGCTCGCGGCGGTGGCCGCTGACGAGCTGGTCATGACGAACCTCCTGTCGTCCGGTGACGGCATGGATGCCGTATGCCCACATCGTGCGGTATGCCACTGACAATCCGTTCCGACCTGCTGTTTCACCCCAACTGCGGCCGGAATCGGGGGCATCGGGGAACACCTGTGGGGCATCCGGGCTTTGTCGCGCACGCCTGTTCGGGCATACTTTTGAACTGACCAGTCAGTTCAAAAGTTGTTCCGGGGAGAGGCGGGGGCTTGTGCACGGCGTGGACGTCACGGCCGGGGGGTTCGGGCTCAAGGGGCCACGGGGGTGGGCCTTCAAGGACATCGGCTTCGAGGCCGGGCCGGGCTCGCTGATCGCCGTGCAGGGACCGTCCGGCTCCGGCCGTACGTGTCTGCTGCTGGCGCTCACCGGGCGGATGAAGCCGAGCGAGGGCGAGGCGGCCGTCGGCGGTCTTCCGCTCCCCCGGCGGATGGGGGCGGTGCGCCGGTTCAGCGCGGTGGCCAACGTCGCCGGGGTGACCGACCTGGAGCCCGCGCTGACCGTGGGCGAGCACTTGCGCGAACGGGCCCTGTTGCAGCGCCGGTTCGGCGACTCGCTGCGCGAGGCGCTGCATCCGCGCCCCCAGCGCGCGTACGAGGCCCGGCTGCGCGCGGACGCGGCCCTGGCCGCCGCCGGGCTCGACCTGGACGCGCTGCCGAAGGGCTCGCGCACGGCCGTACGGGACCTGGAGCGGCTGGAGGTGCTGCGGCTGTCGGTGGCGCTGACACTGATCGGGCGACCCGGACTGCTGGCGGTGGACGACGTGGAGCTGAAGCTCTCGGCGGACGAACGCGCCGAGGCATGGGGCCTGTTGCGCTCCCTGGCCGACGCGGGGACGACGGTCCTGGCCGTGTGCCGCACCGCCCCCGACGGCTGCGTCACCGTCTCCACGGAGCCCGCCGAGGCCGGCCCCGACGAAGACCGGCCGGCCGAGGACGGCGACGACACCGAGGACGCTCCCCGAGAGGAGGCCCCCGATGCGCTCACCGAGGCTGGCCGCGCTTGAGCTGCGAAGGTTCGGCCGGGGCCGGCTGCCCCGCGCCGCGCTGGTCGCGCTGCTGGTGCTGCCCCTGCTCTACGGCGCCCTGTACCTGTGGTCGTTCTGGGACCCGTACGGCCGTCTGGACCGCGTCCCCGTGGCCCTCGTCGACGAGGACCAGGGCGCGACGGCGGGCGGGAAGAAGATCCACGCCGGTGCCGACATCGTCAAGGGACTGCGCGAGCGGCGGACCTTCGAGTGGCACGAGGTCGACGCGGCCGAGGCCCGCCGGGGCATGGAGGACGGCACCTACTACCTGTCGCTGACCCTCCCGGCCGACTTCAGCCGCCGGGTGGCGTCCAGTTCGGGTGACTCCCCGGAGACCGGCGCGCTCCAGGTGCGCACCAACGACGCGAACAACTACATCGTCGGCCAGATCTCCCGGACCGTGTTCGCCGAGGTCCGCTCGGCCGCGTCCACCAAGACCTCCCGGACCTTCCTGGACCGGATCTTCATCAACTTCTCCACCCTGCACGACAAGACGGAGACCGCCGCCGAGGGCGCCGACAAGCTGAGGAACGGCCTGGGCAAGGCCGAGAAGGGCGCCCGGAAGCTCGCGGACGGGCTCAAGGACGCCGACAGCGGCAGCGGCAAGCTCGCCAAGGGCCTCACCCGGCTCGACAAGGGCGCCGGTGACCTGGAGGACGGCTCCCGGCAGGTCGCGGCCGGCACCCAGACCCTGGCCGACAAGGTCGACGGGGCGTACGCCAAGGCCGGGCCGTTCCTGGAGAAGAACGGGCAGACGATCGGGGCCACCGCCCGCCTGGTCTCCGACTCGGCCCGCATCGTGCAGGACAACCTCGACACCCTCGTCCGGCTCGCCCCCGGCGCCGCGAAGACCGCGCACGCCTCGGCCGCCGTACTGGACCAGGTGCACAAGGCCCGCTGCGAGACCCCGCCCGTGCCCGACCCGGCCTGCCCCGACCTGGCGAAGGCCCAGAAGGCGGCGGACGACGTGGCGGACGTGGCCGACGACCTGAACAAGGTCGTCGCCGCGCAGGGCGGTGACCTGACGACCATGCGCAAGAACCTGACCACCCTGCGCGCGCAGGCCGACGCCCTCGCCGAGCGCGCCCCGCACCTGCACCAGGACGTCGCCGACGCGGTCGCCCGGATCGACAAGCTGAACGCGGGTGCGAACGCCGTCGCCGCCGGGGCGAAGAAGCTGCACACCGGGCTCGGCACCGCCCAGTCCGGCGCGGCCACCCTGCACCGGGGCATCGGCACCGCCGAGTCGGGTGCCAAGGCGCTGGACAGCGGCCTGTACAAGCTCCAGGACGGCGCCGGACAGCTGGCGGACGGCCTGCACGACGGCGCCGGGAAGATCCCCGACTACGACGAGCGCGCCCGTGACCGGCGCACCGGCGTGATGGCCGACCCGGTCCGGCTCTCCTCGGCCGACCTGCACCACGCGCCCAACTACGGCACCGGGTTCGCCCCGTACTTCATCCCGCTCTCCCTGTGGGTCGGCGCGATGGTCGCCTACATGCTGATCCCGCCGCTCAACCGGCGTGCCCTCGCGGCCGGTGCCCCGTCCTGGCGGATCGCGCTGGCGGGCTGGCTGCCGGTGCTGGCGGTGGGCGTGCTCCAGACGGCCGCGCTGATGTCCGTACTGCACTTCGGCATCGGTCTGGAGATGGTCCGGGCGGCCGGGACGACCGTGTTCCTGTTCCTGGTCACGGCCTGTTTCACGGCGATCGTGCAGTGGCTCAACGCCCGCTTCGGCGCGGCGGGGCGCATCCTCGTGCTGGCACTGCTGATGCTCCAGCTCACCTCGGCGGGCGGCACCTATCCGGTGCAGACCAGTCCGGGCTTCTTCAACGCCATCCACCCGTTCCTGCCGATGAGTTACGTGGTCTCGGCACTGCGCCGGCTGATCACCGGCGGCGGGCTGGGCCCGGTGTGGGAGGCGTGCGTGGTGCTGACGGCGTTCACCGCGGGCGCCCTGGCGCTGACCGCGCTCACCGCCCGGCGCCGCCAGGTGTGGACGCTCCAGCGGCTGCACCCGGAGCTGAGCCTGTGAGCGCCGGGGCGGCGGAGGCGGCCCGGCGGCCCGGCGCACCTGTGAGAATCGGGTCCATGGAAAGCACCAGCGCCCGCCCCGCCGGCAGCACCCGCCGCGAGGCCACCCGGCAGAAGCTCTACGAGGCGGCTGTCACCCTCATCGCCGAGCAGGGGTTCTCCGCGACCACGGTGGACGAGATCGCCGAGCGCGCCGGGGTGGCGAAGGGCACCGTCTACTACAACTTCGCCAGCAAGTCGGTGCTCTTCGAGGAGCTGCTGCGGCACGGCGTCGGCCTGCTCACCGCCTCGCTGCGGGAGGCCGCCGAGCGCACCGCCCGCGAGGGCGGCAACGGGGTGGACGGGCTGGACGCGATGGTCCGCGCGGGCCTGGTCTTCATCGACCGCTACCCGGCCTTCACCCAGCTCTACGTGGCCGAGCTGTGGCGCACCAACCGGGCCTGGCAGTCGACCCTGATGGTGGTCCGCCAGCAGGCCGTGGCGGTGGTCGAGGAGGTGCTGCGCGAGGGCGTGGCGGCCGGGGAGTTCAGCGACGAGATCGACGTACCGCTGACGGCGGCCGCGCTGGTCGGGATGGTGCTGGTGGCCGCGCTGGACTGGAAGGCGTTCCAGCCGGAGCGGTCGCTGGACGATGTGCACTCCGCGCTGTCCCGGCTGCTCCAGGGGCGGGTCAGCGGGGGCTGAGCCCCACGACCTCGGGGCGCGCGAAGGGCGCCGGACCGCATGCTGCCGGTCCGGCGCCCTCGCTCTCCCCCGCACGGTTCTCACCGCGGTCCCCCGTGACCGTGACGGCCACGGGCCCCGTGTCTCGCTTCCGCCGACGCAGGCCGACGGAAGGAGCGGCCGGCGGGCGGGCCCGTTCCGCCGCCCCGTGTCGGCGGTGCCGGGCCGCGCCCCCTGGCCGTGCCTCCACTCTCCCGTCCGGGCCGTCCTGGGCCCATCCGCGCGGCTACTCATCTGTGCGTCTAGGTACGGGTACTCAAGCCCCCGCGTTCGGGCCCAGGACCGGCGCTGTCGGTGGTGGTCGGTAAAGTCGCGGTCATGGCACGGATTGCGGTGATCGGCGCCGGGATGGGCGCGCTGGCGGCGGCCGCCCGGCTGGCCGTCGCGGGCCACCGGGTGACGGTGTACGAGCGGACGGACACGTACGGCGGGGCGGTGCGCCGCTTCGAGCGGGACGGGTTCGCCTTCGACACCGGCCCCGGTCTGCTGCCGCTGCCCGCGGTCTGGCGGGACCTGTTCCTGAAGACCGGCAAGGAACCGCTGGAGGACCTGGTCGAGCTGGTCCAGGTCGACCCCTCCTCCCGCCACCTCTTCGCGGACGGCACCGGCGTCGCCGTGCCCAACGCCTCGCGCGCCGGTGTCGTCTCCGCGCTGGACGAGGCGCTGGGCGCCGGGGTCGGGCAGCGCTGGGGCGACTTCCTGGTGCGGGCCCGTGAAGCCTGGGACCGCACCCGGCGCCCCCTGCTGGAGGAGCCGCTGTGGCCCAACTGGCAGGTGCTGGCGGAGCGCGAGCCCTACCCGGCCGTCCCGCACAAGCGCCTGCTGCGCACCCGCCGGGCCACCACCCTCGCGGAGGTCGCCGACCGGGAACTGCGCGACGACCGGCTCAAGGCCCTGCTGACCGGCCACTCCCTCGCCCACGGCCTGGACCCGCGCACCACCCCGGCGAGCGCGGCCGTCCTGCCCTACCTGGAGCACGCCTTCGGCACCTGGTACGTGCGCGGTGGCGTCCGCGAGCTGGCCCGCGCGGTGTACGAGCGCTGTGTGCGGCGCCGGGTGGAGTTCGTGTTCGGCGCCGAGGTCACCGGGATCACGGTGAAGGACGGCCGCGCGGCGGGCGTCGAGCTGGCCGACGGCACGGTGGCGGACGCCGACCATGTGGTGGCCGACGTGGACCCGGCCCTGCTGGCCCGCCTGACGGACCGCCCGCTGGACGGCACCGGCGATGTGCGCCCCGGCGAGCGTGGCGCCGCCCGGCTCACCCTGCTGCTGGCGCTGAAGGGGGCCCGCGAGGCGGGGGCCGCGCACCGCACGGTCGTGCACGCGCCGGACGCCGAGGCCGAGTTGGACCACCTGGCGAACCCGGGCGGCGATGCCTTCCCCGTCCCCACGGTCACCGTGCTGCGTCCCGACGACCCGGCGCTGCGCCCGGACGACGCCCACGAGTCGGCGGTGGTGTGGGCGACCCTGCCCGCCGAGACGGAGGCGGACCCGGCCCACGCGGGGATACTGCTCGACGCGGCCGCCCAGGCGATCCCGGCCCTGCGCGACCGCCTGCTCTGGCACGAGGTCCGCACCCCGGAGCACAACTCGGCAGAGACCGGAGCCCGTTACGGCGCGGTCCCCGCTCCCTCACTGGCCGCGGGTGACGGCGCTCTCCTGCATCCGGCCAACTCCACGCGCCTGCCCGGCCTGTACCGGGTCGGTGGCTGGTCCCACCCCGGCGGCGGGCTGCCGCACGCGGGGATGTCGGGGGCGATGGTGGCCGGACTCGTCGTGGAGGGGCCGGAGTTCAGGGGCTCGACGTGAGCGGCGCTCAGTAGCGGTACTGCTCGTCGTAACCGGTGTGCTGCTGCTGGGTCTGGCCCTGGTAGGGGTACTGCTGCTGCTCCGGCGGGAGTTCGCCGTCGTAGTTCTCGTCGGTGCGCTGCTGCGGCACCCACACCCCGCCCGCCGGGGTCTCGCCCTGCCCGCCGTACGCGTCCTGGCCGTAGCCCTGCTGGGCGTAACCCTGCTGCGCGTAGCCGGAGTTGTCGTAGCCGCCCTCGTAACCCTGGCCGGTGTACGGGTCGGTGTAGCCGGGGTACGCCTGCTGCGCGCCGGTGTCGTAGCCGTTCTGGGCGTAACCCTGCTGGCCCTGCTGGCCGTAGCCCGAGTAGTCGTAGGCGTACGCCTGGTCGGTCTGCTGGGGCTGGGGCTGGGCCGGGGTGCCGTCGCCGTAGACGCCGTAGCTGCCGGTGTCGTCGGGCATGGGCTGGGGCTCGTAGACCGAGGTGGTCTCGGCGGCGGTGGGGTCGGGGCGGACCGGGGTGAACACGTCGTCGCGGTCGTAGGCGTCGTCCCCGTCGTGGCCGTCGTAACTCTCGGTGGCGTAGGCGGCGGTCTCCGGGCCGGGGTGGTCCTGGCCGAAGTCGGCCGGCTCGTCCGGGCCGGGGGCGCCGAGGACCGGGTCCTGGTGCTCGGCGCGGTTGCGGCGGCGCCGGGTGACCGGGCCCGCCTCCTCGTCGTCGGGGCGCTTGACGGCCCAGCCGGCCGCGAAGCCCTTGCGGAACGACAGCGTGACGTAGGTCTGCCCGACGGCGAACGCGATGGCGCCCAACCCGATCACGACGACCGACGGCATCAGCACGCCGACCACCACACCGAGGAACCCGGTGAAGGCGAGCAGCCGCCAGCGCAGCCGCGCCTTGTACTGCAGCAGCACTTCGCCGAGCAACCACAGCGCGACGATGCCGAACGCGATGTAGAGGACCGTCCAGCCCATGTACGCCCCTCTCCCAGTGACCGTTACGCAGTGTGTCCCATCGCGGTCCGGCCGGTCTAGGCCCGCGGGGGGTGGTGCAGGCCCAGGTTCTCGTAGATCTCCAGCGTCGCCGTGGAGTTGTTCAGCGTGATGAAGTGCAGTCCGGGCACTCCCTCGGCGAGCAGCCGGGCGCAGAACTCCGTGGTGAAGTCGATGCCCAGGGAGCGTACCGCCGCCGGGTCGTGCTTCGCCGAGAGGATGCGCTCTTTCAGCTCGGACGGGAACAGCGCGTTGCTCAGCTTCGGCAGCCGTTCCAGCATCTTCACGCTGGTGACCGGCAGGATCTCCGGAATGACGGGGGTTTCGCAACCCGCGGCAGAGACCCGGTCGCGCAGCCGGAGGTAGGACTCGGGCTGGAAGAACATCTGGGTGATGGCGTAGTCGGCGCCCGCGCGGCACTTGTCCACGAAGTGGGCGACGTCGGTGTCCCAGTCGGCGGAGCGCGGGTGCATCTCCGGGAAGGCGGCGACGCCCACGCAGAAGTCACCCGACTCCTTGATGAGGCGCACCAGTTCGGCCGCGTAGGTCAGCCCCTCGGGGTGCGCGACCCAGTCGCCCATCGGGTCGCCGGGCGGGTCGCCGCGCACGGCGAGCATGTTACGGATGCCGGCGTCCGCGTACTGGCCGATGATGTTGCGCAGTTCGGCCACCGAGTGGTCGACGGCGGTGAGGTGGGCGACCGGGGTGAGCGTCGTGTCGACGACGATCTGCTGGGTCTCCTTGACCGTGGTGGCACGGGTGGTGCCGCCCGCGCCGTAGGTGACGGAGACGAAGTCGGGCGCGACGGCCTCGACCCTGCGCAGCGCGTTCCACAGGTTGCGCTCGCCCTGCGGGGTCTTCGGCGCGTAGAACTCGAAGGAGTACGCCGTCTTGCCGGTGGCGAGGATGTCCCGGACGGTCCGGGCGCGATCAGTCCTGGTGGATGCGGTTCCGAGGGCCATACCCGCAGGTTAGCCACGGCCGGGCGGTGACCCAACCGGGCACCGACGATTTGGCCGAATTGCCGGGCCCTTGTCCATCCCTTGGGACGGGTTTCTCCCCGGGGACGGCTTGCGCTCAGATCTCCCGCAGCCGCTTGGCGAACTCGGCCGCCGCCGCGCCCGGATCGTCCGCGGCCGTGATCGCGCGGACCACGACGACCCGGCGGGCGCCCGCGTCGAGCACCTCGTCCAGGTTGGTCCGGTCGATGCCGCCGATGGCGAACCAGGGGCGCTCGGCCTCAAGGCTCGCGGCGTACCGGACCAGGCCGAGGCCGGGGGCGTGGCGGCCGGGCTTGGTGGGGGTGGGCCAGCAGGGGCCGGTGCAGAAGTAGTCCACGCCGTCCTGTGTGGCGGCCGCGGCGGCCTCCAGCTCGGAGTGGGTGGAGCGGCCGACCAGGACCCGGTCGCCGAGGATCGCGCGGGCGGCCGGTACCGGCAGGTCGCCCTGGCCGAGGTGGAGCACGTCGGCTCCGGCGGCGTGGGCCACGTCGGCCCGGTCGTTCACCGCGAGCAGCTTGCCGTGCCGGGCGCAGGCGTCGGCGAACACCTCCAGGTGGGCCAGCTCCTCGGCGGCCTCCATGCCCTTGTCCCGCAGCTGGACGATGTCGACACCGCCGGCCAGGACCGCGTCCAGGAACTCGGCGAGGTCGCCCTGTTCCCTGCGGGCGTCCGTGCAGAGGTAGAGCCGGGCGTCGGCGAGGCGGTCGCGGGCGGTGTCGGGCATGCGGTGGGTCCCCCGGTGTTCGGTGTGCGGGTCGTGCTGTGGGCGGGCGGCACCCGGCCGGGTGCCGCCCTGGGGCGCGCTGATGCGCGGTGGGTCAGACGGCCAGCGCCTGGGCCCGGCGCTTCACCTCCGTGCCGCGGTTCTCACTGAGGGCCTGCGCGGGGGTGCCGGGCAGGGAGGGGTCCGGGGTGAAGAGCCACTCGATCATCTCTTCGTCCGTGAAACCGTTGTCCCGCAGGAGTGTCAGGGTGCCGGTGAGGCCCTTGACGACCTTGTCCTCGTCGATGAAGGCGGCGGGGACGTGCAGCGCGCGGTTCTCACCGCGGCGTACGGCGATGAGCTGGCCCTCCTTGACCAGCTGCCGCACACGCGTCACCTCGACGTCGAGCTGTTCGGCGATGTCGGGGAGGGTGAGCCAGGCGGGGACAAGAGCGTCGGTCTTGGTGTCAATCTCGGTCACGACATCTAGCCTGCCATCCCCCACCGACAGCCGGTAGTCGGGCCACTGAGCGCCCGGGCGTCCGGCCTACTCCAGGACGGCCTGCTTCAGCGGGAGCGCGGGGTCCCTCAGAGCCTCGGCGTCCATCACCCGGCCCGCCTCGATCAGCCGCCTGCCCTGGGCCAGGTCGCGGGGCCGGCCCACCGCCAGCAGGGCCACCAGGCGGCCCTCGCGCAGCCAGCACACGGTCCAGGCGGGGTCGGCCGGGTCACCGCGCCACACCGTGCGGTCGGCGGCCGCGTGGTGTCCCACGTACTGCACGAACCGCCCGAACTGCTCGGACCAGAAGTACGGCACCGGGTCGTAGGGCGCCGCCTCCTCGCCCAGGATGTCGGCGGCGACCGTACGGGGGCCCTGGAGGGCGTTGTCCCAGTGGTGGACGAGGAGCCGCTCGGTGTAGCGGGCCGAGGGGAAGGAGGTGCAGTCGCCGACCGCGTACACATCGGCGGCGGAGGTGCGCAGCCGGTCGTCGGCCAGCACGTCGCCGTGCGGACCGAGGGCGATGCCGGAGCCGGTGAGCCAGCCGGTGGCGGGGTGGGCGCCGATGCCGACCACGACGGCGCCGGAAGGCAGGCGAGCGCCGTCGTCCAGCACGACCGCGCCGGGCTCGACGGCCGCCACCCGGGCGCCGGTGCGCAGGGTGACCCCGGCATCGGCGTACCAGGCGGTCATCGGGGCGGCGACCTCGGCGGGCAGGGCGCCGGCCAGCGGGCGGTCGGCGGCCTCGACGACGGTCACCGCGCAGCCCGCCTCCCGGGCGGCGGTGGCGAACTCGGCGCCGATCCAGCCCGCGCCGACCACCACCACGTCGTGCTGCGCGGCCAGCACCGGGCGCAGCCGCTCGGCGTCGTCCAGGGTGCGCAGCAGATGCACGTCCGGCGCCTGGCCGGTGCCGGGCAGCCGGACGGGTTCGGCACCGGTGGCGAGGACCAGCACGTCGTACGGGACGGGCCCGGCGGCGGTGTCCAGTTCGTGCTCGGCGGGGCGGACGCCGAGCGCCTCGCAGCCGAGCCGCAGGTCGATGTCGAGCGAGGCGAAGTCCACGTCGAAGGCGGAGCCGTCGGCGGTGCCCAGCAGGATGGCCTTGGACAGCGGGGGCCGGTCGTACGGCTGGTGCGGCTCGGCGCCGATCAGGGTGACGGGGCCGGTGAAGCCCTGTTCGCGCAGGGCGACGGCGGTCTGCACCCCGGCCATCCCCGCCCCGACGACGACCACGCGCCGCTCCTGTACCGAACCCTCCGAAGATCTCTGCTCGCTCACATCGCCACCCTAAGACACCTGACTTCCCGTCAGTCAGTGCGCGGCGGCACCGACCTCTTCCACCACGCTGGTGCCCGCGCCCGGCCCGGATTCCCACTCCCACTCCTCCTCCAGCCGGACCCGGCCGTCGGGCAGCTCGGTCACGGTGGAGACACAGTGCCCGGAGGCGGTGGTGCCGTCGTGTCGGAGCTGCACGTAGCGGAAGTCCAGCCGGTCCCCGGCGCGGGTGCCGACGAGGTGGCCGCGCGCGATGTCCCCGCCCGCGTACTCGGCCCAGATCCGCCCCTCGCTCTCGTGGTAGGCGAACCGGGTCCCGGTGCCCACCTGGCCCGGTGCCTGGTCCGTCACGGGGGCGAGGGTGAGTCCGTCGAGCGAGCGGGGCATGGGCGAGGGCTCCCTTACGGTGAACTGGGCGGGCGGCTAGGCTGGCCACCGTAACTGCACTCGCGGGAGCCCGGACGCACCGGGCTGAGAGGGAGGCTGGCGGCCTCCGACCGTACGAACCTGATCCGGGTCATGCCGGCGAAGGGAGGGGCGAGACGCCCATGCCGTCACGTACGTCCGGACCACCCGGTACCCCCGACGTGCTCGTCGTGGGGGGCGGGATCATCGGCCTGGTCACCGCCTGGCGCGCGGCCGGGCGGGGGCTGACCGTCGCCGTCGTGGACCCGGAGCCCGGTGGCGGGGCCGCGCGGGTGGCGGCCGGGATGCTGGCCGCGGTCACCGAGCTGCACCACGGCGAGGAGGGGCTGCTCGCCCTCAACCTGGCCTCCGCGCGCCGCTATCCCGACTTCGCCGCCGAGCTGGCCGAGGCCACCGGCGACGACCTGGGCTACCGCCGCTCGGGCACGCTGGCCGTCGCCTTCGACACCGACGACCGCGCCCAGCTCCGCGAGGTGCACGACCTCCAGCTCCGCTGCGGACTGGACTCGGAGTGGTTGTCGGGGCGCGAGTGCCGGCGTCTGGAGCCGATGCTGGCGCCCGGTGTGCGCGGCGGGCTGCGGGCCGACGGGGACCACCGGATCGACCCCCGCAGGCTGGCGGCCGCGCTGCTCATCGCCTGCGAGCGGGCCGGGGTGGCCTTCCACCGCGGCTGGGCCGCGCGGCTCGACACCGCCGGTGACCGGGCCACCGGGATCACCACGGCGGACGGCACCGCGCTGCCCGCCGGGCAGGTGGTGCTGGCGGGCGGCAGCCTGAGCGGACGGCTGGCGGGGGTGCCGGAGGCGCTCGTACCACCCGTGCGCCCGGTGAAGGGGCAGGTGCTGCGGCTGACCGTGCCGCCCCGGTACCGGCCGTTCCTCAGCCGTACCGTGCGGGCCGTGGTGCGCGGCGGGCCGGTGTATCTGGTGCCGCGCGAGAACGGCGAGCTGGTGATCGGCGCGACCAGCGAGGAGCTGGGCCACGACACCACGGTCACCGCCGGCGGGGTGTACGGGCTGCTGCGCGACGCCCATGAGCTGGTGCCCGGCATCACCGAGCTGCCGCTCACCGAGACCCTGGCCGGACTGCGCCCCGGCTCCCCCGACAACGCCCCGCTGCTCGGCCCCTCGGGCCTCGACGGCCTGCTGCTGGCAACCGGGCACTTCCGCAACGGCGTGCTGCTCACGCCCGTCACCGGGGACGTCATGGCCGAGGTGCTGTGCGGCGCGGGCCTGCCCGAGGTGGCCCGCCCGTTCTCGCCGGGCCGCTTCGCCGCCCCTCCCCCCACTCTGGAGCACTCCGCATGAACATCTCCGTCAACGGCGAGCGCCGCGAGGTGGCGCCGGGCACCGCCCTGGACGCTGTCGTCCGCGTCCTCGCCCCGGCGCCCTCCGGAGTGGCCGCCGCCGTCAACGAGACCGTGGTCCCGCGCACCCGGTGGGCCGAGACCGGCCTCGCCGAGGGCGACCGGGTCGAGGTCCTCACCGCCGTGCAGGGAGGCTGACCGTGCCCACCGGAACCACCGACCCCCTGGTCCTCGGCGACCTTGCCCTGGAGTCCAGGCTGATCATGGGCACCGGCGGTGCCCCCAGCCTGGACGTGCTGGAGCGCTCGCTGGTCGCGTCCGGCACCGAGCTGACCACGGTGGCGATGCGCCGGGTCGACCCCGGCGCGCACGGCTCGGTGCTGTCGGTGCTGGAGAAGCTCGGCATCCGCGTGCTGCCCAACACCGCGGGCTGCTTCACCGCCGGGGAGGCGGTGCTGACCGCCCGGCTGGCCCGCGAGGCGCTCGGCACCGACCTGGTGAAGCTGGAGGTCGTGGCCGACGAGCGCACCCTGCTCCCCGACCCGGTGGAGACCCTGGACGCGGCCGAGACGCTGGTCGACGACGGCTTCACCGTGCTGCCGTACACCAACGACGACCCGGTGCTGGCCCGGAAGCTCCAGGACGTGGGGTGCGCGGCCGTGATGCCGCTGGGCTCCCCGATCGGCTCCGGTCTCGGCATCCGCAACCCGCACAACTTCGAGCTGATCATGGAGCAGTCGTACGTCCCGGTCATCCTGGACGCCGGTGCCGGGACCGCGTCGGACGTGGCACTGGCGATGGAGCTGGGGTGTGCCGGTGTGATGCTCGCCTCGGCCGTCACCCGCGCGCAGGACCCCGAGACGATGGCCTCGGCCATGCGGTACGCCGTGCGTGCCGGGCACCTGGCGCGGCGGGCCGGACGCATCCCGCGCCGCCATTTCGCGCGGGCGTCCTCCCCCGCCGAGGGGCGCGCGGACCTCGACCCCGAGCGCCCGGCGTTCACCTCGCCGAACGGTCACAGCTCTGCTGCAGCCGCTCACCCGGACGGCGCAGCGGGAGCCGGCTCCGCGCACCCCTCGTAGACTCGCCCGCGTGGATACGACCCTTTCGGACCCCCTCCTCGGCCAGGTGCTCGACGGCCGCTATCGCGTCGAGGCGCGGATCGCCGTCGGCGGGATGGCGACCGTGTACCGGGCCCTGGACATCCGGCTGGACCGGGTCCTGGCCCTCAAGGTGATGCATCCGGCGCTGGCCGCCGACGGCGCCTTCGTGGACCGGTTCATCCGCGAGGCCAAGTCGGTCGCCCGGCTGGCCCACCCCAATGTGGTGCAGGTCTTCGACCAGGGCACCGACGGGGGCTGGGTCTACCTCGCCATGGAGTACGTCGCCGGGTGCACCCTGCGTGACGTGCTGCGCGAGCGGGGCGCGCTGCGGCCGAGGGCGGCCCTGGACATCCTGGAGCCTGTGCTCGCCGCGCTGGGCGCCGCGCACCGGGCCGGGTTCGTGCACCGGGACATGAAGCCGGAGAACGTGCTGATCGGGGACGACGGCCGGGTCAAGGTCGCCGACTTTGGTCTGGTGCGCGCGGTGGACACGGTCACCAGCACCACCGGTTCGGTCCTCGGCACCGTCTCCTACCTGGCGCCGGAGCAGATCGAGCAGGGCACCGCCGACCCGCGCGTGGACGTGTACGCCTGCGGTGTCGTGCTCTACGAGATGCTGACCGGCGCCAAGCCGCACTCCGGGGACTCCCCCGCCCAGGTCATCTACCAGCACCTGAACGAAGACGTGCCCGCGCCCTCGGCGCTGGCGCCGGGCCTGGCCCACGAGCTGGACGCCCTGGTGGCCGCCGCCACCGCCCGCACCCCGGCCCTGCGCCCGGCGGACGCGGCCGCGCTGCTCGGCGAGGTGCTGCGGGTGCGCGGCACGCTCACCGAGGAGCAGCTCGACGCGCTGCCCCCGCGGGCCGTGTCGGTCGCCCACGACAACGCGGGCGACCGGACGAGCGTGCTGCCGCGCGCCATGACGGTCCGGCCGCTCCCGGTCGACGGGGACGGCACGGACGGCACGGACGGCCACAACGTCACGAGCGTGCTGCACACCACCGACATCGAGCCCCCGCCCACCCGGCGCGGCACGGGTCGGTCCCGGCGGCCCCGCCGCGGGCTGCTCACCCTGCTGGCCACGGTGCTGGTGGTCCTCGGCGTCGGCGGCGGGGTCTGGTACATCAACTCGGGCCAGTTCACCAAGGTGCCGCCGGTGCTGTCGCGCACCCAGGACCAGGCCGAGCAGCGCCTGAAGGCGGCCGGTCTCCAGGTGGGCGGCGTGAAGCGGGCCTACAGCGACACGGTGGACCGGGGCACGGTCATCAGCACCGACCCGTCGGCCGGTTCGCGCGTCCGGGGCCATGCCTCGGTGGGGCTCACGGTCTCGCTGGGCCCGCGTACGGTCCCGGTGCCCCGGGTGGCGGGTCAGTCGCTGGAGCGGGCGCGGGAGCGGCTGAAGTCGGCCGGTCTGGAGCCGGGCATGGTCACGCGCGAGTTCAGCGACGAGGTGGACCGGGGCTCGGTGATCCGTACGACGCCGGATGCGGGCACCGACCGGCACGCCGGGTCGGCGATCGCGCTGGTCGTCAGCAAGGGCGCCCCGGTCGACATCCCGGACGTCAGCGGTGAGGACGCGGAGAGCGCGCGCCAGGACCTGACCGACGCCGGGCTGAAGGTGAGGATCGCCGCCGAGCGCGTCAACTCCGACTACGACAAGGGCCAGGTCGCCGCCCAGTCCCCGGAGCCGGGTGCGCGGGGCGCCGAGGGCGACACGGTGACGCTGACGCTGTCCAAGGGCCCGGAGATGGTGCGGGTGCCGGACGTGACCGGGTCGAACGTGGACGACGCGCACCGGAAGCTGGAGGCGGCCGGGTTCGAGGTCCACGAGGACCGGGGACTGCTGGGGCTGTTCGGCGACACGGTGAAGAGGCAGTCGGTGGCGGGCGGCGACGAGGCGCCCAAGGGCTCGAAGATCACGATCACCATCCGGTGACCGGTCTCACCGGGGCCGCCGGTCCGGGCGCGCGGGACGGCGTGACACCCTGAACGGGTGACACTCCAGCCGTCCCCCGCAGCTCCCCTCGCCGTCCCCGGTGCCCTCCGCAACCCCGTCGGCGCCCATGTGCCGGTGGCCGGCGGGCTGCACACGACGGGGCTTCCGTACGCCCGGGAGCTGGGGGCGGAGACCGTGCAGGTCTTCGTGGCCAACCCGCGCGGCTGGGCCACCCCGGCCGGGAACCCGGCCCAGGACGAGGCGTTCCGGGCGGCCTGCGCGGCGGAGTCGGTACCGGCGTACGTGCACGCGCCCTACCTGATCAACTTCGGCTCGCACACCGAGGCGACGGTGGAGCGCTCGGTTGCGTCGCTGCGGCACTCCCTGCGGCGCGGGCGGGACATCGGGGCGCTCGGCGTGGTGGTGCACACCGGCAGCGCGACCGGCGGACGCCCGCGCGAGGTGGCCCTGCGGCAGGTGCGCGAGCGTCTGCTGCCGCTGCTGGACGAGCTGACCCACGACGACGACCCGTTCCTGCTGCTGGAGTCGACGGCCGGGCAGGGTTCCTCACTGTGCTCGCGGACCTGGGACTTCGGCCCGTACTTCGAGGCGCTGGACGCCCATCCGAAGCTCGGCGTCTGCCTGGACACCTGCCACATCTACGCGGCCGGGCACGACCTGACGGGCCCGGACGGCATGCGGCAGACGCTCGACCTGCTGGTGGAGACCGTGGGCGAGGGACGGCTGAAGCTGATCCACGCCAATGACTCCAAGGATGTGGCCGGCGCACACAAGGACCGCCACGAGAACATTGGCTCCGGACACATCGGCGAGGAGCCGTTCCGCGCGCTGATGGCTCACCCGGCCACGGCGGGCGTCCCGCTGGTGATCGAGACCCCCGGCGGCAAGGAGGGCCACGCGGCGGACGTGGCCCGGCTGAAGCGCCTCAGGGACGGCTAGGGCTACAGCTCCGGACCGTCGCCCGGCTCCTCCTGGTAGGAGTAGCGCTGTTCCTTCCAGGGGTCGCCCACGTTGTGGTACCCGCGCTGCTCCCAGAAGCCCCGGCGGTCGGCGGTCATGTACTCCACGCCCCGGACCCACTTGGGGCCCTTCCAGGCGTACAGGTGCGGGACGACCAGGCGGGCCGGGAAGCCGTGTTCGGCGGTGAGGAGTTCGCCGTCCTTGTGGATGGCGAAGATGGCGCGGTCGTCGGCGAAGTCGGCCAGCCGGAGGTTGGCGCTGAAGCCGTACTCGGCCCACACCATCACATGGGTGACCCCGGGCGCGGGCGGCGCCAGGTCGAGGATCGCGCGGGCGGGCACCCCGCCCCACTCCGCGCCGAGCATGCTGAACTTGGTCACGCAGTGCAGGTCGGCCACGACCGTGGCGTACGGCAGGGCGGTGAACTCCTCGTGGGTCCAGGACCGCTTCTCGCCGTCGGCGGTGGCGCCGAAGACCCGGAAGTCCCAGCGCTCGGGGCGGAACTTGGGCACGGGCCCGTAGTGCGTGACCGGCCAGCCGCGCTGGAGCCGCTGTCCCGGCGGAAGGTCTGCCGCCGCCCCCGTCCCAGACGCGTGTTCCACCGGATGAGCCATGTCTCCATCCTGACAGACCGGGCGGGGTGCACCCGACCAGCATAGTGACATTTCCGGCATTGACTACTAAGTGTGCGCTTACTGGACGGCTCATGGTGCCGGTGGAATCATGCGGCAGGATCTGCCAGGAATGTCCGGAAGGAGCCCACCCCGATGTCAGGCGACCCCGAGGTCATCGAGCTGCTCAACGAACAGCTCACCGCCGAGCTGACCGCGATCAACCAGTACTTCCTGCACGCCAAGCTCCAGGACCACAAGGGGTGGACGAAGCTCGCCCGGTACACCAGGGCCGAGTCCTTCGACGAGATGCGGCACGCGGAGGCCCTGACCGACCGCATCCTGATGCTGGACGGCCTGCCCAACTACCAGCGCCTCTTCCATGTCTCGGTCGGCCAGACGGTGACCGAGATGTTCCGGGCGGACCGGCAGATCGAGGTGGAGGCCATCGACCGGCTGCGCCGGGGCGTGGAGGTCATGCGCGCCAAGGGCGACATCACCTCGGCCAACGTCTTCGAGGCGATCCTCGCCGACGAGGAGCTGCACATCGACTATCTGGAGACCCAGCTCGACCTGATCGAGAAGCTGGGCGAGTCGCTCTACCTGTCCACGGTGATCGAGCAGGTCCAGCCGGACACGGCGGGCTGAACCGGAGCGCCGGACGGGGTCAGGCGGCGTCGCCGAGACGGCGTACGGGTGCCTCGGCGGCGGCAGGGACGAGCACCGGCGGGCGCTGGGCGATCTGCTCGCGGCGCGGGCAGGCGCCCCGGCCCAGGAGGGCCTGGATACGGCGGACACAGCCACCGCAGTCGGTGCCGGCCTTGCAGGCGGAGGCGATCTGGCGCGGGGTGCAGGCGCCGTTCTCGGCGTGCTGCTTGACCTGCTGCTCGGTGATGCCGAAGCAACTGCAGACGAACACCAGGTTCACCTCCCGACGGGACCGCCGATCGCTGCCGTCGCCGGATTTCGGTGAGGCAAACCTAACCTAACCCGGCAGGCGGGAGTCGGGGAAGCGGAAGGGCGCGGATCTCGTGTGATCCGCGCCCTACTTCACGCTCAGGGCCGCTTCGGCCTCACTGGTCCCGGTACATCTCCGCGACCAGGAAGGCGAGGTCCAGCGACTGGCTGCGGTTGAGCCGGGGGTCGCAGGCCGTCTCGTAGCGCTGGTGCAGGTCGTCGACGAAGATCTCGTCGCCGCCGCCCACGCACTCGGTGACGTCGTCACCGGTCAGCTCCACGTGGATGCCGCCGGGGTGGGTGCCCAGGCCCTTGTGGACCTCGAAGAAGCCCTTGACCTCGTCCAGCACGTCGTCGAAGCGGCGGGTCTTGTGCCCGGAGGCCGCCTCGAAGGTGTTGCCGTGCATCGGGTCGGTCACCCAGGCCACCGTGGCACCGGACGCCGTGACCTTCTCCACCAGCTCGGGCAGCCGGTCGCGAATCTTGTCGGCGCCCATGCGGACGATGAAGGTCAGCCGGCCCGGCTCCCGGTCGGGGTCGAGGCGGTCGATGTAGCGCAGCGCGTCCTCGGCCGTGGTGGTCGGGCCCAGCTTGATGCCGATCGGGTTGCGGATCTTGGACGCGAACTCGATGTGCGCGCCGTCCATCTGCCGGGTGCGCTCGCCGATCCACACCATGTGCCCGGAGACGTCGTACAGCTTGCCGGTGCGGGAGTCGACGCGGGTCAGCGCCGACTCGTAGTCCAGCAGCAGCGCCTCGTGCGAGGAGTAGAACTCGACGGTCTTGAACTCCTCCGGCTCCGCGCCGCAGGCCCGCATGAAGTTCAGCGCCTGGTCGATCTCCCGGGCGAGCTGCTCGTAACGCTGGCCCGACGGCGAGGACTTCACGAAGTCCTGGTTCCAGGCGTGCACCTGGCGCAGGTCGGCGTAGCCGCCGGTGGTGAAGGCGCGGACCAGGTTGAGCGTGGAGGCGGAGGCGTGGTACATCCGCTTCAGCCGCTCGGGGTCCGGGTAGCGGCTCTTCTCGGTGAAGTCGAAGCCGTTGACGGAGTCGCCCCGGTACACCGGCAGGGTCACGCCGTCACGGGTCTCGGTGGGCTTGGAGCGCGGCTTGGAGTACTGGCCCGCGATCCGGCCGACCTTGACCACCGGGACGGACGCGGCGTATGTCAGCACGGCGCCCATCTGGAGGATCGTCTTGACCTTGGCGCGGATGTGCTCGGCGCCCACCGCGTCGAAGGACTCGGCGCAGTCGCCGCCCTGGAGCAGGAACGCCTCGCCCTTGGCGACGGAGGCCAGCCGGGCACGCAACTGGTCGCACTCGCCCGCGAAGACGAGGGGCGGATAGGTCGAAAGCTCCGCGATCACTTCGCGCAGAGCCTCGGTATCCGGGTATTCGGGCTGCTGCGCCGCGGGCAGGTCTCGCCAGGTCGCCTCGGCGGCCACGGCTCGGGAATCAGCGTTCACGGTCACCCTCCCAACATTACGGGGTCACGACCGGTGCTCCGGGCCCCGCTCGAAAGGTGAGACGGGGTGACTGCTCCGTGGACGTCTTTCCCCGCGCCGGGCCGGGCCGATGCGGTAGGATCGGCGCCATGTTCGCGCAGCAGATCCAGAACTGGTGGTGGACCGCTCTTCCGGCGGCCCACTGATTCGCGCGCAGCACAGAGACTTCCGCGAAGGCCGCCCGAGGGGCGGCCTTCGGTGTTTCCGGGGTCCGTCCCACGACCGGCGTCCGTCGTCCCGCTTTCCGGACCGCCCGACGCAAGAGGACCCCCATGAACCAGCCCGACCTGGCCCGTCTCGCCGACGACGGCCGCCCCTTCGCCCTGCTGCACCGCCGCACCCCCGGCCGCGACACCTCCTCGGTGGAGGTGCTGCTCGGCCCGGTCACCGCCCACGAGGAGCTGGCCGGGCTGCCCGACGAGGGCCTGGCGCTGATCCCGTTCCGGCAGATCCGCGAGCGCGGCTTCGACGTCCGCGACGACGGCACCCCGCTGCTGGTGCTCCACCCCGAGGAGGCGTACGAGGTCCCGCTCGCGACGGCGCTGGACACCCTGCCCGCGCATCCGGTGCGGGTCGAGGACGGCGGGTTCGACGTGCCCGACGAGGAGTACGGGGAGATCGTCGGCCGGGTGCTGCATGAGGAGATCGGGCGGGGCGAGGGCGCCAACTTCGTGATCCGGCGGACCTACCGGGGCGAGATCCCGGGCTTCTCCCGGGCCGACGCGCTCGCGCTGTTCCGGCGGCTGCTGGCGGGCGAGCGGGGCGCGTACTGGACGTTCGTGGTGCACACCGGGGACCGCACGCTGGTCGGGGCGAGCCCCGAGGTCCATGTGCGGATGTCCGGCGGCACGGTGGTGATGAACCCGATCAGCGGGACGTACCGCTATCCGGCGGAGGGTCCGACGCCGGAGCACCTGCTGGAGTTCCTCGGTGACACCAAGGAGACCGAGGAGCTGTCCATGGTGGTCGACGAGGAGCTGAAGATGATGTGCACCGTCGGCGACCGGGGCGGGGTGGTGGTCGGCCCCCGGCTCAAGGAGATGGCCCACCTCGCGCACACCGAGTACGAGCTGCGCGGGAAGACCTCCCTGGACGTCCGGGACGTGCTGCGCGAGACGATGTTCGCCGCGACCGTCACCGGCTCCCCGGTGCAGAACGCCTGCCGGGTGATCGAGCGGTACGAGCCCACCGGGCGCGGCTACTACGCGGGCGCGCTCGCCCTGCTCGGCCGGGACGCCGGGGGCGCCCGCACGCTGGACTCCCCCATCCTGATCCGCACCGCCGACATCGCCGCCGACGGCCGGCTGAGCGTGCCGGTCGGCGCGACCCTGGTGCGCGGCTCGGACCCGGCCGGCGAGGTGGCCGAGACCCACGCGAAGGCGGCCGGCGTGCTGGCCGCGCTCGGGGTACGGCCCGCCCGGCCGCGCACCGAGCGGGAGCGGCCCCGGCTGGCGGAGGACCCGCGGGTGCGGGCCGCGCTGGACGGGCGTCGCTCGGCGCTGGCGCCGTTCTGGCTGCGGATGCGGGAGCCGGCCGCCCCGCTGGGCGCGCACGCGCTGGTGGTCGACGGCGAGGACACCTTCACCGCGATGCTGGCCCACGTCCTGCGCTCGGGCGGCCTGGAGGTGACCGTACGGCGCTTCGACGAGCCGGGGCTCACCGAGGCGGTACGGGCGCACGAGGGCCCGGTGGTGCTGGGCCCCGGCCCCGGTGACCCCTCGGACGCGGCCGACCCGAAGATGCGGCGGCTGCGGGAGCTGACGGAGACGGTGCTGCGCGAGCACCGGCACGGGGTGCTCGGGGTGTGCCTGGGGCACGAGCTGATCGCGGCGGAGCTGGGTCTGGAGATCGTCCGCAAGCGGGTGCCGTACCAGGGGGCGCAGACGGTGGTCGACCTGTTCGGGCGGGCGGAGACGGTCGGCTTCTACAACAGCTTCGTGGCCCGCTGCGACGACGCGGCGGCGCGTGAACTGGCCGCGCACGGCGTGGAGGTGAGCCGCGCCCCGGACGGTGAGGTGCACGCGCTGCGCTCCGGCCGGTTCGCGTCGGTGCAGTTCCACCCGGAGTCGGTGCTGACCGTCAACGGGGCGGATCTGGTGCGGGAGTTGGTCGCCGGGCTGCTGACGGCGCGTACCGGCTCGCAGCACTCGTAGCGGGCGTCAGCCGAAGAACACCCCGGCCTCCGCGTACAGCTCCGGGTCGACCGTCTTCAGTTCGGCGGTCGCCTCGGAGATCGGGATGCGGACGATGCGGGTGCCCTGGAGGGCGACCATCTTGCCGTAGTCGCCGTCGTGGACGCAGTCGATGGCGTGCAGCCCGAAGCGGGTGGCGAGCCAGCGGTCGAAGGCGCTCGGGGTGCCGCCGCGCTGGACGTGCCCGAGCACGGTGGTGCGCGCCTCCTTGCCGGTGCGCTTCTCGATCTGCTTGGCCAGCCACTCCCCCACCCCGGACAGCCGGACGTGCCCGAAGGAGTCGTGCGACTCGTCCTTGAGCACCATCTCGCCGTCGCTCGGCATCGCCCCCTCGGCGACGACCACGATCGGGGCGTACGCCGCCTCGAAGCGGGAGGTGATCCAGCCGCACACCTCCTCCAGGTCGAAGCGGTGCTCGGGGATGAGGATGACGTTGGCGCCGCCGGCGAGCCCGGAGTGCAGCGCGATCCAGCCCGCGTGCCGGCCCATCACCTCGCAGACCAGCACCCGCATGTGGGACTCGGCGGTGGTGTGCAGCCGGTCGATGGCCTCGGTGGCGATGTTGACGGCGGTGTCGAAGCCGAAGGTGTAGTCGGTGCCGGAGAGGTCGTTGTCGATGGTCTTGGGCACGCCCACGCAGGGCACGCCGTGCTCCTCGTACAGGGTGGCGGCGACGCCGAGGGTGTCCTCGCCGCCGATGGCGATCAGCGCGTCGACGCCCTGTTCGGCGAGGTTCTCGCGGACCCGGCGCACCCCGTCCTCGGCCTGGAGGGGGTTGGTGCGGGAGGAGCCGAGGATGGTGCCGCCGCGCGGGAGGATGCCCCGCACGGCGGGGATGTCGAGCGGCACGGTCCGGCCTTCGAGGGGGCCGCGCCAGCCGTCCCGGAAGCCGGTGAAGTCGTAGCCGTACTCCTGGACGCCCTTGCGGACGACGGCTCGGATGACGGCGTTGAGGCCCGGACAGTCGCCGCCCCCGGTCAGCACTCCTACGCGCATGGTCCGTCCCTTCGCCGCGGGTTTCCCGACTCCGCCACGGTAAGGGGGATACAGGTCACACAACGAGGGGTAGGGGGCGAATCCGGTGAATCACCGGGCGGCGGAGCGGTCCCGGACGGTATCGGGCGCCGGGCCCTCGCCCTCGGCCGGACGAGCCGGCGAGCCGAGCGGGGCGGGGCCGGCCTGTGCGGGTACCGGCGCGGCCCCGGCTGCCTTCCGGGGCGCCGGCCGGCCCCTGCGGGCCAGGCGCCGGTACAGGTGGGGCAGGAAGAGGTAGAAGCGGTCGGGGAGGAACACGGCGTCCGCGACGATCATCGCGCCCGAGAAGAGCGGCAGCCCCATGAGGACCGCGATGCCGAGGTGCATCCCGAGCAGCATGACCAGCACCGGGTACTTGAGCCGGCCGAAGAGCACGAACGGGAAGGCCACCTGCAACAGCACGGTCATGTATCCGGCGACCGCGATCAGCGTCGTGTGCGCGTCCACGAACTGGGAGAGGGCGGGCCAGGGGCGGAAGAGTTCGAGGTGGAGGACGTAGTGGAGGGCGGTGCCACTGCCCCACATGGCGCCCTGGACCTTGTAGAGGCCCGCCGATCCGTACAGGAAGCAGACCTGGGCCGCGATGAGGAACATGCCGCAGTTGTGCACGACCGTGGTCAGGGTGATCCGGGCGTCCCGGAGCTCCCGTACGAGCGGGCCCTTGACCGGCTCCTGCGGCGCCCCGTCCGCCCGGGCCGCCTTCGTCCGGACCCTCACCGCGTCCAGGGACCAGCGCCGGCCGCACGCGGTGAGGACGAGGCAGAGGGACATCAGCAGGATCAGGTTGTCGCCGCCGTCGGTCATGAAGATCGCCCGGGCGTGGAACGAGGTCACCACGAGGGCGAAGAGCACGGAGGTGATCCGGGTGCGCCAGCCGAGCAGGAACAGGGTGGACGTGACGACGGCCGCCGTGTAGCAGAGCTCCAGCCAGGCGCGGTCGTCGGACAGGGTCAGGAAGCTGCTCCAGCCCGTCTGGCCGAAGAGCTGCCGCGCCAGGGCCGGGGTCCACGGCGAGTCGGGGCCCCAGATCTCGTGGCGGTGCGGGAACTCGCGCAGCAGGAAACCCAGGTAGAGGAAGCCGTAGCCGATGCGCAGCACCGACGCGGCGTACAGGGACACCGGCCGGCCGGTCAGCAGTTCCCTGAGGGCTCCGTACCGGTCGGTCGAGGGGATCTGCTCACTTCCCATGGCTGGACACCTTCCACCACGGCAGAAGCCGGTTCTCGGCGGGCTTCGGCGGGATGCCCGCGGAGCCCGAGGCGGGGATGGGCCGGGTGACGACACGGAGCTGGACGTAGTCGAACGAGCCGCCCCTGTGCGCGGCGACCCGGTCCGCGGCGATGCCGGCCAGGTACTTCTGCATCATCAGGGCCCGTTCCGTGCGGGACTTGTCGTCCCCGCCGTGCGAATCGACGTAGGAGGACCAGGCGCGGCGCAGCAGGTTCTGGGCGGTGTGGCTCGGGAACGGATCGTGTTCGACCGCCGCGTGGTCCACCGCGGTCAGGTCGAACCAGCCGCTCACCCGGACGGCTCCGCCCGGCTCGGTGCGGGCCGTTCTCACCAGGATCTGCCGGTTGACGGATTCAGGGTCCGGCGCGAAAAGTCGCCAATTCTGCTCGAAAAAAGGAAAAACCCACGCATTGATCTGCGGGGTGAATCGTCTGGAAACGGTATTGGCGGGAGCCACGTGCAGAAAAATCAGAAACACGTGGACGAGGGTCGCCGCCACGCAGAAGATCACAGTGGTCCACAGACCAGCCCTCACCACGAGGACACCGGTCGGCCGGCTTTCCGGCGTCGGCTCGCCGCCAGGGCCTTCAGGTGCGGCCGGACCGGAAAGGGAGTGCTGGATCGCCTCCGCCTCCGACTCCGCATCCGCCGGTTCGATTCGGGTCGGCACCGCCACCCCGCCTCTCTCAGATGACTGCTCACGTCCGATATTCACCGCGGATCGCCACGGGCGGCGCACCGCGGGTCCGTGAGGACTCGCCGTGCGCCGTCGTCCGGTGGACGAGGTCACCGCGGTGGGTGCCGTCTAGCCCTTGTACGCCTTGCCGTAGTCACCCATCTCCGGGACCTCGGGCTTGTCCTCGTAGCCGTAGGTCTCGTCGTGGTGCTGGGGCTTGTTCTCGTGGCCGTGGCCCGGCTTGACGTCGTGGCCGTGGCCCGGCTTGACGTCGTGGTGCGGCTTCTCGTGCTTGCCGTGGCCCGGCTTGTGGCCGTTGCCGTTGCCGTTGCCGTTGCCGTTGCCGTTGCCGTTGCCGCCGATGGTGTTGCCCGCGGTGTTGCCGGAGGTGGTGTTGCCGGCGGTGTTGCCCGCCGTGTTCCCGGACGTGTTGCCGGCGATGTTGCCGGAGGTGTTCCCGCCGGTGACGAGGGGTCCGCCCAGGACCCCGCCGGTGACCAGACCCCCGCTGAGCAGTCCGCCGGTGGTGGTGCCGCCGGTCGTCGTGCCCGTGGTCGTTCCCGTGGTCGTTCCCGTCGTGGTCCCACCGGTGGTGGTGTTCGCGCACGAGTTGAGGAAGATCCGGTTGGTGTCGAGCGTCACAGCGCCGTTGCGGGCCAGCGCCCGGCCCTCGATGTTCGTCCCCGTGGTGACGCTGATCGAGGTCAGGGCCATGATGGTGCCGACGAAGGTGGAGTTCGTGCCCAGAGTGGCCGAACTGCCGATCTGCCAGTACACGTTGCACGGCGACGCGCCGTTCGTGAGCAGCACCCGGCTGGAGGAAGCCGTCGTCAGCGCCTCCGGGATCTGGAACACCCAGACGGCGTTCGGGTTGCCGCCGGCGTCCAGGATCAGGTCGCCGTTGAGCCCGACACCGGCCACGGCGCTGTACACACCCGGAAGGAGGGTGTTGCCGTTGCCGATGCCGGCCGGGAGCGCGAAGTCCGTGGCCTGGCCGGCGGCGTTGTTGTACGCGGTGACGAGGTCCGCCTTGGCCTGAGCGGCGGCGGCGTCGGCGGAGTGGACGGCACCGAGCACCTGGCCGGGCGGGAAGCCCGTGATGGCCGTACCCGGGTGCACCCCGAGGTCGTGACCGATCACCGAGGGACCGGTGTTGGTGACCTGCGTACCCGCGAGCACGGAGTAGCTGGCGGCCGTCGCCAGCGGTACGGGCGTGGCGATGGCGAGCGCCGGCGTCGGCGTGAGGGCGACCATCGTGGCGGCGACCGTCGCGGCAAGAGCCGAGGCGAGCACGCCGGACAGACTGCGGCGGTGAGCCACTTGATGGAACTTCAGCTTCATCGAAGGCCATTTCCTGTGGGGGCCGTGGCATACGGGCTCCATCCGGATGCCCGGTAGCCTTGTTGCTGTTGCGGCATATTACGCAGGAAATTTACGCGCCGAGAAAGTCAGAGATCGACAACTAAAAGTGATCGTTTCTTCAGCCGCATGGCGCGGGATGAAAAGAATCAGACTCAAAATTCTGATCATCCGACGCATCCCCCGAATGCGTCGGGGCGGATCACGGTAAACGGGCGGCGCGGTTCCCGCCGGGCGGAATGTATGCGCCGCCATGCATGACCCGGTGCCGCCAATGGGGTGGTTGTGCATGAGTTGCCGATGAGCGGGCGTGGCGGTGAATTCATGCATACCCCGATCGAGCCGGGTCAGTCGTCCAGGCCCCGCTCGATCGCGTACCGCACCAGTTCCACCCGGTTGTGCAGCTGGAGCTTGCCCAGGGTGTTCTGGACGTGGTTCTGGACCGTGCGGTGCGAGATGACCAGGCGTTCCGCGATCTGCTTGTAGCTCAGGCCCTTGGCGACCAGGCGCAGCACCTCGGTCTCCCGGTCGGTGAGCCGGGGCGCGCCCGGCGCCCCGGCCTCGGGGGCGGGCGCGGGCTCGGCGGCCAGCCGCCGGTACTCGCCCAGGACCAGTCCGGCAAGGCCCGGGGTGAACACCGGGTCGCCGACGGCGGTACGGCGGACCGCGTCCAGCAGTTCGCCGGTGGACGCCGACTTCAGCAGGTAGCCGGTGGCGCCGGACTTCACGGCCTCCAGCACGTCGGCGTGCTCGCCGCTGGCGGAGAGCACCAGCACGCGCAGGGCCGGGTTGTGCGCGATGAGCTCCTTGCAGACCTGCACCCCGGGCTTGGCGGGCAGGTTGAGGTCGAGCACGAGGACGTCGGGGGCGGCGGCCTTGGCGCGGCGCACCGCCTGCTCGCCGTCGCCCGCGGTGGCGACGACCTCGAGCCCGGACTCGGCCAGGTCGCGGGCGACCGCGTCGCGCCACATGGGGTGGTCGTCGACCACCATCACCTTGATCGGGTCCTGCTCGGTCATCACCGTTCCGCCTTCCCCCGCGCCGCCTCGGCGCTCTTCGGTACCGTCAACTCGATCTCCGTGCCCTGTCCGGGCACGGAGATCACCTCGGCGCTGCCGCCGAGGTCGCGCAGCCGTCCCCGGATCGACTGGGCCACCCCGAGCCTGCCCTCGCCCTCGGCCAGCGCGAGCCGGCCCTCGGGGATGCCGGGGCCGTCGTCGCGGACGGTGACGACGATCTCGCCGGGCTCGTCCTCGACCAGGATCCAGGCGCGGGCCTCCTCGCCCGCGTGCCGCCGCACATTGTCCAGCGCCGCCCCGACGGCGGCCGCCAGCTCCCGCGCCGCCGTCGCCCCCAGCATGACCGGCGCGCCCGGCTCGGCGAGGCTCACCCGGGACCCGGCGTACGGGGCGAGCAGGGAGCGCAGGTCGAGCGGGCCGGTGTCGGCGGGGGCCGGGCCGGCGGGCACCCGGCTGCTGGGGAGCAGGCCGCCGGAGACCAGGGTGCGCAGGGCGATCTCCTGGTCCCCGGCGAGCCGGCCCAGCTCGGCCGCCTCGCCGCCGATGACCGCGCCGCGCCGCTGCACCATGGCCAGTACCTGGAGCACGCTGTCGTGGATGTCGCGGGCCAGCCGCTCCCGTTCGCGGGTGGCGGCCTCGATCTCCAGGGCGCGGGCGAGGGTGCGCTCGGAGGCGCGGGCCACCTCGACCACGTAGCCGATGGCGATGGCGGCGACCCAGACCAGGATCACGTTGTGCACGGTGTCCCGCGCGGGGGCGCCCCGCTCGACCAGGTTGGCCACGGCGACCGCCGTGGAGGCGCCGGCCGCCCAGCGCCAGCCGCCCTTGAGGGCGAAGGCCAGCACCGCCCCGGCCGTCCATATCGACGGCAGGGTGGAGCCGCCGTCCGCGATCCGGTGCGGGTCGTCGGCGAGCGGGGTGAGCAGGATGCCGAGGACCGCCACGGCCAGGTCGGCCGCGAGGAACCACCGGGTGCAGCGGGCCGCGCCGGTCACCCGGGTCACGGTGGCGAGCGTCCAGGTGACCAGCAGGGCGTAGTAGGCGAGGGCCAGCCAGGGGCGAACGAAGTGGCTGTAGGCGGTGGCGCCCAGACCGATCGCGTAGAGCATGGTCAGGACGCGGTAGCCGGTGAGCGCGCGCCACAGCGGCAGCTCGACCGACATCCGCAGCACCCGTTCACCCCTGGCCATGGCGCCCCCGCCTCCCCCGAGCCGGGTCGCTAGGCCCCGGCCTTCTCCGCCTTCTCGGCCTTCTCGGCTTCCTTCGCCGCCTTCGCCGCCTCCGCGAGCTGCCGCTTGGCCGCGGTCGCGTAGATGTCGACGTACTCCTGGCCGGAGAGCTTCATGATCTCGTACATGACCTCGTCCGTCACCGCCCGCAGCACGAACCGGTCGTGGTCCATGCCCTGGTAGCGGCTGAAGTCCAGCGGCTTGCCGATCCGGATGCCGGGCCGCATCAGCTTCGGCATCACCTTGCCGGGCGGCTGGATCTTCTCGGTGTCGATCATCGCCACCGGGATCACCGGCGCCCCGGTGGCCAGCGCCACCCGGGCCAGACCGCCGGGCTTGCCCCGGTAGAGGCGGCCGTCGGGCGAGCGGGTGCCCTCGGGGTAGATGCCGAACAGCTCACCGCGTTCCAGCACCTCTATGCCGCTCTTGATCGCGGCCTCGCCCGCACCCCGCGCGCCGGAGCGGTCGACGGGGAGCTGCCCGACGCCCTTGAAGAAGGCGGCCGTCAGCCGTCCCTTGAGTCCGGGGGTGGTGAAGTACTCGGCCTTGGCGATGAAGGTGACCTTGCGGTCCAGCATCGTGGGCAGGAAGAACGAGTCCGAGAACGACAGGTGATTGCTCGCCAGAATGGCGGCCCCCTCGGCCGGGATGTTCTCCAGTCCCTCGACCCAGGGTCTGAAGGCGACCTTCAGCGGCCCTCCGATGGCAACCTTCATCGTGCCGTACAACACCCACGTGCCTCCCGATTCCGTCGCACAGACCTTAACCCGGACCGCCGCCGATGGCGCCGACGGCCCTGGTCGGTGGCGACGCGGTCGCGTACGGTGAAGCACATCCACCCGTACCGCACTCCCCAGAGATCCACATACCGGAACAGGAGCCCCAAAGGTGCCGGTCCTTCCCGGAGCCGAGCCGTACCGCCACGACGGCGGGGAGGTGGGGGTTCTCCTCTGCCACGGTTTCACCGGCTCGCCCCAGTCGCTGCGCCCCTGGGCGGAGCACCTCGCCGCGCACGGCCTGTCGGTGTCGCTGCCCCTGCTGCCCGGTCACGGCACCCGCTGGGAGGACCTGCGGGCCACCGGCTGGGAGGACTGGTACGCGCACCTCGACCGTGAGCTGTGGCAGCTCTCCGAGCGCTGCGAGCGGGTGTTCGTGGCCGGGCTGTCGATGGGTGGCGCGCTGGCACTCAGGCTGGCCGCCAAGCACGGCGACCGCGTCACCGGAGTGGTCGTCGTCAACCCGGCGAACCGGGTGCACGGACTCGCCGCGTACGCCCTGCCCGTGCTCCGGCATCTGATCCCCTCCACCAAGGGCATCGCCAGCGACATCGCCAAGGGCGCCGCCACCGAGCTGGGCTACGACCGGGTCCCGCTGCACGCGGCCCACTCCCTGCGCCGCTTCCTGCGCGTGCTGGACGGTGAGCTGCCGCAGGTCACGCAGCCGTTGCTGCTGCTGCGCAGCGCGGTGGACCACGTGGTCCCGGCGGCCGACTCGGCGCGGGTGCTGAGCCGGGTGTCCTCCACGGACGTGACGGAGAGCGTGCTGGAACAGAGCTACCACGTGGCGACGTTGGACCATGACGCGGACCGGATCGTCGAGGAGAGCCTCGCCTTCGTCGACCGGCTCGCTCCCCGTGTCGGCAAGGAAGGGACGGCCCCCGTTGGCTGAGCACGACTCCGACCGCGAGGGCCGCGAGCCGGACGAACACGGCACGCCCCTCGACGAGGACGCCGTCTGGCGTGCCATCGTCGCGGGGTACGGCGACGAGCCGCCGGACCCGCCCGGCTCCCGGCCGTTCCGCGCCGTCGAGGATCTCGCGCTGCTGGAGAAGGACCCGGAACCGGGGACGGAGTCGGACGACGACGGCACCGACGGGAAGCCCGCGCCGGTACGCCCGCTGGGCAGCTCGGTCACCTTCGCGCCCGGCGTCGGGCCCCGCGACCACACCCCGGCCGGGCCGTCCGACGACGCCGCGGCCGGGAACCCCGACGATGACGACGACGACGGCGAGGGTCACTTCGTCCCGCCCGAGCCGCCTCCGCTGCCCGTCGCCGACACCACCGCCAAGTTCGCCTGGCTCGGGGTGGTCGGCGGGCCGGTCCTGCTGCTGCTCGCCGTGCTGCTGGGGTGGGAGATGACCTGGTGGCTGACGACGCTCGCCATCGGCGGCTTCCTCGGCGGCTTCGTCACCCTGGTGACCCGGATGCGCACGGACGACGACGAGGACGACGACCCCGGCCGGGGAGCCGTCGTCTGAAGCCTCGCTAGACGCTCGCCGGGATTCTGAGGGCGGCCAGGACCGGGAGGTGGTCCGTGGCCGCCCTCAGGTCGCTTCCGGTGACGCCGGGGAGGCCGGTGGGGACTCCGCAGGCCAGCACCTCGACGCCCCGGGTGGCGAGGACGGCGTCGATGCGGCGGGCGGGGGCCGTGGCGGGGAAGGTGTCCGTGCCGCCCCGGGGGGCGACGGCCGCGGCGTCCTGGAGGGCTTCGGCGAGCAGGGTGAAGGCGGGGCCGGCCGGGCCCTCGTTGAGGTCGCCGCCGATCACCGCGTGGTCCACGCCCAGTGCGGCGAGGCGGTCCAGGAGCAGGCCGCTCTGCGTCTGGCGTTCGGCCTTCGCAAGGCCGAGGTGGCAGCAGACGAGTCCTGCGCGGGCCTTGCCGAACCGGACGACCGCGGTGGCGAGGCCCCTGCGGTGCTGGCCGGGGGTGAGGGGCAGCAGGACGTCCTCGGTGTGCTCGACCGTGGCCCGCAGCGAGCAGAGGATCGCGGGGCCGGCCGCGGGGGCTCCGCCGGTGAGGTAGACGAGGTTGGTGGCGTTGGCGAGGCGGGCCAGCTTTTTGCGCCAGCGGAAGAAGCGGGGGGCTTCCTGGAGGAGGAGTACGTCCGGGGCGCAGGCGTTGATGACTCTCGCCAGGGCTTCCGTGTCGTCCCGCAGGGAGCGGACGTTGTAGCTCAGGACCCTGATGATCGCGGAACCATCGGACTCCGTCTGGGAGTTGGGGAACGGGGTTGGCATGCGATCAACCTACTCGGGGCGCGGGGATCGTTCCCCGCGCCCCTGAAGTCGGTGCCTCACCCGGTCTACATGACCGGGTCCGGCTCCCTTGCCAGGTCGGCCGCGCCGACCAGGCCGGCCTTGTTGCCGAGCTGGGCGGCGATGACGTCGGCGACCGGGCGCCAGTTGCCGCCGACCAGCCAGCGCTTGTAGGACTTGCGGATCGGGTCGAGGACCAACTCGCCCTCGTCCGAGAGGCCGCCGCCCACGATGAAGGCGGAGGGGTCGAACAGCGAGGCCAGGTCCGCGAGGCCGGCGCCCGCCCAGCGGGCCAGCTCGCGGTAGGAGTCCACGGCCACCGGGTCGCCCTGGCGGGCGGCCACCGAGATGTGCTTGCCCTCGATGCCGTCGGGGGTGCCGTCGCCGAGGCCCAGCAGGATCTCCGCGTTCTCGGGGGTGGCGTTGGCGCGCTGCTTGGCGTAGCGGACCAGGGCGCGGCCGGAGGCGTACTGCTCCCAGCAGCCCTGCGAGCCGCAGCCGCAGGCCAGGCCGTCCGGGACCATCCGGATGTGGCCGAACTCGGCGGCCACGCCGAAGTGACCCCGGCGCAGCTTGTTGCCGATGATGATGCCGCCGCCCAGGCCGGTGCCGAGCGTGATGCAGATGACGTTGCGGTGGCCCTTGCCCGCGCCGAACTTGTACTCGCCCCAGGCGGCCGCGTTGGCGTCGTTCTCCACGACGACCGGGAGGCCCACGCGGGCCTCGACCTTCTCCTTGAGCGGCTCCTGGCGCCAGTCGATGTTGGGCGCGAAGTACACGGTCGAGCGCTGCCGGTTCACATAGCCGGCCGCACCGATGCCCACGCCGACGATGTCGTGTCCGGCACGCGCGCCCTCCACGGCCGAGGCGATGGCGTCCACGATGGCCTCGGGCGTGCTGGGGGTCGGCACCTTGAAGGTCGAGAGGATGTTGCCTTCCTCGTCGACCACGCCGGCCGCGATCTTGGTGCCGCCGATGTCGACGCCGATGGTGAGTCCCATGAATCCCTCAGTTCCGGTCGAGCCCCGCTAAGGCCAACGGTACCCGAGGCCCCACCGGGACAGACCGTCAGTCCAGGTCGATGCGCTCGCCCGGTCCGGTGCCCTCACCTGGGTCGCGGCGGCCGGCGGGCGGGGGGTCGGCCGGGGGCGGGGTGGGGCCGGCGGTCCAGCGCTGTTCCTGGGCCTGGACGGCCGAGCGGTAGGCGGCGAGCAGCTCGCTGCCGGCGGCGGCGAGGTGGTCGAAGACCTGGGGGTTGCGCTCGACGACCGGCTCGACGGCGGCCTTGGCCTGCTGGACCATCTGGCGCACCGCCTGCTGCGCGGCGGGCCCGGCGACCGCGCCGAGCAGCGGGGACTGCAGGCCGGAGAGCTTGTCGGCCACGGAGTCCATGAGCCGGCGCAGTTCCTCGGCGGCGGTGCCGGGTGGCGGCGGGTTGGTGCCGCGGCGGCGGGCCTTCTCGGCGGCCAGGTCCTCCGCGGTGGCGGTGGCCCAGGCGTCGGCGTCGCCCGTGCGCGGCGCTTCGGGAGCTTCGGGCTCCTCGGGGGGCTGGGGTGCGGGGCGCTCTTCGCTCATGGCGGGCTCCTGACTACGGTTCGCGTCTTCGACGTTACCCGAACGGCGCAGTCCGTTCACCGTCCCGTGCCGGGCCACAGCGCGGGGTCGGGCGCGAACCGGACACACAGCTCGCCGTCGGTCAGTGCGGCCCCGGCGACCGTGCAGCGGCGCAGCGCGGAGGGCAGGGCGACGATCCGGTGGAAGGGCCCGGCGGTGACCACGAGTTCGTCGCCGCGCCGGATCAGGTCGAGGTCGTCGCGTACGGCGCCGGGCAGCGGGAGGCGCCAGACGAGGGTGCCGTCCTCGGCCAGGCGGTCGGTGACCGGCCACTCGACGGGGCCGGGCGCGGGGTTGACGCCGGGCGGGGCGAGCGCGGTGAGGTCGTCGGTGCCGCGCGGGTCGTGGCCGAGGTGCGGGACGGTGTGCAGGTCGTACTCCTGGGCCCAGTCGGCCAGGGTCTTGCGCTGCTGGGCGAAGGGGCCGGCCAGCCAGGTGCCGTCGGCGGACTCGGGCAGGACGCGGTTGGCGATCAGGGTCTCGGCGCGCAGTCCGGCGAGGGCGAGGCCCAGGGTGGCGGTGCGCACGGCGTCCTCCCCGGCGGGGCCGGGTTCGGCGACCAGGCGGACGGTGGTGTCCCTGTCGGCGACGACGGCTTCGACGGCGGCGAGTTCCAGGTCCCAGCGGGCGGCGGTCTCGTACAGCCAGTCGGCGGGCATGGGGACCCCGGCGAGGCGGCCGAGGACGGGGCGCAGGGCGCGGGCGGCCTGGCGCTCGGGCGGCAGGAGGCGGCGCAGATAGCGGCGGAGTTCCTCGGGCAGCGCGAGCAGGGCGAGGGCCTGGGGCAGCGGAGGGAGGTCGACCACGAGCAGGTCGTAGCGCTCGGAGAGGGCCGCGTCGCGCAGGGCGCGCAGTACGGAGAGTTCCTCGGCGCCGGGCAGCGGGGTGACCTCCTCGGCGTCAAGACGGGAGGCGCCGAGCAGGTCGAGGACGGTTCCGGCGCGGCTCTGGAAGGCGGTGAGGTCCTCGCGGAAGCGGGCGCCGGCGTCGGGGCGCCAGACGGTGAGGTTCTCGGCGGCCTCGGTGGGCGTGGGTCCCGTCACCGTGCCGAGGGCGGCGCCGAGCGTGTCGGTCCGGTCGGCGCCGAGCACGAGCACACGGGCGCCGGTGCGGGCCGCGGCGAGCCCGGTGGCGGCGGCGACACTGGTGCGGCCGCTGCCGCCGGGCCCGGTGATCAGGAGGGTGCGCATGAGGCTGAACGGTAACGGAGCCTCAGCTCCCGGCGGGGAGGGCCCGGGGTCAGGAGCCCGTCTCGACGCGCTTCTTCAGGCCGGCCAGCGCGCGGTCGATGATGACCTTCTCCGCCTTGCGCTTGATCATGCCGAGCATGGGGATCTTGACGTCGACGGTGAGGCGGTAGGTGACCTCGGTGGCCCCGGCGCCCGCGGGCTTGAGCAGGTAGCTGCCGTCCAGGGAGCGGAGCATCTGGGACTTCACCAGGGTCCAGGAGACCTCGTGCTCGCCGGTCCAGGTGTAGGCGAGGGTCTGGTCGTCCTTGATGGCGCCCGCGTCCATGACGAGGCGGACCTCCTCGGCGCGTCCCCGGCCGTCGGTCTCCAGGACCTCGGCCTCCTTCACCTCGCCGGTCCAGTCCGGGTAGCGGGAGAAGTCGGCGATCACCGCCATGACATCGGCCGGGGCCGCCTCGATCGTGATGCTCGAACTGGTGTGTTCCGCCATCGCCGTGGCTCCTCCAGATGCGGCCGAAGAACGTTCTCTCACGCGCGGGGTGCGCACGTGTGTGCAGCGTGAAGGCTACCGCGCCGTCCCCGGGCCGCCGTCACCACTCCAGCGCCCACGGCTTTCCGGTCCCGGCGAAGTGCCCCACGTTCACGCACTCGGTCGCGCCGATCCGCATCCGGCGGACGAGCGGCTGGTGGACGTGGCCGAACAGGGAGTAGCGCGGCCTGGTCCGCTCGATGGCGGCCAGCAGGGCGCGGCTGCCGCGCTCGAAGCGGCGCGCGACGGTGTCGTAGACGAGTTCGGGCACCTCGGGCGGGATGTGGGTGCAGAGCACGTCGACCTCGCCGAGGGCCTCGATCTTCGCCGCGTACTCCTCGTCGTCGATCTCGTACGGGGTGCGCATCGGGGTGCGCAGGCCGCCGCCGACGAAGCCGAAGACGCGGCCGGCGATCTCCACCCGCTCGCCGTCCAGCACGGTGGTGCCGGGTTTCGCGTACTCCCGCCAGAGGGGCGGCATGTCGACGTTGCCGTAGGTGGCGTAGGTCGGGGTGGGGAAGGCGGCGAACAGCTCGGCGTACTGACGGCGTACCGCCTGCTCGATCGCGGCGTCCCGGTCGGCGCCGATGCCGGACCACAGCTCGCGGCCGAAGGCGCGGGCCTCCTCGAAGCGGCGGGCGGTGCGCAGCTCGACCAGCCGGTCGGCGTTCCGCGCGCCGAACAGGTCGGGGAAGATGCCGCGCGAGTGGTCGGCGTAGTCGAGGAAGAGGACGAGGTCGCCGAGGCAGATCAGCGCGTCGGCGCCCTCCCCGGCCCGCGCGAGATCACGGGCGTTCCCGTGCACGTCGCTGATCACGTGTACGCGGGTGCGGGGGCCGCGGGCGGGTGTGGAAGCCATGGCGATCAAGGGTAGAGGTGTGCGGTCTCAGTGAACAGTGGCCCGTCTGGCCTGCGGTTACTCGCCCGTTGGTCAAGAGGTGGACTACTGTGCGCCCAAGCGGGTTATCCCGTGTGACGCAGCGAACATCTGGCACGGACCCCCTGTCCCAGAGGTCATACCGGCGGGTAACGTCCGGGCAGTCCGGTCGTGCTCCGGAGAGCACCCCGGCAGGCGGGACCCCCCGAGCACCCGCCCCGAGGAGCAGCAGTTTTGCGCGAGTTCAGCCTTCCGGCTTTGTACGAGGTCCCCGCCGACGGCAACCTGACGGACATCGTCCGCAGAAACGCCGCTCAGCACCCGGACGTCGCCGTCATCGCGCGCAAGGTGGGCGGCGCCTGGCAGGACGTGACGGCCCGGCAGTTCCTCACCGAGGTGCACGCCGCCGCCAAGGGCCTGATCGCCGCCGGTGTGCAGCCGGGTGACCGGGTCGGCCTGATGTCCCGCACCCGCTACGAGTGGACCCTGCTGGACTTCGCCATCTGGAGCGCGGGCGCGGTCACCGTGCCGGTGTACGAGACCAGTTCGCCGGAGCAGGTCCGCTGGATCCTCTCCGACTCGGGCGCGACCGCCGCCTTCGTCGAGCTGGACGGGCACGCGGCCGCCGTGGACTCGGTACGCGAGTCGCTGCCCGCGCTGAAGCACGTGTGGCAGATCGAGGCCGGGGGCCTGGAGGAGCTGACGCGGCTCGGGCAGGACGTCTCGGACGCGACGGTCGCCGAGCGCGGCTCGCTGGCCAAGGCGGACGACCCGGCGACCATCGTCTACACCAGCGGCACCACCGGCCGTCCCAAGGGCTGTGTGCTGACCCACCGCAGCTTCTTCGCGGAGTGCGGCAACATCGTGGAGCGGCTGCGCCCGCTGTTCCGTACCGGCGAGTGCTCGGTGCTGCTGTTCCTGCCGCTGGCGCACGTCTTTGGCCGGCTGGTGCAGGTGGCGCCGATGATGGCGCCGATCAAGCTGGGCTGCGTCCCGGACATCAAGAACCTCACCGACGAGCTGTCCGCGTTCCGGCCGACGCTGATCCTGGGCGTCCCGCGCGTGTTCGAGAAGGTCTACAACACCGCGCGGGCCAAGGCGCAGGCCGACGGCAAGGGCGCGATCTTCGACAAGGCCGCGGACGTGGCCATCGCCTACAGCAGGGCGCTGGACACCCCGGCGGGCCCGTCGCTGAAGCTGAAGCTCAAGCACAAGGTCTTCGACAAGCTGGTCTACGGCAAGCTGCGCGCGGTGCTCGGCGGCCGGGGCGAGTACGCGATCTCGGGCGGCGCCCCGCTGGGCGAGCGGCTCGGCCACTTCTTCCGGGGCATCGGCTTCTCGGTGCTGGAGGGCTACGGTCTGACCGAGTCCTGCGCGGCCACCGCGTTCAACCCGTGGGACCGGCAGAAGATCGGCACGGTCGGCCAGCCGCTGCCCGGCTCGGTCGTGCGGATAGCGGACGACGGCGAGGTGCTGCTGCACGGCGAGCACCTGTTCAAGGAGTACTGGAACAACCCGGACGCGACCGCCGAGGCGCTGGCCGACGGCTGGTTCCACACCGGGGACATCGGCACCCTGGACGAGGACGGCTATCTCCGGATCACCGGCCGCAAGAAGGAGATCATCGTGACGGCGGGCGGCAAGAACGTCGCCCCGGCCGTGATCGAGGACCGTATCCGGGCGCACGCGCTGGTCGCGGAGTGCATGGTGGTGGGCGACGGGCGGCCGTTCGTGGGCGCGCTGGTCACCATCGACGAGGAGTTCCTGGGCCGCTGGGCCGCCGAGCACGGCAAGCCCGCCGGTTCCACGGCCGACTCGCTGCGCGACGACCCGGACCTGAACGCGGCCGTCCAGGCGGCCGTGGACGACGGCAACGCGGCGGTCTCCAAGGCGGAGTCGGTGCGCAAGTTCCGTATCCTGCCGATCCAGTTCACCGAGGAGTCGGGGCACCTGACGCCCTCGCTGAAGCTGAAGCGGAACGTGGTGGCGAAGGACTACGCGGCCGACATCGAGGCCCTGTACGCCAAGCAGACCGCCTCCTGACGCACCGTCACAGAGCGGAGCGGCGCCGGGGATTCCCCGGCGCCGCCGTGTCAGAGCAGCACCTTCAGCCGTTCGGCCAGCAGGTCCCAGCGCCACTTCTCCTCGACCCAGCTCCGGCCGCGCTCGCCCATCCGGCGGCGCAGGCCCTCGTCGGCGAGGAGGGCGGTGATCCGCTCGGCGGCCTCGGCCGGTTCGCCGCCCCGGACCACCCAGCCGGTCTCGCCGTCGAGCACGGCGTCCGGGGCTCCGCCGGAGTCACCGGCGACCACGGGCAGCCCGGTCGCGGACGCCTCCAGGTACACGATGCCGAGCCCCTCCACGTCCAGCCCGCCGCGCCGGGTGCGGCACGGCATGGCGAACACGTCCCCGGCGCCGAAGTGCGCGGGCAGTTCGGCCCAGGGCACCGCGCCGGTGAACCGTACGGAGTCCGCGACGCCGGTCTCGGCGGCCAGCCGGCGCAGGTCGGCCTCGTAGGGGCCGCCGCCCACGATCAGCAGCACGGTGTCCGGCTCGGCGGCGAGGATCTGGGGCATGGCACGGATCAGCGTGTCCTGGCCCTTCCTCGGCACCAGCCGGGAGACGCACACCACGACGGGCCGGTCGGTGAGCCCGAGCCGGGCGCGCACCTCGTCGCCGCCGGAGCCGGGGTGGAAGGTCTTCTCGTCCACACCGGGCGGCAGCTGGACCATGCGTCCGGCCGCCTCAGGGGTGAGCGCGGCGGCGATCCGGGACCGGGTGTACTCGCCGAGGTAGGTGACCGTGTCGGTGGACTCGCCGATCCGGCGCAGCAGCCCACGGGCGCCGGGCAGCTGGGCCCAGCCCGCCTCGTGACCGTGGGTGGTCGCCACCAGCCGCCCGGCGCCGGCCTGGCGCAGCGCCGGTGCCATCAGCCCGAGCGGCGCCGCCGCCCCGAACCACACCGAGGTGCAGCCGTGCTCCCGCAGCAGCCCCACCGCCCGCCGGGTCACCGCCGGGGTGGGCAGCAGCATGGTCGTACGGTCGCGTACGACGGTGAAGGGCTGCTCGGCGTCGAAGGCGGCGGTCGCCTCGGCGCCCTCCCGGCCGCGCTTCCAGGTGGAGGCGTAGACGACGATCCGGTCCGGGTCCAGGCGCAGCGCCATGTTGTGCAGGAACGCCTGGATGCCGCCGGGGCGGGGCGGAAAGTCGTTGGTCACGATCAGGGTCTTGTGCATCGCCGCCGACCCTACCGGGTGGCCCGACCGGGGCCGGGGCGGGCGGAGTCTGTGGCAGGGACACGGCCGTAAAGGACATCATGAGTCTTCCGACGCGCACGACACACGACCGAACGGCAGGGGATCACGTGGACACGAAGGGCGCCGGGCGGTCCCTGGCGTGGCTCGCGGCGGTGTGGGTGGCGAGCCGTGCCGTGCTGCTGCTGACCGTGTTCAAGGTGATCACCGTCGCGGGTCCGGACGTCACCTCGGACGTGTCGGTGATCTACCGGGGCTGGTACGAGGTCCTGCGTCAAGGAACGTTTCCGCTGGACGACGTGACCTGGCAGTACCCGCCCGCGGCGGCGCTCGCGGTCCTCTCCCCCGGCCTGCTGCCGTTCCTGGACTACACGGACGCGTTCTTCGTCCTGTGCTGCCTCACCGACCTCGCGGTGCTCGCCCTGCTGGTGCGCCACGGCCGGGGTCCGGGCCGCTCCCCGCGCGGGGCCTGGCTGTGGACGGCGGCCGTCCCGCTGCTCGGGCCGACGGTGTACGCCCGCTACGACGTGATGGTGACCGCCCTGGCCGTGGCCGCGCTGCTGGTGGCCGCCCGGCATCCGCGCGTCTTCGGGGTGCTGACCGCGCTCGGCGCGCTGGTGAAGGTCTGGCCGGCGCTGCTGCTGACGGGCTCCTTCCGGCGCCGTCCGTGGGCGTCGGCGGCGGTGACGGCGTCCGGGCTCGCGGCACTGTTCGCGGTGTCGATGCCGGGCGCCTTCGCCTTCCTGACCTTCCAGCGGGACCGGGGCACCGAGGTGGAGTCGCTGGGCGCGCTGGTCTTCCATCTGGCCCGGCACTTCGGCTGGGAGGGCCAAGTGCTGCTGAACTACGGCTCGATCGAGTTCCTCGGCCCCTGGGTCGGGGTGGTGAGCACGGCCGCGCTGGTGCTGACCGGGGCCGCGTTCGGCTGGCTGGTGCTGTGGCGGCTGCGGGTGGTGCGCACCGATGAACTGACGCTCCCCGAGGCGGCGTTCACGGCGGTGCTGCTGTTCACGGTGACGAGCCGGGTGATCAGCCCGCAGTATCTGGTGTGGCTGACCGGTCTGGCCGCCGTGTGCCTGACCCACCGCGCGTCCCGGATGACCGCGCCGGCGCTGATGGTGGCGGTGGCGTCCCTGGTGACGCTGCTGGAGTTCCCGATCGGCTTCATCCACGTGGTGACCAGCGACTGGTACGGCGTGACGCTGATGGTGGTGCGCAACGGCCTGCTGGTCGCCGCCTCCCTGACGGCGGGCCGCCGCCTGTGGCGCGCCACCGTGTCCCCGGCGCCCCTCGCATCCGCCCCCGCTGCGGCGGAGTCGCCCGTCTCCTCCTGAGACTCAGCCCAGTTGAGCCCGGACGTAGTCCTGCCACGCGGCGGTGAACTCCTCCGGGGTGGTGTCCAGCACCTTCTTCAGCGCGCCCTCGACCGCGCCGGCCCGGGTGCGGTGGGCGCCGACGGCCCGGTAGAAGGCGCGCAGTTCCTCCTCGCCCCAGTGCTCGGCGATCATCCGGCAGGCCAGCCAGCCGGACTCGTAGGCGCGGGCCAGCCCGGCCGGGTCGCCGGTGAAGCCGAAGTCCTTGTCGGCGGGGAGCGTGTCCGGGAGCCGCCCGTCCGCGACCGCGCGGGTCAGCTCGGGGGCGACCTCGCCGGGGGTGCGGCCGGTGCCGAGGTACCCGGTCCAGTCGGCGTACCCCTCGGAGAGCCAGAGCGGGGTGGCGGCGGTGGTCGCCGAGCGGGTGGCGACATGGGTGGTCTCGTGCGTGAGCACGACCTGTTTGCCGAGGTCGCCGAGGGCCGCGTACGCCTCCGGGTTGACCACCACCCGGTCGGCGGGGGCCCGTCCGGCGCCCGGGGTCTCGGCGGTGGTGACGGCGGCGATGCCCCGGTACTGGGCGGCGGGCGAGCCGAGCAGCGCGGCCATGCCGTCCAGCGAGCGCGGCACCAGCACCACCACCCGCCGGGCCCAGCGGGAACCCCAGGCGCGGGAGACGGCCGGTACGGCGAGGTCGGCGAGCCGGGCGTAGGCGCGCAGGTCCCCGGTGCTCTGCCCGGTGCCCAGCACCAGGCTGTGCGCGCCGCTGACCGCGCTGACCGGGCCCTGGTCCCAGAGCTGCTGCCCGGCGCCCTGCGCGGGCCCCTCGCCGACGACGTACCAGCCACCGTCGGCGGTGTGGCTCAGGGTGAGGGTGCGGCGGGCGGTGACGGGCGCGGTGTCCTGCCCGGCGACCCGGTAGCTCAGCTCGGCGTCCGCGCTGGTGCCGTCGGCGCGCAGCGAGGTGATCCGGTAGGCCCAGGAGGCCAGCGGAAGGGCCTTCAGCCGGGTGTACGGGGTGCGCGTGCCGGTGGTGGCGTAGGCGGCCTCGTCGTGGCCGAGCAGGGCGGTGGCCCGGCGGTCGAGCACCCGCTGCACCTCGGCGCGGGCGCCGGTGTCGGGGGCGCGGTGGCCGCATCCGGAGAACGCCGGCAGGAGCAGCAGGCAGAGTCCCGCCGCCGCTGCTCGCCACGCTCCGTCCCGGCCGGCCACCGTCCGATCGTACGGGGTACGGGCTGGTCTCAGGGCCGGGTCACCGTGGAGACCGGCAGCATCCCGACCCGGTCGTAGCGCACCGCCGCGCCGGGGTGGGGCGCGTGAATCACCTGGCCGTTGCCGACGTACATCGCCACATGGCTGGCGTCGGAGCGGTAGATCACCAGATCGCCGGGGCGGGCCTGGGAGAGCGGGACCCGGTGTCCGGCGTTCCGCTGGGCCTGCGAGGTGCGCGGGAGCTGGAGGCCGGCCCTGGCGTACGACCACTGCATCAGGCCCGAACAGTCGAAGCCGGAGGGCCCGTTGGCGCCCCACACGTAGGGGCGGCCGAGGGCGGAGCGGGCCGCGGCGAGCGCGGCGGCGGCCCGGGGGTTCAGGTCGCCGAGGCCGGTGAGGTCGGGGCGCCCGGAGCGGGAGGAGCGGTTGTAGTCGGCGCGGTCACCGGCGGACAGGGAGTCGAACAGGCGCCGGGCGCGGGTGAGCCGTTCCCGCACCTTCCGCTTGTGCTCGGCGACCGCCTTGCGGCTGCGCTCCAGGTCGCCGAGCTTGGCCTCGGCCTCGGCCCGCTCCTGGGCGAGGTCGCGCAGCGCGCCGCTCAGTTCGTGCAGCTGCCCGGCCTGGCGGGTGTCGATGCGGTCGACGACGGACGCCTTGTCGAGGTAGTCGTCGGGGTCGGCGGAGAACAGCAGGGCGACGGCCGGGTCGATGCCGCCGGAGCGGTACTCGGCACCGGCGAGCGAACCGAGCCGCTCCCGCAGGGAGTTGACCCGCTGCTGGGTGCGGGCGATGTGGTCCTGAGCGTCGCGGACCTCGTGCCGGAGCCGGTCCGCGCGCTCGTCGGCCCGGTCGTAGTCCTCGGTGGCGCGCTCGGCCGCCGCGTAGAGCCGGTCCAGTTCGGCGCGGGCGCCGTCACGGGGCGCCGCCTGCGCGGCGGGTACCGCGCCGAGGGCCGCGGCCGCGGCCGACAGCACGCACAGGGCGGTGACGCCCCGGTCGCATCCGGATGTTGCGGGACGGCGATGGGACGCCACGGCGGTCCTTCCCCTGGACGACGGGAAACGCGCCAGACAGTAGCCGCCGCGGCACCCACCGGCCAACGACCGCCGTGCGCACGCACGGTGACGCCCCGGCGCCGACGCAGGTCAGCGGCGGGGCGCCAGGGGTCGCGCGGTGCCGTGATTCGCCCGTTCGGGCGGGTGTGGCGGGGGTGTCAGACGCGGACGCCGAACATGAACGGGCCGCCGATGGTGCTCATGGACTCGTAGCGGACGACCGTGCCGGTGCGCGGGGCGTGCAGGATCTGGCCGTTGCCCGCGTAGAGACCGACGTGGTGGATGTCGTTGAAGAAGAAGACGAGGTCACCGACCTGGAGGTCGCTCGTGGAGTAGATCCGGGTGCCGATGTTGGCCTGCGCCTCGGAGGTGCGCGGGATGGAGACACCGGCCTGGGCGTAGGCCCAGGAGGTCAGACCCGAGCAGTCGTACGAGGAGGGGCCGGTGGCGCCGTAGACGTACGGGGTGCCGATCTTGCTCTGGGCGGCGGAGAACGCGGCTCCGGCGCGGCCCGAGGCGGGGACGGCGTTGCCGAGCTGGACGCGCTCGCTGGAGGAGCGGTCGGCGCGCTGCTGCTCGGCGGCCAGGGCCTGCTTCTCCTTGGCGGTCAGGGTGTTGAGCAGGCGCTGCGCCTCGCCCAGCTTGCCCTGGACCTCCTTCTTCTTCTTGCCCAGCTCGGTGCGGGTGGCGGCGAGGTCCTTGAGCTTCTCGGTGGCCTCGGCGCGGTCCTGGGCGAGTTCGCGCTGCTTGTCCTGGATCTTCTTCAGCGCCTCGACCTGCTGACCGCTCAACTGGTCGAGCGTGGACGCCTTGTCGAGGTAGTCGTCCGGGTCGGCGGAGAGGAAGAGCTGGACCGAGGGGTCGATGCCGCCGCTGCGGTACTGGGCGGTGGCGAGCGAACCGAGGCCGTCGCGCAGCTTGTTGAGGTCCTGCTGGCCGCGGGCGACGTTGTCCTGGATCGTGGAGATCTCCTTCTGGAGCTTCTCCTGCTTCTCCTTGGCGCCGTTGTACTTCTCGGTGGCCTGCTCGGCCTGCTCGTAGAGCTTGTCGACCTGGGCCTTGACCTCCGTCTTGCCCGGCTTCTCGCTGGGGGCGGCGTTGGCCGCGTTCGCGCTCAGCGCGACGGCGGCGGCGGCCGCGGTGGTCAGCACGGTGACACGCGTGCGGCTCGGCTGCTTGGGTCGACGATGGGACGCCACTGAGGACGAACTCCTTCTTGTGAGTGATCACCCGCTCGGAGGTTCGAACCGACCCTAGTGACCCAGTTGTGATCAGTTCAAATCCTCACAGCAAAAAATCCAGTCCCTCACTGCATATTTTGCACTCAACGCACCAGGCGTGACCTCGGGTTGACGTTCCGTCGTCCACAGACGCCACCAATACGGGCATGTGGCACGTCCGTCGGGCGTTCAGGACAGTCGCTTGAGAAGTACCGCAGAGGCCACGGGGCGCGCTCCGGCGCGTGCGACCCCGTCCGCCACCTCGCGGTCGGTGGACGCCACGATGACCGGCCGGCCCGGCGGTTCGGCGCGCACCAGCTGGCGGATCAGCTCGTCCGCCGTCACGCCCGGCTTGGAGAACAGCACCCGTACCCCGCGCGGCGGCGCGAGCAGCACCGGGGCGGCGAGTTCGGCGCCGTCGAAGACACAGGTGACCTCGGCGCCGGTCTGTGCGGCGAGCGCGGAGAGCTGGCCGAGCAGTCTGAGCCGCTGCTTCTCCAGCGGCATCTGCGGATAGCCGGTCTTGGTGACGTTGTAGCCGTCGACCACCAGATGGGCCTGCGGCAGCGCGAGCAACTGGTCGAGGATGGCCGGGTCGTGCTCGGACAGGGCGCGGGCGGCGATGTCCTTCGGGGTCATCCGGCCCGGCTCGACGGCGTCCACGGTCTCCGCCGGGCGCACCGACACCGGGGGCAGGGCGAGTTCACGGCGCAGCCCCTGGGCGGCCTCCAGGACGGTGTCGAGCAGCAGCCGTACCCGCATGTCCTCCACGCTGCGGCCCTCGCGGACCGCGCGGCGGGTCGCCTCCAGCGCGGCCTCCGACTCGCCGAGGCGGGTCTTGAGCCGGCGGGACTCGCTCTCGGCGGCGGAGACGGCCGCCTGGCCCTCGGCCCGCGCGGACTCGGTCTCGGCCCGCTCCTTGCGCAGCGCGGCTTCCCCACGCTTGACGTCGCTCAGGGCCGAGCGCAGCTTGCGGTGCAGCGCGTCGGACTCCTTCTTGGCCGCGTCCAGCTCGGCGCGCAGCCGGGCGGTCTCGGTACGGGTGTGTTCGCGGGCCCGCTCCAGCTCCTCGCGGAGCTTCTCCAGCTCGGCGCGGCTCTCCTCCTCCACGCGCTCGGCGTCCGCGCGCTGGGCCTCCTCGCCGGCCGCGGCGACCAGCTTGGCCCAGCCGGGCGGGCGCAGCACATAGGCGGCGGCCGCGACATCGAGGGGGTCGGCGGCCGGGGGCGGCGACCCCGACTCCAGCGCGCCGCACAGCTCGGGCTGGGTCTCCTTGTACCGCTCGCCGATCCGCTGCCGGAAGAGGCGTTCGGTCTCCAGCGCGGCGGCCATCGCGTTCCCGGCGAACTTGGCCCGCCGGGAAGGTGTGAACCGGGCGTACTGCCGCAGGGGGGCGGGCAGTTCGGCCATGGTCAGGGCACCGAAGGCGTCCGAGACGATGCCCACGACCCGGCGGCGCACGCCGTCGGGCAGCGGACGGTCAAGCACCTCGGCGGTGCCGTCCTCCGGCCCCCCGCCCGCGGTCTCCACCATCCGTCACACCCCAATGCCCGACATGCCCGATCCACCTGTCCGAATCCCGCGCGGACCGCCCCGCCCTCAGGAGGCGGCGCCCGGCCTGTCCACGAGTTCCACCTGGTCCACCGCGTTGCACCAGCGGCAACGGACCGACTCGATGGTCTCACTGACCACCTCGCGTTCCTCGACGGTCGGTTCCCCGGCCAGGTCGAGGTGGACGTACTCGACGGCCTTGGAGGAACGGGTCACGTCGAACCGGGTGAGGTTGCCGCACAGGGTGCAGCGCCAGCGTGTCGTGGCGGTCGGCGGAGGCACCGTCATGGCGCAGCTCGCTTCCTTCTCGTCGCGTCCGGCGGACTTCAGCGCGCGCCGGGGTCCCGGCACGTGTGGCCGTAACCCTACGGCCTGCCGGGTGTTCGCCGCCCGCCTGTCCGAAGCGGCGAGGCGGTCTGTACCAGTGCGTCCGGTTACGTCATGCTCTGTATTCATGATCAGAGAGTGGAGCACGACCGCCGCCCGGACCGTCAGGGCGGCCCGGGGCGCCCCGGCGCCGCAGACGTACGGCCTCATCGCCCTGTGCTGCCTGATCTTCCTGCTGGGCCCGGCCTCCGGCTTCACCCACTCGTACGGCACCGGGGACGCGCTGCTCGCGGCACAGCGGGCGTACTTCCGGCACTGGGGGGTGATCCCGGCCGGGCTCTTCGCGGAGCCGGTGCGCGAGGCGCTCACGCCGGTGACCGCGCTGTTCGTGCACGGGAGCTGGGTGCATCTGCTCGGCAACATGCTGTTCCTCTTCGTCTTCGGCGTGCTCACCGAGGAACGGATGGGCCGCGTCGAGTTCGCCCTCTTCTACGTCGGCTGCGGCTACCTCGCCCTGCTGGGGTACGCACTGGCCAACGCGGACTCCGAGCAGTCCCTGGTCGGCGCCTCGGGGGCGATCTCCGCGGTCCTCGGTGCCTTCCTCCACCTGTTTCCGCGGGCCCGTGTCACCAGTCTCCTCCCGTTCCTCTTCTTCCTCCCGCTGCGCTTCCCGGCCTGGGTGGTGCTGCCCTTCTGGGCCGGGCTCCAGTGGTACGCGGCCGGCCGCGCGCCCGAGGGTCCCGGCGTCGCCTACCTCGCCCATGTGATCGGCTTCTGCCTGGGCTTCGGCTACGCCTGGCTGCGGTACGGGCGGCAGCGGCGCGAGAAGGACGGGCCGGGCGAGGCTAGAGTTGGGCCCGCCCCGGCTCCGGCGTCCAAGGGAGAGAACCAGCCGTGATCACCGCGATCGTCCTGATCAAGACCAGCGTGGACCGGATTCCGGAGATCGCCGAGCAGATCGCCGCGCTGGAGAGCGTGAGCGAGGTCTTCTCCGTGACCGGCACCTACGACCTGATCGCCATGGTCCGGGTGGCCCGCCACGAGGATCTCGCCGAGGTCATCCCCGGCCGCATCAGCAAGATCCAGGGCGTGGAGGGCACCGACACCCATGTCGCCTTCCGCACCTACTCCCAGCACGACCTCGAAGCGGCCTTCGCCATCGGTCTGGACTCCTGAGGTCCCTCAGCTCTCCGGGACGCAGCGGCCGTTCTCGGTCCGGTAGGTCCAGCGGGGGCCGTGGGTGACCAGGGTGCGCAGGGCCGTGACGAAGCGGGTGACGTGCTCGTCCGGGGTGCCCGCGCCGAAGCTGACGCGGACCGCGTTCAGCGAGCCGGTGCCGCAGCCGGCCTGTTCGGCCGCGTTCGCGCCGAGGAGGGCGTGCACCAGGGGGTGGGCGCAGAAGAGGCCGTCGCGGACGCCGATGCCGTACTCGGCGGAGAGCGCGGCGGCGAGGTGGGAGCTGTTCCAGCCGTCCACCACGAAGGACAGCACGCCCACGCGCGGGGCGTCGTCGCCGAACAGCGAGAGCACCCGCACCCCGGGCACCTCGGCGAGACCCGACCGGAGCAGGCCCAGCAGGTGCCGCTCGCGGGCGGCCAGCGCCTCCGGGCCGGCCTCGGCGAGCGCGCGGCAGGCCGAGGCGATCGAGTAGGCGCCGATGACATTGGGCGAACCCGCCTCGTGCCGGGCGGCGCCCTCGTGCCACTCCACCTCCACCGAGCCGTCGGCCCGCCGGGCCACCGTGCGGCTGGCGCCGCCGCCCGCGAGGTACGGCTCGGCCGCGGAGAGCCAGTCGGCCCGCCCGGCGAGCACCCCGGAGCCGAAGGGCGCGTACAGCTTGTGCCCGGAGAACGCGATCCAGTCGACGTCCAGCTCGCGCACGCTCACCGCCTGGTGCGGCACCAGCTGGGCGGCGTCCAGCACGATCCGCGCCCCGGACGCGTGCGCGGCGGCCGCCAGTTCACGCACCGGCCACACCTCGCCGGTGACGTTGGAGGCGCCGGTGACGCAGACCAGCGAGGGGCGCGCGGTGTCCCGGGCGGCGAGGGCCCGCTCCAGCGAGGCCACGGCGGCCTCGGGGCTGCGCGGGGCGTCCAGGAAGGTCACGTCGGCCTCGCGCCAGGGCAGCAGCGCGGCGTGGTGCTCGGTCTCGAAGACGTACACCTCGCACCCGGCGGGCAGCGCGCGGGCCAGCAGGTTCAGCGAGTCCGTGGTGGACCGGGTGAAGACCAGCTGGTCGTTCTCCCGGCAGTCCAGGAACTCCGCGACCGTGCGGCGGGCGTTCTCGAACAGCTCGGTGGAGAGCTGCGAGAGGTGCCCGGCGCCCCGGTGCACGCTGCCGTAGTAGGGGGCGTAGGCGGCGACGTCGTCCCAGACGCGCTGGAGCGCGGGGGCGCTGGCGGCGTAGTCGAGCGCGGCGTAGCCGGTCTCTCCCCCGGTGACGAGCGGTACGCACACGTCCCGGCCGAGCACCGGCAGCGGGGCGGGCACGTCCTCGGTGGCGGCGGGGGCGGGGGCGAAGACGGTGGAGACGGACATGGCTGAACTCCCGTGAGGCAGGCCGGAGTCACCGCGCGCCGGGCATGCGGACGCGGCACCGGAGAAAGGGTGGAAGGGGGTGCGCGGAGGCGGGGCTCGGCGGCCCTAGCGCATTCGCTTGCTCACGGAGAAGGCTCCCTCGTACGACCAGGACCCCTGGTTCTCGAGGGGTCCGCGCTTGCCGTGGACCTTCTGGAACACGGCCTGGTCCTCACCCGGAGCACCCCGCCACGGACGGAGGGTTGCCGGACAGCCGGCCGGGGCCGCATGGCTGTCGCTCATGACCTGATCAGGAAGCTAGCCGGACCGAGCGCCCGGCGCAACCGGCGTCCGGATGCCGGAACAGCGGCGCGGCGGGGAGCAACCGCTCCCCGCCGCGCCGAACGACCCACCGCCTACCGGTTGCTGGCCGCCACCCATCGCTCCAGCGTGCGCGCCGCCGCCCCGGAGTCGATCGACTCCGCCGCCCGCGCCATGCCCGCCCGGAGCTGGTCCGCCAGCGGCTCCGCCGTCGGGTCCAGCGCGACCAGCGCCGCCGCCGAGTTCAGCAGCACCGCGTCCCGCACCGGCCCCCGCTCGCCCTCCAGCACCTTGCGGGCCACCATCGCGTTGTACGCCGGGTCGCCACCGCGCAGCGCGTCCACCGGCACCAGCTCGATGCCGACGTCACGGGGGTCGAAGACCTCCTCGGTGACCTTGCCGTCGCGCACGATCCACACCCGCGAGGGCGAGGTCGTGGTCAGCTCGTCCAGCCCGTCCTCGCCCCGGAAGACCAGCGAGGAGTTGCCGCGCTCGGCGAAGACGCCCGCGACGATCGGCGCCATGGCCAGGTTGGCCACGCCCACCGCCTGGGACCGCACCCGCGCCGGGTTGGTCAGCGGACCGATCACGTTGAAGACCGTACGGATGCCGAGCTGGCCGCGCGCGGCGCCGACATGGCGCAGCGCCGGGTGGAACTTGACCGCGAAGCAGAAGGTGATCCCCGCCTCCTCCGCGACCTCCGCCACCCGCTTCGGCGTCAGCTCCAGGTTCACCCCGAGCCGCTCCAGCACGTCCGAGGAGCCGGACGCGGAGGACGCGGCCCGGTTGCCGTGCTTGATGACCTTCGCGCCGGTGCCGGCGACCACGATGGAGGACATCGTGGAGATGTTCACCGTCTTGGCGCCGTCCCCGCCGGTGCCGACGATGTCCACGGTCCGGCCGGGCACCTCGATCACATTGGCGTGGTCGTACATCGCCCGGACGATCCCGGTGATCTCCTCGACCGTCTCGCCCTTGGCCCGCAGCGCCACCAGGAAGCCCGCGATCTGGGCGTCCGTGGCCTCGCCGCGCATGATCCGGTCCATCGCCCAGGCGGTGGCGTCGGCGCTCTGGTCCCGGCCCTCCAGCAGGGCGTTCAGTACCTCGGGCCAGGAACGGCCCGCCGCGGTGTCGCCTCCAGCGGGGGTCACAGCGCTCATTCGGCCGCTCCTGGGTGTGAGTGAGGGGAAAACCGGTGTTCCGGGGCACGCGGGGTGCCCGCTCCCACCCTATCCAGCCCGGACAGGGCGAAGGGCCCCGCCGGTGTTCCGGACGGGGCCCTTCGGCCGTGGCGTGGCGACGCGCGCGGGGATCAGTGGTGGCCGTGGCCGCTCGTGATCTCCTTGTACTCGTCGACGGTGGGCTTGGGGATCTGGTTGTCCTTGCCGTAGTAGGCGTTGGACAGCTTGACCCGGAGCCGCTCGGTCGGCTTGATCTTCCGCTCGACCCCGTTCTCGTCGACCGTGGGGCCGATCTCGGCCGGCTTGTACTGGTGGTGCGCCGTCAGGGTGTGGAGCTGCTCCTGGCTGAGCGGCTCGTGCACCTCGATGAACTCACCGTGCGGCAGGCGCTTGATGATGCCGGTCTCGCGGCCGTGCAGCACCTTGTCCTTGTCCCGGCGCTGGAGGCCGAGGCAGATCCGCTTGGTGACGATGAACGCGATCACCGGTCCGGCGAAGAAGAAGATCCGGACGAACCAGGTGACCTGGTTGATCGACAGGTGGAAGTGGGTGGCCCACAGGTCGTTGCCACCGCCGACCAGACCGATCATGTACACCGTGACCCAGGCGACGCCGAACGCGGTACGCGTCGGGGCGTTGCGCGGGCGGTCCAGGATGTGGTGCTCGCTCTTGTCGCCGGTGACCCAGGACTCGATGAACGGGTAGACCGCGATGGCCATCAGCACGACACCGAACAGGACCAGCGGGATGAACACGCCCAGGACCAGCGTGTGGCCCCAGAAGTTGATCTCCCAGCCCGGCATGTAGCGGACCAGACCCTCGGCGAAGCCCATGTACCAGTCGGGCTGGGCGCCGGTGGACACCTGGTCGGGCCGGTACGGGCCCATCGCCCAGATCGGGTTGATCTGCGTGATGGCCGCGATGACCGCGATGACACCGAAGACCAGGAAGAAGAAGCCTCCGGCCTTGGCCATGTACACCGGCAGCAGCGGCATGCCGACGACGTTGGTCTCCTTCTTCCCCGGACCCGCGAACTGCGTGTGCTTGTGGTAGAAGACCAGGATCAGGTGCGCCACCATCAGGCCGAGCATGATGCCCGGCAGCAGCAGGATGTGGATCGAGTAGAACCGGGCCACGAAGTCGTGACCGGGGAACTGCCCGCCGAAGAGGAAGAACGAGATGTACGTGCCGACGATCGGCATGGACAGGATCGCGCCCTCGGTGAAGCGCACACCGGTGCCGGAGAGCAGGTCGTCCGGGAGCGAGTAACCGGTGAAACCGGTGAACATGCCGAGGACGAACAGCAGGAAGCCGAACAGCCAGTTGACCTCACGCGGCTTGCGGAACGCGCCGGTGAAGAACACGCGCATCATGTGCACGAACATGCCCGCGAGGAAGATCAGCGCGGCCCAGTGGTGGATCTGCCGGATGAGCAGGCCACCGCGCACATCGAAGGAGATGTGCAGGGTCGAGTTGAACGCCTCCGACATCAGCTGTCCCTGGAGCGGGACGTAACTGCCGTGGTACTCCACCTCGTTCATCGACGGGTGGAAGAACAGCGTCAGGTACACACCGGTCAGGATGATGATGAGGAAGCTGTACATGCAGACTTCGCCCAGCATGAACGACCAGTGGTCCGGGAAGACCTTGCGCATGTTGGCCTTGGCCAGGGAGAAGATCCCCAGCCGGCCGTCCGCCCAGTCGGCGACGCGCTCGCCGGCCGGTGCCTTCCCGCGCGAGCGGGGGGCTTCGTTCGCTTCAGTACTCATCCGCGCTCCCAGAATGCAGGACCGACGGGCTCCGCGAAGTCGCCGAGCGCCTCGAGGTAGCCCTCGTCGTTCACACCGATGCGGAGCTGCGGCAGGGCGTGACCGGCGGGGCCGAAGATCACTCGGGCACCGTCGGAGAGGTCGAAGGTGGACTGGTGGCACGGGCAGAGCACGTGGTGCGTCTGCTGCTCGTACAGGGAGATCGGGCAGCCCACGTGGGTGCAGATCTTCGAGAACGCGACGATGCCCTCGTGGGACCAGGCCAGTTCCTGCTTGTCCTTGATGTCGTTCGGCAGGAGCCGGACGATCATCAGGGCGGCCTTGGCGATCTGGTCCTGGAAGTCCTCGTCCGTCTCCTCCAGGCCCTCGGGCCTGGCGAAGGTCAGCGAGCCGACGGCCACGTCCTCGGGACGCAGCGGCTCGTTGGTGTTGACGTTGACGAGGAGCTTGCCCTTCGCCCACAGCGTGTGGCGGAGCGAGTTGTGCGGCAGCGGACCGAGGTCGCGCAGCAGCATGACGCCGGAGAGCGGCACCAGGGCGAGCGCGCCGAACATCGTGTTGCGGATCAGCTTGCGACGGCCGATGCCGGACTCGGCGGCTCCCTGACGGAAGTCGTCGAAGACCTGGGCGCGGACCGAGGGCTCCGCCGCGATCGGGTGACGCTCGGCCACCATCTCGACGTCGGACATCAGGGTGCGCGCCCAGTGGACGGCGCCCGCGCCGATGCAGAACAGCGCCACACCGAGGGTCAGGCCCAGCGCGAAGTTGAGCGCGCTGATGTGACCGATCGGGAAGACGAAGATCGACTTGTCGTGCGGGATCGTCACGTACGACGCGATGAAGCCGAGGGTGGCCAGCATCGAGATCGTGAACAGCAGGGCCACCGCGCGCTCGGACCGCTTGGCGGCCCGCTCGTCGATGTCCTGCGCACGGTGCTCGTGCGGCGGCATGCCCGGATCGGCGAACGGGGTCTCTTCGTCCGCGACGCTCACCGAGCCGTGCGCGTGGTCCTGCGCGGCGGGCAGGTTCTCTTCTGGAATGTCTTGGCTACTCATGACTTCTTGGCCTTTGCGGTCCGAGCGGCGACCCAGACGGCGACCGCGATCAGCGCGCCGAGGCCGAAGATCCAGGCGAACAGGCCCTCACTGACCGGGCCGAGTCCGCCCAGCTCAAGGCCGCCGGGGTTCTCGGTCTCGCTGCTGTTGACCGCGTTCAGGTACGCGATGATGTCCTTCTTGTTCTTCTCCGTCATGGTGGTGTCGGGGAAGGACGGCATGTTCTGCGGGCCGGTCTGCATGGCCTCGTAGATGTGCTTGGGCGCGACGTCCTCGAGGCTCGGCGCGTACTTGCCCTTGGTGAGGGCACCACCCTTGCCGGTGAAGTTGTGGCACTGCGCGCAGTTGGTGCGGAACAGCTCACCACCGCGGGCGATGTCCGCGCCGTCCTTGGAGTACTGCTCCTTGGTCGGCACGTTCGGGCCGGCGCCCAGCGACGCGACGTACGCGGCGAGCTGGTCGATCTGGGCCTGGGTGTAGATCGGCTTCTTGGCCGGGATCTGGGCCATCTGCGAGCTGGAGGCGGGCATCCGGCCGGTGCCGACCTGGAAGTCGACCGCGGCGGCGCCTACGCCGACCAGGCTCGGGCCGTCGGAGGTTCCCTGGCCACCGGTGCCGTGGCAGCTTGCGCAGCCCACCGAGTAGAGCTTCTGGCCCTCCTTGATGGTCAGGGACTGGGAGGTTTCATCGGCCTGCGCCTTGCTCGCGGGCGCGAACGCGGCGTACAGCCCCCCAGTGGCCGCCAGCGCGAGAAGTAGGACGACGACCGCCGCCAGCGGATGGCGTCGTCGTGCGGAGAGCTTTTTCACGGATTACCCCGGTGTCAGGATCTTCTGCGTCGGTGCTTCTGGATGTGCGGGTGGTGCCCGCTACTTGATCAAGTAGATCGTGGCGAAGAGGCCGATCCAGACCACATCGACGAAGTGCCAGTAGTAGGACACGACGATGGCGGCGGTCGCCTGCTCGTGAGTGAACCTCTTGGCCGCGTAGGTGCGGCCGAGGACCAGCAGGAAGGCGATGAGTCCGCCCGTCACGTGCAGGCCGTGGAAGCCGGTGGTCAGGTAGAACACGGAGCCGTAGACGTCGGAGGACAGCGAGATGCCGTCCTTCTTCACCAGTTCCGTGTACTCGAAGATCTGTCCGCCGATGAAGATCGCACCCATCACGAAGGTGACGATGAACCATCCGCGGAGCTTCTTCACGTCCCCGCGCTCGGCGGCGAACACGCCGAGCTGGCAGGTCAGGGAGGAGAGCACCAGGATCGTGGTGTTCGTCGCGGAGAAGGGCACATTCAGCGCGTGCGCCATCTCCTTCCAGTGATCCAGTCCGGTCACCGATCGAGCGGTGAAGTACATCGCGAAGAGGGCCGCGAAGAACATCAGCTCGGAACTCAGCCAAATGATGGTTCCGACGCTGGTGAGGTTCGGCCGGTTGACCGACGGGTGCGCGTGCCCGGTATCTACTGTCGTTGCTGTCGCCACGACCGACATTATGTCGGTCGCTTATCTCGCCCTCACTCCGGGGGTGCCGTTCGGAGTGTCTTCGCCTGTCGTACCGGTGTTGACGTGCTGTCCCAGGGAGTAGCATCCGGCCCACGATGGCCCGTCCGTAAGACGCCGACGTCCCGGAGGAAGCATGCAGCCGACCGCCACTGTGCTGGTGTACAGCGACGACTCCAACACCCGTGAACAGGTACGGCTCGCCACCGGCCGGCGGCCGGCTCCGGACGTGCCGCTGGTGGAGTTCGTCGAATGCGCCACGCCCGAGGCCGTGGTGCGTGAGGTGGACCGGGGCGGCATCGACGTCTGTGTGCTGGACGGCGAGGCGGTGCCCATGGGCGGCATGGGCGTGTGCCGCCAGATCAAGGACGAAGTCTTCGGCGCGCCCCCGGTGTTGCTGCTGATGGGCCGTCCCCAGGACGCCTGGCTGGCGACCTGGAGCCGGGCCGACGCGGCGGTCACGCTGCCGGTCGACCCGATGGAGTTCGCGGAGACCCTGGCCTCCCTGCTGCGCCGCAAGCGCCTCCAGAACGCCTAGAACGGCCCGCTGAGGGGGTGCGGGGACCCGTCCGGCTCCCGCACCCCGGAGCGTCATGCGGCGGCGGGGCGCAGGCGTACGGAGTCCCTGGGCGCCGAACCGTTCTGGGCGGCCCCGCTCAGGGCGCTGCCGGTGCCCCACTTCTTCCAGTCCAGGTTCCAGTCGCCGAAGCCGTTGCCGAAGTCCTCCATGGCGTGGCCGCCGGAGTTGACGACCTTGACGACGTCGCCGGCCCGGACGTGGTCGAAGAACCACTCGGCGTTCCCGGTGCTCATGCCGGTGCAGCCGTGGCTGACGTTGGCGTAGCCCTGGGAGCCCACCGACCAGGGCGCGGCGTGCACGTACTCACCCGACCAGGTGACGCGGGTGGCGTAGTACACCGGCAGGTCGTACGAGTCGGAGCTGCCCTCGGCGATGCCGACGGTGGTGCCGCGCATCCGTACGAAGTACTGCTTCTCCAGGACCACCTTGACGCCGTTCCGGGTCTCGAAGCCGGGCTTGCCGGTGGTGACCGGGATGGTGTTGATCACCTCACCGTTCTTGTAGAACGTGAGCTGGTGGGTGGCGGCGTCGGTGATGGCCTCCACCTTGTCCCCGATGGTGATCTTCAGGTCTTTGCTCTTGCCACCGCGCAGCTGGTCGGTGATCTTGATCCCGTCGAGATTGCTGTGCACCTGGACGGTGGCGTGGGCGGGCCAGTACTCCTTGGGCCGGTAGTGGAGCTCCTTGTCGCTGACCCAGTACCAGGAACCCTGCACGGCCGGTACGGAGTCCACCCGCAGCCCGCTCTCCACCACGGCACGCTGGGCCTTGTCCTTGACGGGCTGGTCGAGGTTGGCGACGACGGGCTGTCCGACGCCGTACTCCCCCGCCTCGGGCCCGAAGGTGACGCCCAGGGTCTTCTTGCTCACCGTCTTGGTGGTGTCGAAGTCCAGGACCTTGCGGCCGGGGGCGCCGTCGTCGTCCTCGGTGCTCACGCGGACCGTGTAATGGGCGTTGGCGGCCAGCGGGGAGGTGCTGTGCCAGCGCCCGCCGTCGGCGGCGAGTTCGCCCGCCACATAGCGCCCTGTGGCGTCCGTGGCGGTGACGTCGGTGATCCGGCCCTCGCCACTCTTGAGGGTGACCTCCAGGGGCTTGTCCGGATCGGCCTGCTTCGCCTTGCCGGTGGGCGCGTTGAAGACGATCTGGTCGGCCGCGTCGTACGGCGTGGACGACAGTGCATTGCCGTCCGAGCCGCAGCCGGTGACGCCCGCGCCGAGGGCGGCGACCAGCATGGCGGAGCTGACCACGGTGCGGGTCCGCGCAGTGTGATTCATATGATCACGCTATGAGATGAAGACTCCACTGGCTCGGCACGTAACCCGTATGAGGGACGGACACTGCGGCAAACGGCCTGTGGCAAAGGCGGAAGCCCGGACCCTCCTGATGGAGTGTCCGGGCTCCCGCCGTGCCCTGCGCCGTGGCGCCGGGGGTGTTACTGGGTGCGGTTCTCACCGCGGTAGTACTCGAACACCCAGCCGAAGAGGCCGATGGCGATCAGGGGTGCCGCGAAGTACAGCAGCCACCAGCCGACCGCGATGCCGAGGAAGGCCAGCGCGCCGCCGACCGCCAGGGACAGCGGCTGCCAGCTGTGCGGGCTGAAGAAGCCCAGCTCGCCCGCGCCGTCCGCGACGTCGGCCTCCTTGTCGTCCTGCGCGCCCGCGTCGACCCGCCGGGCGGTGAAGCCCAGGTAGAAGCCGATCATGATGCACAGGCCGAAGGCCAGGAAGAGCGCCGTGGTGCCGGCCGGCTCCTTCGACCACACGCCGTACACGACGGCCATGATCAGGACGAAGGCGCTCAGCCAGATGAACATCCGGCCCTGGATCTTCACTTGCCGGCCTCCTTGCTACCCGCGATGGCGGCGCCGTGACCGGCGTGCTCAAGCTGCTCCAGCGCGGCGATCTCGGGGTGGTGCAGGTCGAACGCCGGGGATTCGCTGCGAATCCGCGGCAGGGTGAGGAAGTTGTGGCGCGGCGGCGGGCAGGAGGTCGCCCACTCCAGCGAGCGGCCGTAGCCCCACGGGTCGTCCACCTCGACGGGCTTGCCGTACTTGGCGGTCTTCCACACGTTGTAGAGGAACGGCAGGATCGACAGGCCGAGCAGGAACGAGGCGATCGTGGAGACCGTGTTCAGCGCGGTGAACCCGTCGGCCGCCAGGTAGTCGGCGTACCGGCGCGGCATGCCCTCGGCGCCCAGCCAGTGCTGGACCAGGAAGGTGCCGTGGAAGCCGATGAACAGCGTCCAGAAGGTGATCTTGCCGAGCCGCTCGTCCAGCATCTTGCCGGTGAACTTCGGCCACCAGAAGTGGAAGCCGGCGAACATCGCGAACACCACGGTGCCGAACACCACGTAGTGGAAGTGCGCCACCACGAAGTACGAGTCCGAGACGTGGAAGTCCATCGGCGGCGAGGCCAGGATGACACCGGTCAGACCACCGAAGACGAAGGTGATCAGGAAGCCGGTCGTCCAGAGCATCGGTGTCTCGAAGGACAGCGAGCCCTTCCACATCGTGCCGATCCAGTTGAAGAACTTCACCCCGGTCGGGACCGCGATGAGGAACGTCATGAAGGAGAAGAACGGCAGCAGCACACCGCCGGTGACGTACATGTGGTGCGCCCACACGGTCACGGACAGACCGGCGATGCCGATCGTGGCCGCGATGAGGCCCATGTAGCCGAACATCGGCTTGCGCGAGAACACCGGGATGATCTCGGAGATGATGCCGAAGAACGGCAGCGCGATGATGTACACCTCTGGATGGCCGAAGAACCAGAAGAGGTGTTGCCACAGCAGGGCCCCGCCATTGGCGGCGTCGAACACATGCGCACCGAACTTGCGGTCCGCCTCCAGGGCGAACAGCGCGGCGGCCAGCACCGGGAAGGCCAGCAGGACCAGCACACCGGTCAGCAGCACGTTCCACACGAAGATCGGCATGCGGAACATCGTCATGCCCGGAGCGCGCATGCAGATGATGGTGGTGATGAAGTTGACCGAGCCGAGGATCGTGCCGAAGCCGGAGAAGGCCAGACCCATGATCCACATGTCGGCGCCGATACCCGGGGACCGGACCGCGTCCGAGAGCGGGGAGTAGGCGAACCAGCCGAAGTCGGCCGCGCCCTGCGGGGTGAGGAAGCCACCCACGGCGATGGTCGAGCCGAACAGGTAGAGCCAGTAGGCGAACATGTTCAGCCGCGGGAACGCCACATCGGGCGCGCCGATCTGCAGCGGCATGATCCAGTTCGCGAAACCGGCGAACAGCGGGGTGGCGAACATCAGCAGCATCACGGTGCCGTGCATCGTGAACGCCTGGTTGAACTGCTCGTTGGAGATGATCTGCATGCCCGGACGCGCCAGCTCGGCACGCATGAGCAGCGCCATCACGCCACCGATGAGGAAGAACGCGAACGACGTCGCCAGGTACAGCGTGCCGATCGTCTTGTGGTCAGTGGTCGTCAGCCACTTGATCACGACGTTGCCGGGCTGCTTGCGCCGGATCAACAACTCGTTGTCGTTCGAGTCCTCGGTCGCGCCGGCACCCTGGGGTTCATTGAGGATGCTCACAGGTTGTTCGTCTCCCGGTTCTTCTCGTGGCTCGTCTGCGCGATGCCGGCGGGAATGTAACCGGTCTGCCCCTTCTTGGCGAGGTCCTTGAGGTGCTGCTCGTACCGCTCGGGGGAGACGACCTTCACGTTGAACAGCATCCGGGAGTGGTCGACGCCGCAGAGCTCGGCGCACTTGCCCATGAAGGTGCCCTCCTTGTTGGGAGTCACCTGGAAGGCGTTGGTGTGGCCGGGGACGACGTCCTGCTTCATCAGGAAGGGCACGACCCAGAAGTCGTGGATGACGTCGCGCGAGGTCAGCACGAAGCGGACCGTCTTGCCCTTGGGCAGCCACAGCGTCGGGCCGGGGTTGCCGGTCTGCGGGTTCCGCGTACCCGGCGTACCGACGTCGTAGACGCCGCCGGCGTTGGCCGGGAACTGGTCCAGGAACCGCGTGGGGATGGCCGCGAGGTTCGGGTCCTTCTTGGCGTCACCGGTGGAACCCGGCACGTTCTCGATGTAGTTGAAGCCCCAGCTCCACTGGAAGCCGACCACGTTGACCGTGACGTCCGGCTTCTTCTCCAGGCTGAGGAGCTTCGATTCGTCCCGCGCGGTGAAGTAGAAGAGCACCGAGACGATGATGATCGGAACCACCGTGTACAGCGCCTCGATGGGCATGTTGTACCGCGTCTGCGGCGGAACCTCGACCTTGGTGCGGCTGCGCCGGTGGAACATGGCGCTCCACAGGATCAGGCCCCACACCAGCACGCCGGTAGCGAGCGCGGCCGCCCACGAGCCCTGCCACAGGGAGAGGATGCGGGGAGCCTCTTCCGTGGTCGGGGTGGGCATGCCGAGGCGGGGGAAGTCCTTGTATGTGCAACCGGTCGCGGTCGCAAGGACCAGGCCCGCGGTCAGTGCCTGGAGCAGCTTCCGCCGCATCGCGCGCCGCGGCTTGGGGGTACCGCCCACGCCTTTCGGGCGAAGGGGGAGGTCGGAGCCGTTGGGACTCACGTAGCGCCTTCCCGAGAGTCTCGCCCGCGCGGTCGGCTGCGGCCTTCTCGCTGGTCGGTCGCCGCCCTGCGTCGGGCAGGGGTTTGGATGTTTATGCGGACCAAACCCTAGCCGACGGTCTCCGACAGTTCGCGGGGAGGGGGGCATACGCGTCGTCGGGTCGTTCTGAGGGGTGTTGGTGGGGGGCCAATCGCCGTGGTTGTTCCGGTTTGGGGGTTTGTGCGGCGCCGCTTGGGCTGAGCGCGCGGTTCCCCGCGCCCCTTGGGGTAAGGACACGCATCCCTCGTTCTAACGTTGGGCTGTGGCTTTCTTCGATGTTGCTTCTGGTGGTGCGCTTCATCCTGTGGCGCGGCAGGCGTTGTTGGCTTCGCTGGATGAGGGGTGGGCCGATCCCGGGCGGTTGTACCGGGAGGGGCGGCGGGCGCGGATGCTGCTGGACGCGGCCCGGGAGGCGGCGGCCGAGGCGGTGGGGTGCCGGGCGGACGAGGTGGTGTTCACGTCGTCCGGGACGCGGGCCGTCCAGGACGGTGTGGCGGGGGCGTTGGCCGGGCGGCGGCGCGTCGGACGTCACCTGATCGTGTCAGCGGTCGAACATTCCTCGGTCCTCCATTCGGCGGACGCGTTCGAGGCCGGGGGCGGTGCCGTCACCCGAGTGGGCGTCAGCCGGACGGGAGCGGTGGACTCCTCGGCGTACGCGGAGGCGCTGCGGCCGGACACCGCGCTGGCGTGTCTTCAGTCGGCCAACCACGAGGTGGGCACCGTGCAGCCGGTGGCCGAGGTGGCCGGGGCGTGCCGGGCGGCCGGGGTGCCGCTGCTGGTGGACGCGGCCCAGTCGCTGGGCTGGGGTCCGGTGCCGGAGGGCTGGTCGCTGCTGACGGCCAGCGCGCACAAGTGGGGCGGCCCCTCGGGCGTGGGCCTGCTGGTGGTGCGCAAGGGCGTCCGCTTCGCGGCCCAGGGGCCGGGCGAGGAACGGGAGTCGGGCCGCGTCTCCGGCTTCGGCAACATCCCGGCGATCGTGGCCTCGGTGGCCGCGCTGCGGGCGGTACGGGCCGAGGCCGACGCGGAGGCGGTACGGCTGCGGGCGCTGACCGAGCGGATCCGGGCGCGGGTGCCGCAGCTGGTGCCGGAGGTGGAGGTGGTGGGCGATCCGGAGCGGCGGCTGCCGGGGATCGTCACCTTCTCCTGCCTGTACGTCGACGGCGAGGTGCTGCTGACCGAGCTGGACCGGGCCGGCTTCTCCGTGTCCTCCGGCTCCTCCTGCACCAGCGGCACCCTGACCCCGAGCCATGTGCTCAAGGCGATGGGCGTACTGAGCGAGGGCAACGTCCGCGTGTCGCTGCCGCTGGGCGTGGCGTCGGAGGAGGTCGACCGTTTCCTGGAGGTGCTGCCCGGCGTGGTGGCGGGGGTCCGCTCGCAGCTCGGCGCTCCGGAGCCCCAGGTGGAACAACGCGCGGCGGAACTGGTCGTCGACTCCCTCGGCAAACGCTGCCCGATCCCGGTGATCGAACTGGCCAAGGTGTTCGGAGAGGTCCCGCTGGGCGGCACGGTCCGCGTCCTCTCCGACGACGAGGCGGCCCGCCTGGACATCCCGGCGTGGTGCGAGATGCGGGGCCAGGAGTACGTGGGTGAGGAGAAGGCGGAGCGGGGCAGTGCCTACATCGTCCGCCGGGTGAGCTGACAAGAAGGGCTCGCGGAAATGAGGGGCGCGGGGCTGTACTGAATTTGCGGCCCCGCCGCGTGGGCGCGACCAGCCACAACGGGCCCGCAGCGAACCACGGACCCGTCAGGCTGGGAGTCAGCTCAGGTACTCACGAACCTCGGCGGCCGCATCCTCGCCGTACGCCTTGGTGAACCGGTCCATGAAGTGCGCCCGCCGAAGCTGGTACTCCTGCGTACCCACCGTCTCGATGACGAGAGTCGCCAGCATGCAGCCGACCTGCGCCGCCCGCTCCAGCGAGACCCCCCAGGCAAGCCCGGAGAGGAACCCGGCGCGGAAGGCGTCGCCGACACCCGTGGGATCGGCCTTGCGCTCCTCATCCGGGCACCCGACCTCGATCGGGTCCTCACCGACCCGCTCGATCCGTACACCCCGCGCGCCGAGCGTCGTCACCCGGTGCCCGACCTTCGCGAGGATCTGCTCGTCGCTCCAGCCGGTCTTGGACTCGATGAGCCCCTTCTCGTACTCGTTGGAGAACAGGTAGGTCGCGCCGTCCAGCAGTATCCGGATCTCCTCGCCCTCCATACGGGCGATCTGCTGGGAGAAGTCCGCGGCGAACGGGATGGACCGGGAGCGGCACTCCTCGGTGTGCCGGAGCATGCCCTCCGGGTCGTCCGCGCCGATCAGCACGAGGTCCAGGCCGCCGACGCGGTCCGCGACCGTCTTCAGCTCGATCAGCCGGGCCTCGCTCATGGCGCCGGTGTAGAAGGAGCCGATCTGGTTGTGGTCGGAGTCGGTGGTGCACACGAAGCGGGCGGTGTGCAGGGTCTCCGAGATACGGACCGACTCGGTGTCCACGCCGTGGCGGTCGAGCCACGAGCGGTACTCGTCGAAGTCGAAGCCGGCCGCGCCGACGAGGACCGGGCGGGTGCCCAGCTGGCCCATGCCGAAGGCGATGTTGGCGCCCACGCCGCCCCGGCGCACGTCCAGGTTGTCGACGAGGAAGGAGAGCGAGACCGTGTGCAGTTGGTCCGCTACGAACTGGTCGGCGAAGCGGCCGGGGAAGGTCATGAGGTGGTCGGTGGCGATGGAGCCGGTGACTGCGATGCGCACGGCAGGCGTTCTCCTGGCGGGAGGGGGAGCTGACAGTTCACGCTACCCGTAATCGGGCAACCGCTGAAGCGGGGAAAACTACCCGATAGTAGATCTTTCTTCACCGGCCCCGCCGTGCTTACGGTGCGCTCATGACGAACCTCAGGCCCGACGACCTCGAAGTGGACCTCCCCGCGCTGCGCGGCGACTGTGCCCGTATGGCCCCGCACTGGGCCCCGCCCGAGCACCCGGCCACCCGCCCGGTCCCGCCCTCGCTGATCCACGGGGTCCGAGTGCCGAGTCGCTCCGCTCGGCTGGTGGACGGGATGTCCGAGTACGGGGACTGAGGCCGCCTCCGGCGGTCCGCCGGGGTTCTCCGCCGGGCGCGCGGAAGGGAACCGCGCGCTCCCCTCGCACGTCCCACCGCCGTCCCCCGCGCGGGAGACGCGGGGCACGAGCAGCGAGGAGCGATGCGGTGACCACGGAGCGACCCGAGAACGAGGACCGGCCGGAAGCCGAGCCGGAGTCGAAGCCGGAGTCAGCGTCGGCATCGGCATCGGCATCGGCATCGGCATCGGCGGAGGAACCCGCCACCACCTCGGAGACTGTCGAAGCTGCCGACCCCGAGGCGGGTGAGGAGACCCCTCCCGCGCCTGCCGGACGCCCCCGTACCGCCGCGATCATCGCCTCCGTCGCCGCCGCTGTCCTGCTCGTCGGTGGCGGAGGTGCCTGGCTGGCGTCCGGTGCCGGGGCCGGGGCCGATGAGAAGGCGGCCGGAAGCAACGGTGCTCCGCCACCGCTCGCCCTGGACAGTGCCACCGGCAGCGGCACGCCCGGCATCGCCGTCGGTGAGCCCGACCCGAGCGGCGACGTCCATTACGTCGTCAAGGGCGACCTCCCCGACGGCCCCGGCTCCGCCCCCGTCCAGCTCGCGGGCGACAAGGCCGGCAAGGCCGAAGTCGCCCGGCTGGCCGAGGCGTTGGGGATCGAAGGTACCCCCGTGGCCGACGGGAACGGCTGGCGGGCCGGAGAGCGGGAGGGCGGGCCCGTGCTGCGGGTCACCGGCGCCGACTGGTCCTACGCCCGCTACGCGCCCGGTACCGACAACTGCCGCAAGATCACCGTCTGTTCGCAGGACCCGGCCGCCCCGGCGGACGAGCCGGTCGGCACGGCGGAGGCCGAGCGGGTGGCTCGGCCGGTGCTGAAGGCGCTCGGACAGGACGACGCGAAGCTCGACGCGAGCCAGGTCATGGGCGGCCGGCGGGTGGTGAACGCCGACCCGTTGGTGGACGGCCTGCCCACCTACGGCTGGGCGACCGGCCTGACCGTGGACGAGAAGGGCGCGATCGTCGGCGGCCACGGCATGCTCGCGCGGCTCACCAAGGGCGACACGTACCCCGTGCTGGGCGCGGCCGACACGGTGAAGCTGATGAACGAGCGGCCCGCGCCGGAGCACCGGATGGGCATCGGCGGGTGTGCGAGCCCGGTGCCGCTGAAGGACCGGCTGGAGCAGCCGTGCGGCGCCGCCACCGGCTCCCCCGCCGCGCCGAAGGGTGACGCGGTGACGGTCGAGAAGGCGGTGTTCGGGCTGGCCGCGCAGTCGGTGGACGGCCGCCAGGCCCTCGTACCGTCCTGGCTGTTCGAGGTGCGCGGCTCGACGGCCCGGGGCGGCTTCACGGTGGCGCACCCGGCGGTCGACCCGAAGTACATCGCCTCCCCCACTTCCCCCGCCCCCTCTTCTTCCGTGGCGCCGAAGGAGCACGGGGTGACGGTGCAGGGGTACCGCGCCGAGGGCCGGGAGCTGACCGTGCGCTTCATGGGCGGGGTGTGTGCCGAGTACCGCGCCTTTGCCCGGGAGAGCGCGGGCCGGGTGACGGTCACGGTCGCCGAGAAGCGCCGGCCGGGCAACTGCGTCGCGCTGGGCAAGGAGTACGCCCGGACCGTCTCGCTGGACGCCCCGCTCGCCGGCCGCGCGGTGGTCGGCGGCGACGGCGGCCGGGTGCCGAAGGCGGAGCAGAGCCTGCTGCCGCACTGACACCTCCGCACGACGACGACGACGGCGGCCCCTCACCAGGAGGGGCCGCCGCCGTCGTGTCGCGGCTGTGGGGCCGGCTTTAGCTGAAGGAGTCGCCGCAGGCGCAGGAGCCGGTGGCGTTCGGGTTGTCGATCGTGAAGCCCTGCTTCTCGATCGTGTCCACGAAGTCGATGGTGGCGCCGCCCAGGTACGGGGCGCTCATGCGGTCGGTGACGACCTTGACACCGTCGAAGTCCTTCACGACGTCGCCGTCGAGCGAGCGCTCGTCGAAGAAGAGCTGGTAGCGCAGACCGGAGCAGCCGCCGGGCTGGACGGCGACCCGCAGGGCGAGGTCGTCCCGGCCTTCCTGGTCGAGCAGCGCCTTGACCTTGGACGCGGCGGCGTCGGTCACGATGATGCCGTCGGTGACGGTGCTGGTCTCGTCCGATACGGACATCTACATCTCTCCCAAGTTGTACGGAGACTGCTTTCCGACCAGTGCAACCGGCGCGCCGGCCGATTCATTCCGGGCCGGGCGGACCGTCTGGCCGCGTTTCGCTCTCTCTTCATGCTCGCACACGGGCGGAAGAGGGGGCAGCGGGCCGGTGCCGGAGAGGCCGGGATTCACGTCACATGGACGCTATCGCCATCGTCAAAGTGACGTGAAGCGGTTATCATAGATAACGTCAGTTAGACGAAAAGTAGAAAGGGTAGGTGCCGTGACCACCGCCCAGACCCCGCAGCTCGACGTACAGCCGTCTCCGCTCGCCCTGCTGCTGCTCGGCCGCGGGGCCGACCCGAGGAGCGAGCGGGGCGTCGAATGCCCCGGCGACCTGCCCGACCCGTCCGACCCGGATCTCGTGGCGCGTGCCCGCGCGGCCAAGGAGAAGCTCGGCAGCAAGGTCTTCGTCCTCGGCCACCACTACCAGCGGGACGAGGTCATCCAGTTCGCGGACGTCACCGGTGACTCCTTCAAGCTGGCCCGTGACGCGGCCGCCCGCCCGGACGCCGAGTACATCGTGTTCTGCGGTGTGCACTTCATGGCCGAGTCGGCGGACATCCTCACCACCGACGACCAGAAGGTCGTCCTGCCGGACCTCGCGGCCGGCTGCTCGATGGCCGACATGGCCACGGCCGAGCAGGTCGCGGAGTGCTGGGACGTACTGACCGAGGCGGGCGTCGCCGAGCAGGTCGTGCCGGTGTCGTACATGAACTCCTCCGCGGACATCAAGGCGTTCACCGGCAAGCACGGTGGCACCATCTGCACCTCCTCCAACGCCGAGCGGGCGCTGGAGTGGGCGTTCCAGCAGGGCGAGAAGGTGCTGTTCCTGCCCGACCAGCACCTCGGGCGCAACACCGCCGTCCGGGACATGGGGATGTCCCTGGAGGACTGCGTCCTCTACAACCCGCACAAGCCGAACGGCGGGCTCACCGCCGAGCAGCTCCGGGACGCGAAGATGATCCTGTGGCGCGGGCACTGCTCCGTGCACGGGCGCTTCAGCCTGGAGTCGGTCGAGGACGTGCGGGAGCGGGTGCCGGGCGTCAACGTCCTGGTGCACCCCGAGTGCCGGCACGAGGTCGTGGCCGCGGCGGACTACGTCGGCTCGACGGAGTACATCATCAAGACGCTGGAGGCGGCTCCGGCCGGCTCCAAGTGGGCCATCGGCACCGAGCTGAACCTCGTGCGGCGGCTGGCGAACCGGTTCGCGCCCGAGGGCAAGGAGATCGTCTTCCTCGACAAGACGGTCTGCTTCTGCTCCACCATGAACCGCATCGACCTCCCCCACCTCGTCTGGACCCTGGAGTCCCTCGCCGAGGGCACCCTGGTCAACCGCATCGAGGTGGACCCCGAGACGGAGGCATTCGCCAAGCTGGCCCTGGAACGGATGCTGGCGCTGCCGTAACGGCACCTGCGTACGACGGAGGCCCGTCGGACACCTTGAGGGGTGTCCGACGGGCCTCTGCCCGTGCGGTGGCGGTCAGACTCCGGCCGTCTCCGGCTCGTCCGAGTTGGCCGGTTCCTGCTCCGGCTCCCGCTTCGCCGCCTTCTTGGCCGCTCGGCGTTCCTTTCGCAGTTCCACCAGTGTGTAGAGGGTGGGGACGAGGAGGAGGGTCAGGAGGGTCGACGTGATCAGGCCGCCGATCACCACGACCGCGAGGGGCTGGGCGATGAAGCCGCCCTCGCCGGTGACACCGAGGGCCATCGGGAGGAGGGCGAAGATCGTCGCCAGGGCGGTCATGAGGATCGGGCGGAGCCGGTGGCGGCCGCCCTCCACGACGGCTTCCACGACCCCGTACCCCTGCGAGCGGTACTGGTTGATCAGGTCGATCAGCACGATCGCGTTGGTCACCACGATGCCGATGAGCATCAGCATGCCGATCATCGCCGGGACACCCATCGGGGTGCCGGTGAGGATGAGCAGGCCGATCGCGCCGGTCGCCGCGAACGGGATGGAGACCAGCAGGATCAGCGGCTGGACCAGCGAGCGGAACGTCGCCACCAGCAGCATGAACACGATGGCGATGGCCGCCAGCATGGCCAGACCCAGGTTCTTGAAGGCGTCGTCCTGGTCGGAGGAGACCCCGCCGATCTCGGCCGTGGCGCCCGCCGGGAGCTTCAGGTCCTTGATCTTCGACTGGAGCTGGGCGCTGACCGCGCCGGTGTTGTCCCCGGTCGGCTTGGCCGTGACGGTCGCCGCGCGCTGACCGTCGATCCGGGTCATCGACACCGGCCCGTCGACCAGCTTCACGGTGGCGATGTCACCGAGCTTCACCGCGCCGAGCCGCAGGCCCTTGAGCTGGGCCAGGGTGGCGGCCGGGTGGGCGGAGCGTACGACGACGTCGCGCTCGGTGTCGTCCAGGACCGCCTTGCCCGCCGGGACGCCGCGCACCGACTGCGCGACCGCCGCGCCGAGCTTCTGGTCGTCGAACCCGGCCGCGGCCGCCTCGGCGTTGGCGCGTACCGAGATCCGCGGCACGCTCTGCGCGAGGTCGCTGGTGACGTCGGTGACGTCGTCCAGGCCGGCCACGGTGGAGCGCACCTTCTCGGCCGCCGTCCGGAGGGTCGCGGGGTCGGCGGCCTTGACCACGACGCTGAGGTCCTGGTTGCCGAAGGCCGCGCCCGCCGAGACGGTGGTCGTGCCCGCGCCGTCCAGCTTCTTCAGCCCGTCCTCCAGCTGCCGCTGCACGTCGGCGGCGGAGCCGGAGTCCTTCAGCATGATCTGGTACGACGCCTGGTTGGTGTCGGTGCCGCCGCCGAAGGCGGCCATGAAGCCGGACGAGCCGACGGTGACCTGGTAGTCCTTGATGCCGTCGATCCCGCCGAGCACCTTCTCCACCCGCCGGGCCTGCGCGTCGGTCGCGGCGAGGCTGGTGCCGGGCTTCAGCTTCTGCTTGACGGTGAGGACCTGCTGGTCGCCCTGGTCGAAGAAGTTGGTCTTCAGCAGGCCGGCCATCCCGAAGGTGCCGAACAGCACGACGACCGCGATCAGCAGGCTGACCACCCGGCGCCGGGTGGCGAACCGCAGTACGGGCACGTAGAGGCGCTGGAGGCGGCTGTTCGCCTCCTTCTCCTCGGCCCGGCGGCGGGCCTCCTCGGCGTCCTCAGGGGTGCCCTTGGGGGCGCGCAGGAACCAGTAGGACAGCACCGGCACCACGGTCAGCGACACCAGCAGCGAGGCCAGCAGGGCGGCCGTCACGGTGATGCTGAAGGAGCCGAACAGGGCGCCCACCATGCCGCCGACCAGGCCGATCGGCAGGAAGACGGCGACCGTGGTGAGGGTGGAGGAGGTGACCGCGCCGGCCACCTCGCGGACGGCGCCGAGGATGGCCTCCTTGCGCTCCTCGCCGTAGCCGAGGTGCCGCTTGATGTTCTCCAGCACCACGATCGAGTCGTCCACGACCCGGCCGATGGCGATGGTCAGCGCGCCCAGCGTGAGCATGTTCAGCGACAGACCGCGCGTCCACAGCACCAGCAGCGCCAGCACCACGGAGAGCGGGATGGAGACGGCGGTGACCAGCGTGGAGCGGACCGAGGCCAGGAAGACCAGGATGATCAGCACGGCGAACAGCAGGCCGAGCGCGCCCTCGGTGGTCAGGCCGTCGATGGCCTTGGACACCTCGGGCCCCTGGTCGCTGACGACCGTGAGCTTCGCGTCCTTGCCGAGGTCGGCCCGGAGCTTCGGGAGCTGGTCCTGGACCGCGTCGGAGATGGCGACCGCGCTGCCGTCGTGGTCCATGGTGACGTTGACCGCGAGGCTGGGCCTGCCGTCCGTACGGGTCAGCGAGTCGGCCGGGGCCGGCCGCTCCGCGACGGTCGCCACGTCGGCCAGGCGTACGGGCTTGGCCCCGCCCCGGCCCGCGACGCGCAGGTCCTTGATCTGGTCCAGCGAGGTGAAGCCGCCACCGACCTGGACGGTGCGGTTGGCGCCGTTCTCGTCGAAGGAGCCGGCCGGGACGGACGCGCCGCCCGCCTGGAGCGCCGGGATGAGCGCGGCCGGGCTGAGACCCGCCTTGGCGAGCTTGGCGTCGTCCGGGGTGACGGCGACCTGGAGGTCGCGCACGCCCATGACCTGGACCCGGCCGACACCGTCGATGTCCTTGAGCGCCGGGACCACCGTACGGTCCAGCTTGTCGGCCAGCGCCTGCTGGTCGGTGCCGGAGGACGCGGCGAGCACCACGGTCGGCATGTCGTCGGTGGAGCCGGAGACGACCTGGGGGTCGACGGTGTCCGGGAGCTGGGCGCGGGCGCGGTTGACGGCCTGCTGGACGTCGGTCACGAGCCGCTTGGTGTCGTTGCCGTAGTCGAAGGACGCCATGATCACGGCGTTGCCCTCGCTGGCGGTGGAGGTGACCGAGGTGACGCCGTCGACGCCCTGGAGGCTGTCCTCGATCGGCTCGATGACCTGCTTCTCCACCACGTCGGGCGAGGCGCCCTGGTAGGGGGCGATCACCGAGACCATGGGCAGGTCGATGGTGGGCAGCAGTTGCTGCTTGATCTGGGGTATCGCGATCAGGCCGAAGACCAGCGCGATGAGCGACATCAGGCCGATCAGGGCCCGTTGCGCGAGGCTGAAACGGGACAGCCAGGACATGGGACAGGGTCTCTCTTCTGTGAGCGGCAGAAGCTGCGGCGGGACGCGTCTGTGCGCCCACCTCACACCCTGGTCCATCGCCGGGGCCCGACCCGTAGGCCCCTGGTCCATTTCCCTGGCGGGCCGGTACTCCCCGCGCAGTAGCGCGGCGGCGGGTCAGTCCGACCTCGGGCGGACCAGCCCCGACTCGTAGGCGATGACGACGAGCTGGGCCCGGTCGCGGGCGCCCAGCTTGGCCATGGCCCGGTTGACGTGCGTCTTCACGGTGAGCGGGCTGACCTCCAGACGCTCGGCGATCTCGTCGTTGGAGTGCCCGCCGGCCACCAGCACGAGCACCTCGCGCTCCCGGACGGTGAGCGCGTCGAGCCTGGCCAGCCTGGCCGGGTCGGGGGCGGGGGCGTCGGACTGGGCGAGGAAGCGGGCGATCAGGCCCTTGGTGGCGGCCGGGGACAGCAGCGCCTCGCCGCTCGCGGCGAGGCGGATCGCGGCGAGCAGTTCCTCCGGCTCGCTGCCCTTGCCGAGGAACCCGGAGGCGCCCGCGCGCAGCGCCCGTACCACGTAGTCGTCGACCTCGAAGGTGGTCAGGATGACCACGCGGACGTGGGCCAGGGCCGGGTCGGCGCCGATCATGCGGGTGGCGGCGAGGCCGTCGGTGCCGGGCATCCTGATGTCCATCAGGACGACGTCGGCGGCGCACTCCTTGGCCAGCCGGACCGCCTCGGCGCCGTCGGACGCCTCGCCCACCACGGCCATGCCGGGCTCGGAGTCGACCAGCACCCGGAACGCGCTGCGCAGCAGCGCCTGGTCGTCGGCGAGCAGGACACGGATGGTCATACGGGCTTCCTCTCGGCCCCGGCACGGGTCTGGACCGGCAGGATGGCATGGACGCGGAAGCCGCCGCCGTAGCGGGGTCCGGTGGTGAGGGTGCCGCCGAGCGCGGTGACCCGCTCGCGCATGCCGAGCAGCCCGTGCCCGCCGCCGGTGCCGGTCTCGGCCGACGCCCCGGCGCCGTCGTCCAGCACGCTGACCTCGATGTTCGGTCCGACCCGTACGACGCTGACCTCGGCCTTGGCGCCGGTGCCGGCGTGCTTCTGGGCGTTGGTGAGGGCTTCCTGGACGATCCGGTAGGCGGCCAGGTCGACGGCGGCGGGGAGTTCGGTGTCCTGGTCGGCGCGGGCCACCTGGACCGGCAGTCCGGCGTTGCGGAAGGTGCCGGCGAGTTCGTCGAGGCGGCCGAGCCCCGAGGCGGGTTCGGTGGGCGCGGCGGGGTCGTCGGACTGGCGGAGCAGGCCGACCGTGGCGCGCAGTTCGTCCAGCGCGGAGCGGCTGGCCTCGCGGACGTGGGCGAGGGCCTCCTTGGCCTGGTCGGGGCGCCGGTCCATGACGTGGGCGACGACGCCGGCCTGCACGTTGACCAGGGCGATGTGGTGGGCGACCACGTCGTGCAGTTCGCGGGCGATGCGCAGCCGTTCCTCGGCGACCCGGCGCCGGGCCTCCTCCTCACGGGTGCGTTCGGCGCGTTCGGCACGCTCGCGGATGGCCCGCACGTAGGCGCGGTGGCTGCGGACGGCGTCGCCCGCGGTGGCGCCGATGCCGGTCCAGGCGACCAGCGCGATGTTCTCCTGCGCGTACCAGGGCAGCGGTCCGGCGGCCATGGCGGCCACCGTCAGCACGGTCATGGTGAGCAGTCCGACCCGCCAGGTGGTGGCCCGGTCGGTGGTGGAGGCGACGGTGTAAAGGGCGATGACGGCGGCCATCGCCACGGGGGCGCGCGGATCGCCGGTGACGCACTCGATCAGCGCGAAGGTGCCGGTGGCGGCCAGTACGGCGAGCGCGGAGCGGCGGCGCAGGACGAGGGCGGCGGCGGCCAGCACCATCAGCAGCAGGCTCAGCGTGTTGGGCGGGCGGGCGCCCCAGTCCACACCGTGGTCGCCGTCCGGGGCGGCGAAGGCGCTGCTGATCATGCACAGCAGGACGGCGGCCGCGATGACCGCGTCGAGTGTGAGGGGGTGCGCCTTGAACTGGTACCGGGCGCGTCGGAGAGTGCTCACCCGGTGAACAGTACGGGTCGCCGGGAAAGTCCGGGTAAGGGACGACAGGGAAGCGCGGAGAACGGCACGTCAGGTGTCGGGCGGTGTTCGCCGGGGATACCCGTGGTGGACGCCTGCCGTTGGCCGGGCGGCCCGAGCCTTCTCACCGGCATGCGGGCCGCCCGGACCGGATGCGTCGTCGTCGAAAGGCAGTGACCGTGCGCCCTCCCCTCTCCCGTCTCCTCCCCACCGCCACCGCCGTCGCCCTGCTGGCGGTGCTCGGCCCGGCCACCACGGTGCACGCGGCGTCCACCGGCACCCCCACGATCAAGCTGTCGGCCGCCTACCTCTCCGGCGCGGTCGGCGCGACCGGCGACCCGGTGGTCACCGTGACCGTCGCGCAGAGCGGCGCGGACGCGTCGGGGCTGACGGTGACGGCGTCCAAGAGCAGCCGGAGCACGGTGGCGGGCACCGGGGACGTCCGGGTCACCGGCACCGGCGGCAGCCGTACGGTCGCGGTGACCGCCCGCGCCCAGGGATACGCCGACCTCACGCTGAAGGTGACCGGCGCCGACGGCAAGTCCGCCACCACGACCCTGCACTACGCGGCCTCCCCCGCCGTCCAGCGCTCGGCCGACGCCCGCTACCTCACCGGCGCCTCGGACGCCTCCGCCGCCGTGGACGCGGGGGACGGCTACGTCCTGGTGGCCAACGACGAGGACAACACCCTGCGCCTGTACGACGGTTCGGCCTCGGGCGCCCCGGTACGGAGCTGGGACCTGTCCTCCGCGCTGGGTGCCTCCAAGGAGGTCGACATCGAGGGCGGCGCCCGGGTCGGGAACACCGTGTACTGGACCGGCTCGCTCGGCAACAACAAGGACGGCGTCTACAAGGCGGACCGCAACACGGTCTTCACCACCACCCTCTCCGGCTCCGGCGCCGGCACTTCGGTGGCCTTCGGCAGCGCCGGGCACAAGCTGCGCGACGACCTGGTGGCCTGGGACAAGGCCAACGGCAACCGGTACGGCTTCGCGGCCGCCACCGCCGACGGCCAGACCCCCAAGCAGGTGGACGGCTTCAACGTGGAGGGCCTGGAGTTCGCGCCCGGCTCCACCACCACCGCCTACGTCGGCTTCCGCGCCCCGCTGGTGCCGCCGGCCAATGGCGGGAAGGCGCTGATCGTGCCGGTGACCAACATGGACCAGGTGGTCCGGGGCACGAAGGCGGCCTTCGGCACCCCGGTCGAGCTGGACCTCGGCGGGCTCTCGGTGCGTGACCTGCGCCGGAACGACAAGGGGCAGTACCTGATCGTCGCCGGGTCCTGGGCGGCCGAGGACAACAGCGCGCCCTACGCCCTGTACCGCTGGGACGGCGTGGCCGGGCACCAGCCGGTGAAGGTGCTGGACCTGCCCACGGCGGACGCGGGCGGCTGGGAGTCCGTGGTGTCGGTGCCCGACCTGGACGTGTCCGGCGGCCGGGTCCAGCTGATCACCGACGACGGCAGCGCCGACCTCTACGGCGACGGCACCGAGGCGAAGGACCTCTCCCACCCGGAGTGGCAGAAGTCCCGCTCGACCTTCTTCACCCTGGGCTGACCGCGACCCCGGGCCGGTCAGCCCGGGATCAGCCCGTCGTCGCTGAGCATCTCCCGGACCTCGTCCACGGTGGCGTCCGGGGCGGGCAGGATCAGCTCGGAGGGCTCCAGGGAGTCGTCCGGGAGCGGGGTGCCCAGCTTCCGGACGGCTTCCAGCAGCGCGTGCAGGGTGCGCCGGAAGCCCTCCTCGTCACCGCCCTCGACCTCGGCGAGCAGTTCGTCGTCCAGCTCGTTCAGCTCAGGGAAGCGGGAGTCGTCCACCTTCACCTGGCCCTCACCCATGATCCGTACGATCACCACGGCCTCCTCGGCACGGGTCCCGGCGGCGGACTACTGCTTGTCGAAGCGGGGGGTGTCCTGCGGCTGCTGCTGAGCCTGCTGACCGCCCGCACCGCCCTCGATGGCCTGCTGCTGGGCCGAGGGGCCCCCGGCCAGCTCGGCCTTCATCCGCTGGAGTTCCAGCTCCACGTCCGAACCGCCGGAGAGGCGGTCCAGCTCGGCCTGGATGTCGTCCTTGGCCATGCCGGACTGGTCGTCCAGCGCGCCGGAGGCGAGCAGCTCGTCGATCGCGCCGGCCCGCGCCTGGAGCTGGGCCGTCTTGTCCTCGGCGCGCTGGATCGCCATGCCCACGTCGCCCATCTCCTCGGAGATGCCGGAGAACGCCTCCCCGATGCGGGTCTGCGCCTGGGCGGCGGTGTAGGTGGCCTTGATGGTCTCCTTCTTCGTACGGAAGGCGTCCACCTTGGCCTGGAGGCGCTGGGCCGCGAGGGTCAGCTTCTCCTCCTCGCCCTGGAGGGTGGCGTGCTGCGTCTCCAGATCCGTGACCTGCTGCTGGAGCGCGGAGCGGCGGGACAGTGCCTCGCGGGCGAGGTCCTCCCGGCCGAGCGCGAGAGCCTTGCGGCCCTGGTCCTCGAGCTTCCCGGACTGCTGCTGCAACTGGTTGAGCTGGAGCTCCAGGCGCTTGCGGCTGGTCGCCACGTCGGCGACCCCGCGCCGCACCTTCTGGAGCAGCTCCAGCTGCTTCTGGTACGAGTAGTCGAGGGTCTCGCGCGGGTCCTCGGCCCGGTCAAGGGCCTTGTTCGCCTTCGCGCGGAAGATCATCCCCATACGCTTCATGACACCGCTCATGGGCTTCGCGCGCCCCCTTCTGACGGACTCCAGCTCACCGATCCTGCGACAGAACCCACAGTACGGGCCCTGCCACCATTACCGCACCGTTCGGGGAGCGATGCGCTCCTCCCCAAGGACGAGCCCCGGCCCGGTCACTCCGGCGTGAGGAGTAGGTGATCCCCGGGGTGACGCCCCGCCGGGTGCACGACTCGCCCGGAAAGCGCCGGTGACGTCCTCTCTGTACCCCGATAGACGTCCGGCGTTGCCGGATCGTTCCCCGAGGGACTGGGGTCCTTGCCGGTGATGCCCGTACCCTTGGGTTTTGTGTTCCGTAGCCGTGCGAAGGAAGAGAAGGCACCCGCCGACAAGGCGCAGGTGACCGGCTCCATGCAGCCCCGCGACCCGCAGGCCCCCAAGGGTCGGCCCACGCCGAAGCGCAGTGAGGCCCAGACCCAGCGCCGCAGTGTCGCCAGTACGCCCGTGTCCCGCAAGGACGCCGCGAAGCGGCAGCGCGAGGACCGCCGTCAGGCCCTGGACCGGCAGCGCCGCGCGCTCGCCGGGGGCGACGAGCGGTTCCTGCCCGCCCGGGACAAGGGGCCGGTGCGCAAGTTCGCCCGTGACTGGGTCGACTCGCGGATCAACGTGGCGGAGTTCTTCCTGCCGCTGGCCATCGTGATCCTGGTCCTCAGCGTGGTGCGGGTGCCCTCGATCCAGAGCATCGCGCTGCTGCTGTGGCTGATCGTGATCGTGCTGATCGTCGTCGACTCCGCCTTCAGCGGGTACCGGCTGCGGGGGCGGCTCGCCGAGAAGTTCCCGGACGCCAACCGCCGGGGCGCGGTCATGTACGGCCTGATGCGCTCGCTCCAGATGCGCCGGCTGCGGCTGCCCAAGCCGCAGGCCAAGCGCGGAGAGCGGCCCTGAGCGCAGACGCCGCTCCCGGCACGGCGGCCCCGGCGGGGCCGCACACGCCGGCCGAGCTGGTCCGGCAGCACCTGATCGCCCGGCAGCTGGACGAGCAGCTCGCCCGTGCCTTCGCCGTCGGGCGGCGGCTGCGGGTGCTCGACGTCGGCATGGGCCGGGGCGCGCAGGCGCTGCGCCTCGCCCGGCTCGGCCACATGGTCACCGGGGTCGAGCGCGACCCGGAGCTGGTCGCGGCCGCGCGGGCGGCGCTGACCGGTGAGCCGGACGGCATCCGCGAGCGGGTCCGGCTGGTGCAGGGCGAGGGCCGGGACACCGGGGTGCACTTCCTGCCGGGCAGCTTCGACGTGGTGCTGTGCCACGGGGTGCTGATGCATGTGGAGGAGCCCGACGCGCTGGTGGCCGGGCTGGCCCGGATGCTGGCGCCCGGCGGGCTGCTGTCCCTGCTGGTGCGCAACGGCGACGCCCTCGCCATGGGGCCCGGCCTGACCGGCGACTGGGCCGGGGCGCTGGCCGCGCTGGACAGCGCCGCCCTGCTCCCCCGCTCCCGTACCGAGGCCGACGGCGACACCCCGCCGGCGCCCGCCCGCGAGGGCCGCGCCGACCGCCTCTCGGCCCTGACGGCCACCCTGCACGGCATCGCCGCCCCGCTGAACGCCTGGTACGGCGTCCAGGTCTTCGCCGGCCGCGTCCCCTCCGCCCCCGTCTCCCCCGACGACCTGGACACCGTCCTCGCCGTCGAGGAACGCGCCTGCCGCACGGACCCGTACCGGGGCATGGCGGAACTGCTGCACCTGTGCGGGGTGCGGGGCCAGAGCGTCTCTCTCTGACGGACCGGCCGCACACCTCGGGCCGGCAGGAAGGGCGCTTCGTCCACCACGTACCGCTCAGCGGCGGATGAGCCCGAGGTCGGTGGCGGTGGCCACGGCGGCGGTGCGCGAGTCGGTCCCGAGTTTGGCGTAGATGCGGGCCAGGTGGGATTTGACGGTGCCCTCGGTCAGGTGGAGGCGTGCCCCGACGGCCTGGTTGGAGAGTCCGTCGGCGACCAGCGAGAGAACCTCGGTCTCGCGTCGGGTCAGGCTGGTGGCGGGCGTGCGGAGCCGCTTCATCAGCCGGTCGGCGACAGTGGGCGCGAGTGTGGTGCGGCCACCGGCCGCGGTGCGTACGGCTGCGGCCAGGTCTTCGGGCGGCGCGTCCTTGAGGAGGTAGCCGGTGGCGCCGGCTTCGATGGCGGGCAGGGTGTCGGCGTCGGAGTCGTAGGTGGTGACGATCAGCACGCGTGGGGCTCCCGGCCGGGCGGTGATCTGGGCGGTAGCCTCGGCGCCGCCCATTCCCCTGCCGAACCGCAGGTCCATCAGGACGACGTCCACGTCGCCTTCGGCGGCGCGTGTGACGGCCTCCTCGGCGGTGGCGGCCTCGGCCGTGACGACGATGCCGGGTTCGGTTTCCAGCACGGCGCGTAGTCCGGCCCGTACGACGGGGTGGTCGTCGGCCAGGAGCAGGCGGATGGGGGCGTCGTCGGTCACGGGCGGGCCTCGGGTTCGGTGTCGGATGGCGGGGTGAAGGGCAGCCGGGCGGCCAGGAGGGTGCCGTGGCCGGGGACGGACTCGATGCGGAGGGTGCCGCCGAGGGCCTGGGTCCGGGCGCGCATGGCGGTCAGCCCGAAGCCGCCGGTCTCGGGGTCGGGGGCGGGCAGGCTGACGAGGTCGAACCCGCAGCCGTCGTCGACGACGTCGAGGGCGATGTGGTCGCCGAGGTAGCTGAGGGTGACTTCGGCCGTGGTGGCCTCGGCGTGGCGGACGGTGTTCCCGAGGGCGGACTGGGCGATGCGCAGCAGGGCGACCTCGTGTTCGGTGGTGAGTGGGGCGGGGGTGCCGTCGAGGTGGAAGCGCGCGGTGATCCGGTGCCGGGCGGAGGCGGTGGTGCACAGGCGTTCCACGGCACCTGCCAGGGTGGTGCCTTCCAGCGTGGGCGGGGTGAGGGCGGCGACGAAGCGGCGGGCCTCGGCGAGGTTGTCGACGGCGGCCTGCCGGGCCTGGTCGACGTGGCGGGCAGCGTTCTGCGGTGCCTGGGGCAGCGCGCGTTCGGCGGCGCGCAGCAGCAGCTGGATGCTGGAGAGGCCCTGGGCGAGGGTGTCGTGGATCTCGCGGGCCAGGCGGTCGCGTTCGGCGAGGACGCCGGCGGTGTGCTGGGCGGCGGCCAGGTCGGCCCGGGTGGCGGTGAGTTCCTCGATCAGCCGGCGGCGGTGTTCGCTCTCCCGGTACAGAGCCTGGTACCCCCGCACCACGGCGACGGCGACGGCGGCGCCGAGGACGGGTCCGATGGCCATCGCGGGGCTGAAGGAGTGCTGGTGCACGGCGAAGCCCGCGACGGCCGCGACGGCGGTGGCGGCCACGGCCGCCGGTGCGGCGCGGCGGGACAGCAGGTGCGGCTGGAGGAAGTACAGCGGAAAGGCCACCCACACGGCGTCGGGGGTGAAGGCGAGCAGCACCAGCCAGCAGGCCGCCACGGCGGTCAGCCACAGCGTGGCGGCCCGCCGCGAGCGACGTACGCCGGGCAGCGCGGGGCCTGCCGCGTACACCAGGGCGCACAGCACCGAGGCGGCGACGATCCATCCGGCATGAGGCCGCCCGCCGGTCACCGCTCGGCCGGCGGCCAGGGCGAGCAGACCGGTGACCAGTAGGTGCAGGCACCAGGCGAGGGCACGGGTGGTCGGGGTCGGGGCGGGGGCGGCAGCGTTCACAGTGCGTCCCAGATTACGAAAGCCGAGGCCGGGAGGGCCTCCATCGAAAGTGGTAACCCCGGTGCCGTCTTTCGGCCCGGGAAGTGCCGTCCTGCGCCGGAAGCGCGTGCCGGGCCCGGCGGAGATGCTGGGGTCGCACACCGCACTTCCACCGCCGGAAAGGACAGGCCAAGGCCGTGTTCGTCGCCTGGAGAGACTTGAGATTCGCCAAGGGGCGCTTCTCCCTGATGGGGACCGTCATCGTACTGATCACCCTGCTGGTGGGGCTGCTGTCCGGGCTGATGGCCGGGCTGAGCAGGCAGAATGTCTCCGCGATCACGTCCCTGCCCGCCGACAGGCTCGCCTTCCGGGCTCCCGGCGGCGGGCAGAAGCTGTCGTACTCCGACTCCACGGTCACGCAGGCGCAGTGGAAGGAGTGGTCCGAGGCACCGGGTGTCGAAAGCGCCGAGCCGCTGGGGATCACCATCACCAGGGCCACCGTCGGAGACAGGAGCACCGGGGTCTCGGCCTTCGGCGTGGAGCCCGGCTCCCGCCTCGCCCCCGACAGCGAAAGGATCACCGGCAGCGCGGTGGTGCTCTCCACCGCGGCCGCCGACGACCTCGGCGTCGGCACCGGAGACGCCCTGACCCTGGCGGACCGGCAGCTGAAGGTGGCCGCCGTCGCGGGCGACGCCCACTACAGTCACACGCCGGTGATCTGGACCAGCCTGGACACCTGGCAGAAGATCGCGCCGCCCACCGGCACCGCGGAAGGTCCGACCGCCACCGTCATCGCCCTGCGCGTCACCTCCGGCGCCGACACGGCGGCCATCGACCGCCGGGCCGGGACCGAGACGGTCTCCACCGGCGACTCGCTGTCGGCGATCGGCTCCTACAGCTCCGAGAACGGCTCCCTCCAATTGATGCGCGGCTTCCTGTTCGCCATCTCCGCCCTCGTCATCGGCGCCTTCTTCACGGTGTGGACCATCCAGCGCGGCGGCGACGTCGCCGTCCTCAAGGCCCTGGGCGCCTCCGACGTCGATCTGCTGGGGGACGCCCTCGGCCAGGCCGCCGTCCTGCTCGTCGGCGGCACACTGATCGGCACCGGCATCGCCGTCGCCTCGGGAGCGCTCATGGCCGACTACGCCGTGCCGTTCCTCCTCACCCCCGCCACCGTCCTGATCCCGGCCGCCGTGATCGTCCTTCTCGGTGTGCTCGGCGCGGCCGTGTCCGTCCGCCGCATCACCTCCGTCGACCCGCTGACCGCCCTGGGGAGCGCACGATGAGCCTGGTCCTGGCCGATGTCACCCTCACCTATCCGGACGGCGGCACCCGGCTGACCGCTCTCGACCAGGTCCGCCTGGAGGTGCCCGGGGGCAGCCTGACCGCCGTGGTGGGCCCTTCCGGCTCCGGGAAGTCCAGCCTCCTCGCGGTCGCCGCCACCCTGATCACTCCCGACACCGGCACCGTCACCGTCGACGGTCAGGACACCACCCGCCTCACCCGTGGCGAACTGACCGCACTGCGCCGCCGCACGATCGGCATCGTCTTCCAGCAGCCCAATCTGCTGCCTTCCCTGACCGCCGTGGAACAACTCCAGGTGATGGCACAGATCGACGGCCGCAGCCCCCGCACCGCCCGAGGGCGGGCGATGGAACTCCTCGACACCGTCGGCCTCGCCGGCCAGGCCGGCCGCCGCCCGCACCAGCTCTCCGGCGGCCAGCGCCAGCGCGTCAGCATCGCTCGCGCCCTGATGAACGATCCCACCGTCCTCCTGGTCGACGAGCCCACCAGCGCCCTCGACCACGAGCGCGGCGCCGCCGTCCTCGACCTCGTCGCCCACGTCACCCACCAGCAGGGCGTCGCCACGGTCCTGGTCACCCACGACCGCACCCACCTCACCGCCGCCGACCGGATCGCCGAAGTGCGGGACGGACGCCTGCACATCCCGGCACCGACGCGCTGAGGCCGTGGGGAGAACCGGGTTCCCGTTCGGCGGTACTCGGCGGGCCCCTGTGCGCCTGCCGTGGGGAGACTCGTCCATGGACGAGTCTCCTATCCGGGCCGGGCGCAGGGGTGCCGTGGCCGTCGTGCTGGTGTGCGCCGCCGTGCTCCTGGGCGGCTGCTCCGATCCGGCGGACTCGGCGCGGAAGGGCGGGCCGCCGACCGCGCAGGCGGCGCTGCCGATGGCGGCGGACGATCTCCAGGACCAGTACCAGAAGGTCATCAAGGACGTGCTGCACTCGGTCGTGCAAATCCAGGCGGGGCAGTCCCTCGGCTCGGGCGTGATCTACGACGACCAGGGCCACATCGTCACCAACGCGCACGTGGTCGGCACCGAGAAGACCTTCCGGGTGACCACGGCCCGCAGCGGGGAACCGCTGGCGGCGAGCCTGGTGTACTCCTACCCCGAGCAGGACCTCGCGGTGGTCAAGCTGGACAAGGTCCCGGCGGGCCTGCGCCCGGCGGTGTTCGGCGGCTCGGACGAGGTGGAGGTCGGCCAGATCGTGCTGGCCATGGGCTCGCCCCTCGGACTGTCCTCCAGCGTGACCCAGGGCATCGTCTCGGCCACCGGACGGACCGTCAGCGAGCCCGGCGACGACGGGAACACCGGCGCCACGATCCCCAACATGGTGCAGACCTCGGCCGCGATCAACCCGGGCAACAGCGGGGGCGCCCTGGTGAACCTGAAGGGCCAGGTCATCGGCATCCCGACGCTGGGCGCGGCCGACCCCGGCATGCAGGGCGGGGCGGCGCCGGGCATCGGCTTCGCCATCCCGGCGTCCATGGTGCGTACGGTCGCGGGGCAGATCATCGCGGACGGCAAGGTCACGGACTCGGGCCGGGCCGCCATGGGTGTCACGGTCCGCACGGTGGTGGACGACGGCTACCAGCCCGCCGGGGCGGCGGTGGTCACGGTGAAGCAGGGCGGTCCGGCGGCGAAGGCGGGGCTGAAGGCGGGCGATGTGATCACCCGGGTGGGCACCAGCCCGGTCGGCACCACCACGGAACTCGCCGAGGCGCTGGCGGGCAGGAAGCCCGGCGACAAGGTCGAGGTCACCTACCAGCGCTCGGGCTCCCGGCACACCGCCGAGGTGACGCTCGGCGAGCAGTGACCCCGACGGGAGCGGGAGTGTCCCCGCCCCCGCGGGACCGGGACTACGCCCCTTCGGCGTCGAGGCTCATCGGCCCGTAGATCTCGGTGCCCTCCTCGAAGAGGCGCACCTGGTCCGCGCCGCCCTCCAGCAGCGCCTTCCAGTTCTCGCCGACCCAGGACTCGGCGTCGCCCTGCGTGGTGAACTCCTCGGGCTCCACGGCGGGCGGGACCTCCGTCCCGTCGGCCTTCTCGAACCGCCACGTCCACGCTGTCATGCAAGCCTCCTTACGATCCGACTCCTGCGGGCAGCGTATGCGGTCGGCGGGGGCGCCCACAGGACATCGTGGATCATCGTCCGCTCAGGTGACCCGGTGCGCGGCGCCCGCCGGGACAGGTGAAAATCGGTTCCGTGGACGTCACTCTGCTCGGCACCGGTGCCCCCTCGGGGCTGCCCCGCCCCGACTGCCCCTGTGCCGTGTGCGCGAGCGCGCTCGGCCCGGACGCGCGGGCGGCCACCGCGCTGCTGGTGGACGGGGTCCTGCTGCTGGACCTGACCCCGGGCGCCGCCTTCGCCGCCGCCCGCGCCGGGCACTCGCTGGGCCGGGTCCGCCAGGTGCTGCTCTCCCACCCGCACGACGGGCCCGCCGTGGAGGTCCCCGCCGGGCTCCCCCAGCCGGTCCGGGTGCCGGACGGCCGCGAGCTGACCCTGCTGACGGGGCATCGGGTGCGGGCGCTGGCGATGGACGCGGGCGGCACCGGGTACGAGGTGACCGGGCCGGACGGGCTGCGGCTGCTGTACCTCCCGCCGGGCGGTTCCCCGGCCGGGCTGGAAGAGCTGGCAGAGCCGTACCACATGGTGCTGGCCGACGTCGTGGGGCGCCCGGACGCGCTGGCCCGGCTGCGGGCGGCCGGCGGGGTGGGTCCGGCGACCGACGTCGTCGCGGTCCACCTGGACCACGACGTGCCGCAGGCGGCGGAGCTGCCCCGGCGGCTGGCGGCGGCCGGGGCGCGCGCGGTGCCGGACGGAGTGACGCTGGCGGTGGGCGCCTACGACGAGGTGCCGGACGTGCCGCGCCGGACGCTGGTGCTGGGCGGCGCCCGCTCGGGCAAGTCGGTGGAGGCGGAACGGCGCCTGGAGTCCTTCCCGGACGTGGTCTACGCGGCGACCGGCGGCACCCGCGCCGGGGACCGCGAGTGGGCGGACCGGGTCGCCGCGCACCGCGAACGCCGTCCCGGCTCCTGGCGTACGGCGGAGACGACGGACCTCGTGCCGCTCCTCGCCGAGGACGGCCCGCCCCTGCTCATCGACTGCCTCTCCCTCTGGCTCACCGACGTGATGGACGCGGTCGGCGCCTGGGACGACGCCCAGTGGGCCGACGGCGGCGAGAAGGCGCTGCGCGCCCGGGTCGACGAACTGACCCGGGCGGTCCGCGCGACCCCGCGCACCGTGGTCGCCGTCTCCAACGAGGTCGGCTCCGGCATCGTCCCCGCCACCCCCTCGGGCCGCCGCTACCGCGACGAACTCGGCCGCCTGAACACGGCGTTCGCGGCGGAGTGCGAGCAGGTCGTACTGGTGGTGGCGGGGCAGGCGCTGGTGCTGCGCGGCTAGAACCGTCCTGGTTTGCGGGCCACGAGCCGGTAGGTGTTGGCGAAGCGGGTGCGGCGGGTCAGGGGGGTGAGGAGGCGGTCCAGGGCGGTGGCCGCTCTCAGGGGGGCGTGGAAGGGGCGGGGGAAGGTCTCGGTGAGGTCCTGGGGCTGGTGGACGCGGGCCGTGGTGGTGACCGTGCAGCCCAGGGCGCTCAGTTCGGCCTCCAGGTTGGGCAGCGGGAGCAGGTGCGCGTGCCGGTGCGGGAGCCAGTGCGGGCCCAGCAGGGCGGCGTAGGCGCTGTCGGGGGCCGGGGACTCGACGACGAGGTGGCCGCCGGGGCGGAGCACGGTCAGCGCGGCGCGCAGTTCGGCGCGCGGGTCGGGGACGTGGGCCAGGTGGTGGAGCAGGCTGACCACGTCGTAGCGGGCGCGCAGCCGGTCGGTGACGCCGGGCGTGGTGAGCAGCCCCCGGTGCGCCTCCTCGACCCGCCCCTCGGCGAGCGCCCGTTCGACCCGCGCGGTGGGGTCGAGGCCGTCGAAGCTGGTGTACGGGAAGAACTCCCTTGCGGCCTGGGGGAAGTGGCCGTGCCCGGTGCCGACGTCCAGCCAGCTCTCGGGGTCGGCCAGCCCGGCCAGGGCGCGTGCGGTGGCCCGGTGCGAGCGGCCGGACGGCGCGGGGGCGTCGCCGGCCGGCCGGGGGTTCTGGAAGGCGTGGGCGCACGCCCCGCACTCGTCGAGGGCGACGGCGCGGGGTCCGCGCAGCCGGGTGCGCAGGCGGGCCGAGCCGCACCAGGGACAGTCCTCGCGGCGCGGCCCGGGGAACCGGTCGCTGACCTGCGGGGCGGAGGGCGAGGACGGCATGGCGGCTCCTGTACGGCATTTCGCGGTAAACCGGAACGTATGGGATGCCGATCTTGGGCGCAATGACGTGCGCCGGGCGTGGTGGCGGTGTGGCGCGGGGCGTCGCGCGCGCGGGCGGTACTGTTCCGCGAATGGACAGCCTTCAACTCGACGACTTCACCGATCTGATCGAGCGCCCGGACGGCGGCATGCGCCAGGACGCCGAGGCGCGGCGGGAGCGCCTGGCCGTGCCGCCCGGCGCGCTGGGCCGGCTGGACGAGCTGGGCGAGTGGCTGGCGGCCGCGCAGGGCGCGGTGCCGGTACGGCCCGTTGAGCGCCCGAAGCTGGTCCTCTTCGCCGGTGACCACGGCATCGCCGCCCTCGGCGTCTCCCGGCGCCCGGAGGGTGGCGCGGCCGGCCTGGTCCGGGCGGTGCTGGAGGGCGCGAGCCCGGCCGCCGTGCTGGCCCGCCGGCTGGACGTACCGGTACGGGTGGTCGACCTGGCCCTGGACTGCGACCCGGACACCCTCCCCGCCGAGGTGACCCGGCACCGGGTGCGGCGCGGCAGCGGCCGGATCGACGTCGAGGACGCGCTGACCGCCGAGGAGGCGGAGGCGGCGTTCCGCGCGGGCATGGCCGTCGCCGACGAGGAGGCCGACTCCGGTACGGATCTGGTGGTGCTCGGCGACGTGAGCGTGGGCGGCACGACGGCGGCCGCCGTCCTGGTGGCCGCGCTGTGCGGCACGGACGCCTCGGTGGTGACCGGGCGCGGCGGCGAGCCCATCGACGACCTGGCCTGGATGCGCAAGTGCGCGGCGGTACGGGACGCGCTGCGCCGGGCCCGCCCGGTCCTCGGCGACCAGCTCCAACTGCTGGCGACGGTGGGCGGCGCCGACCTGACGGCGATGACCGGCTTCCTGCTCCAGTGCGCGGTGCGCAAGCTGCCGGTGATCCTGGACGGCGTCGTCGCGGCGGCCTGCGCGCTGGTGGGCCAGCGGGTGGCGTTCCGGGCGCCGGACTGGTGGCTCGCGGCCCACGACAGCGGTGAGCCGGGGCAGACGAAGGCGCTGGACCGGATGGCGCTGGAGCCGCTGCTGACCACGGGCGTGCGGGTCGGCGAGGGCGCGGGCGCCCTGCTGGCCCTCCCCCTGGTCCGCTCGGCCGCCGCGCTGGCCGCCGAGCTTCCGGAGCGGCCGGAGACCGAGCGGGCCGGGAAGCCCGGGGAGTCTGCGGAGAGCGTCTAGCCCGGCCGCGGCCCACGGCGCCGATGAGCGCGATTCACGGCAAATGCGGACATATGATCACCGCTCATGGAAGATGCCCGAGTTGCCGACCGGTCGAACGGGCCGGACCGGCGGAAGGAACCGGACGAGCGGTCCGAGCAGCCGGGGCGGCGGGCGGGCGGGAAGTCGTCCCGCCGGGCCGCCGCCTGCGCGGTCTGGTACCTGCGGGCCGTCGCGTTCGTCAACTTCCTCAGCGCGGTGTGGGTCTCGCTGGGCCAGGACGTGCGCCGCCACAACCAGGAGAACCTGTTCACGCCGTACCTGCTGACGGCCGGGTTCGCCTCGGGTGTGTTCACCGCGTTCCTGGCCATCACCATGCGGCGGCGCAAGCGGGCCGCGTGGATTCTCAACCTGGTGCTCAGCGGGGCGTTCCTGGCCCTGTTCGCGGTCGCCATGGCCTTCCCGGAGATCCGCCGCTCCGCGCAGAACTGGGTCTCGCTCGTGCTGACGGCCGCCTTCGTCGCCGTCCTGCTGGTCGGCCGCCGGGAGTTCTACGCCAAGGGTGACCGCTCCAACCCCCGGCTCGCCGCGAGTGTGGCCCTCGGTGGCGGTACGGCGGCCTCGCTGCTCGCCGCGCTGCTGGTGACGGTCACCAACCAGGCGCCGGACGCGGCCCGTTCGACGTTCCTGGAGCGCTGGGAGTACGGCACGCTGCGGCTGGTGTCGGTGGCCACCGAGGAGTCCGGCTTCCCCGGCATCGACACGCCCAACTGGGCCGACGTCAGCATCAACGTGCTCAGTACGGTCCTTCTCCTCGCCGTCCTGTACGCCGCGTTCCGCTCCCGCCGCGCCGTCGACCCGCTCACCGAGGTGGACGAGGCGCGGCTGCGGGAGCTGCTGGACAAGCACGGCGAACGCGACTCGCTCGGCTACTTCGCGCTGCGCCGGGAGAAGAGCGTGCTGTGGTCCCCCACCGGCAAGGCGGCCGTCGCCTACCGGGTGGTGGGCGGGGTCAGCCTGGCCTCGGGCGACCCGCTGGGCGACCCCGAGGCATGGCCCGGCGCGATCGCCCCCTGGCTCACCGAGGCCCGCGCCCACGGCTGGATTCCCGCGGTGATGGGCGCGAGCGAGGAGGCCGGGACCGTCTACGCCCGGCATGGCCTGGACGCCCTCGAACTGGGCGACGAAGCCGTCGTGGAGGTCGCCGAGTTCACCCTGGAGGGCCGCGCGATGCGCACCGTGCGCCAGGCGTACAACCGGGTGCGGCGGGCCGGGTACGAGGTGCGGATGCGGCGGCACGAGGACATCCCGGCGGCCGAGATGGCCCGGCTCGTGGAGCGGGCCGACGACTGGCGGGACGGCGCCACCGAACGCGGCTTCAGCATGGCGCTGGGCCGGCTCGCGGACCCGGAGGACGGACGGTGCGTGATGCTGGAGTGCACCGACGCCGAGGGCCGGCTGCGCGCCCTGCTGTCGTTCGTGCCATGGGGTCCCGACGGGCTCTCGCTGGACCTGATGCGCCGTGACCGGGACAGCGACAACGGGCTGATGGAGTACATGGTCATCGACCTCCTGCGCCGCTCGCCGGAGATCGGGGTCACCCAGGTCTCGCTGAACTTCGCCATGTTCCGCTCGGTGTTCGAGCGCGGCGCCCGTCTCGGCGCCGGGCCGGTGCTGCGGCTGTGGCGCTCGCTGCTGAGCTTCTTCTCCCGCTGGTGGCAGATCGAGTCGCTGTACCGGGCCAACGCCAAGTACCGGCCCATCTGGGAGCCGCGCTTCCTGCTCTTCGAGAAGAGCGCCGACCTGCCCCGGATCGCCCTGGCGGCGGCCCGCGCGGAGGGGTTCCTGGAAGCGCCGGGCCTGCCGAAGTGGCTGCACCGCAGACAGTTGGAGACCCACCGGTGAGAGCGTGGGCCCGCGCCGAGTGGGGCCCGCTGTACGCGGCCCTGCGGGCGGCGCTGCTCAGGCGCGGTCCGCTGCTCGGGGCGCCGCTGACGCTCGGCGCGGTGGGCCTGACCGCGCTGCTGCAGTTCGTGCAGAACCAGCCCTGGGGCTTCGCCCTGGTGGAGGCGGCCGGTGCCGTGCGCGCCGCCGACCCGCTCTGGCTGGCCCTGCTGCGCACCCCGCTCTCCCTGTTCGTACCGGCGCTGGACCTGCCGGTGTGGGGCGCGCTGGCCCAGGTACTCTGCGTGTTCGGCATCGCGGAACTCTGCCTCGGGCGCCGCCGCACCCTGCTCATCGCCTACACCGCCACGCTCGCCGGGACGCTGTACGCCCGTGTCGGCATCGCCCTCGGCCCGCACGCCCCCTTCGGCCTGCCCGCCTCCGACGCGCTGGTGGTGGACACCGGCCCCTCGGCCGCCGTGGTGGGGCTCGCGGTGTACGTGGCGGTACGGCACCACGCCCGTGTGACGGCGGTGGCGGTGCCGGCCGCGATGGTGATCGAGGTGCTGCTGAAGGACAACCTGGCCGGCAAGGAGCACCTCGCGGCCCTGCTCGCCGTGGGCACCCTGTGCCTGGCGGGGCTTCAGCCGCCCCTGGGCAGCCGGGCCGGAGAGGGGTCGGGCTTGCCGCCGATCCAGTCCTGAACCACCCGCCGGGGCCCCGCCCAGCGCCGGTCGTGCCGGTAGGCCCGCAGCAGGGACCGGGCGCGGGCACGCGGGCGCCGGCCGTAGAAGCGCCGCGCCCAGAACGAGGCCGGCCGGGCCAGCCGGACGGCGCCCGCGAGTGCCAGCAGCGGCACGATCGCCCCGAACACGGCGGTACGGGCCTTGCCCTTGCTCAACGCGACCAGCGAGATCAGGAAGTTGACCGCGACGAACGCGATGACCCCACCCCGGTCCTGCAACTCGGCCTGCGAGAGGTCGTTGACGCCGAACGGGGAGAAGCCCGCGAGCAGCAGCCCGACCAGCGCGGCGGTGATGACCACCACCTCGACGCTCTTGCGGCCCTCCGCGCTCCAGTACACGTCGTCCAGATGCAGGATCAGCGCGAACTCGTCCAGCACCAGCCCGGCGCCGATCCCGAAGACCACGGCGGCGATCGCGCCGCCCGCCCCGTGCCGGTCGCTGGCGACGGCGCCGAAGCCGCCGACGATGGTCAGCACCACCCCGGGCACCACGTGATGGATGTGCAGCCCGCCCGCCTTGACGTTGCCGAACGGGCCCTTCCCGGCGCGGATCAGCCGGACGATGACCCGGGTCACGACGAAGGTGACCACGAACGAGAAGAGGGCCAGCAGCAGCGGAAGCTTGCCCGGTTCCAGGATGTTCCGCTCCCACCAGTGCCCCATGTGCGCACTTTATCCCCGGCCCGCCGACCGGGCCCGGCAACCGCCCCGGTAGCCTGCGCCGATGCCCGAGACCCCCTCGCCCGGCCCGCTCGACGGACCCCGCTTCGCGTTCGGCACCCTCACCGTGATCCCGGTCCGGGTGCACCGCTGGGACCGGACGGCAGCGCGGGCGGGCATGCTGTGCGCCCCGCTGACCGGACTCACCGTCGGCCTCGCGGCGGCCGGGCTCGGGCTGTCGCTCCTGCTGCTCGGGGCGGGCCCGCTGCTGGCCGCCGTCGCGTCCGTCGCCGTACCGGCCGCGCTCACCCGGGGGCTGCACCTGGACGGGCTCGCCGACACCGCCGACGGGCTGGGCAGCGGCAAGCCCGCCGAGCAGGCGCTCGCCGTCATGAAGCGGTCCGACATCGGGCCGTTCGGCGTGCTGACCCTGGTGCTCACGCTGCTGGCCCAGGTCGCCGCGCTCGCCGGGCTGTACGGCGACTCGTGGGCGCGGGGCGCGCTCGGGGCAGTCGTCTCCGGGGTCGCGGCCCGGCTTTCGCTCACGCTGGCCGCGCGCGCCGGGGTGCCGGCCGCCCGTCCGGAGGGGCTCGGGGCGGCGGTGGCCGGGGTGGTGCCGGTGCCGGGCGCGCTGGCGGTGGGGGCGGCGGTGACGCTGGCGGCCGGGTCGGCCGGGGCGCTGCTCGGGCCGTGGGATGCGGTGCGTACGGCGGCGGCCGTGCCGCTCTGCCTGGTCCCGGCCGAACTCCTGCTGCGCCGCTGCGTGCATCGCTTCGGCGGGGTCACCGGGGACGTGTTCGGCGCCCTCGCGGAGACGGCGGCCACGGCGGCGCTGCTCGTGCTGTGCCTGGGCGGCGCCGGCTGAGCACGGCAACTGTGCCGCACCTGGGGCGAGTTGTCCCCCTCGCCCGACAGAAGCGCCCGGTGTGCGGGCGGCCGGGGTGGTCCTCGGCCATGAGTGAACGAACGTACACGCGTAGTCTCGTGGCGGGTGTTCGCCGACAGGGAGTCGACCCACCCCTTGCGGCGGTCGCCCCTCGCGGACGACCGGCTTGCGCAAACGGCCCCAGCAAACTTCACATCGGAAGCGAGATTTCACCACCGTGACTGCTCTGACTCTCAAGCCAGCCGTCGCGCCGGGCCCGCGGGCCGACGCGATCGTGATCGGTGTCGCCAAGGCCGGCACGGGCCCCGTCGTGGCGCCCGGTGCCGAGGCCGTGGACCAGGCGTACGACGGCGGGCTGGCCGGCGTCCTGAAGACCCTCGGTGCGTCGGGCGCCGAGGGCGAGCTGACCAAGCTGCCCGCCCCCGCCGGTCTGGACACCCCGCTCGTGGTGGCGGTCGGCCTGGGCGCCGAGCCCGAGGCGGACGCCGGGTACGACGCCGAGGCGCTGCGCCGGGCCGCCGGTGTGGCCGCCCGCGGCCTGTCCGGCACCAAGAAGGCCGCCTTCGCGCTCCCCGTCGACGGTCCGGGCGCGCTGGCCGCGATCGCCGAGGGCGTGCTGCTCGGCGCGTACGCCTTCGACGCGTACAAGGAGAGCCCGAAGGACGGCGAGGCGAAGGACGGCAGCGGGCCGCTCGGCGAGGCCGTGCTGCTCGGCGGGGAAGAGGGCGAGGCCGGATTCCAGGCCGCCGTCGACCGTGCGACGGCGATCGGCGAGGAGCTGAACCGCGCCCGCGACCTCGTCAACACCCCGCCGAACGACCTGGACCCCGAGGCGTTCGCCGCCGTCGCGCAGGCCGCGGCCGACGAGCACGGTCTGACCATCGAGGTGCTGGACGAGCAGGCGCTGAAGGACGGCGGCTACGGCGGCATCCTCGGCGTCGGCGGCGGCTCGGCGTCCACCCCGCGCCTGGTCAAGCTGGCGTACAAGCACCCCGAGGCGGACAAGCACCTCGCCTACGTGGGCAAGGGCATCACCTACGACTCGGGCGGCATCTCGCTCAAGCCCGCCGGGCACAACGAGACGATGAAGTGCGACATGGCCGGCGCGGCCGCCGTGTTCGCCGCCGTCGTCGCGGCCGCCCGCCTCGGCCTCAAGGTGAACGTGACCGGCTGGCTGGCGCTCGCCGAGAACATGCCGTCCGGCTCCGCCACCCGCCCCGGTGACGTGCTGCGCATGTACAGCGGCAAGACCGTCGAGGTGCTCAACACCGACGCCGAGGGCCGCCTGGTCCTGGCCGACGCGCTGTGGGCGGCCTCGGCCGAGGAGCCGGACGCGATCGTGGACGTCGCCACGCTGACCGGCGCGATGGTGCTGGCGCTCGGCAACCGCACCTTCGGGATCATGGCCAACGACGACGCCTTCCGCACCTCGCTGCACGAGGTGGCCGAGGAGTCCGGTGAGCCGGCCTGGCAGATGCCGCTCCCCGAGCACCTGCGCAAGGGCATGGACTCCCCCGTCGCCGACATCGCCAACATGGGCGAGCGGATGGGCGGCGGCCTGGTCGCCGGCCTCTTCCTGCGCGAGTTCATCGGCGAGGGCATCACCTGGGCGCACCTGGACATCGCGGGTCCGGCCTTCAACGAGGGCGGCCCCTTCGGCTACACGCCCAAGGGCGGCACCGGGACCGCCGTGCGCACCCTGGTGCGGCTGGCCGAGCAGACCGCCGACGGCGACCTCGGCTGACCTCGCGGCACACCCTGGGGGGCGCGGACCGACCCGGTCCGCGCCCCCGGCGTGAGGCGTCCGGAGCGGACGTGGGGCGTCTCACACCCCGGCCCGGCGTCCGTCGCACCCCCGACAGGTGCAAAGATGGAGCCCGGCAGGACAGGGCCCCCACCACAGGGCCGAAGCATTGAGCGGCCGGACACCAGCCGCCTGCCGGTCATCGGAGACCGGCACAGGCGCACATGCATGGAGGACGTGACGTGGCGAACGACGCCAGCACCGTTTTCGACCTAGTGATCCTCGGCGGTGGCAGCGGTGGTTACGCCGCGGCCCTGCGCGGAGCGCAGCTTGGCCTGGACGTCGCCCTGATCGAGAAGGACAAGGTCGGCGGCACCTGCCTGCACAAGGGGTGCATCCCCACCAAGGCCCTGCTGCACGCGGGCGAGATCGCCGACCAGGCCCGCGAGAGCGAGCAGTTCGGCGTCAAGGCGACCTTCGAGGGCATCGACGTCCCCGCCGTCCAGAAGTACAAGGACGACGTGATCTCGGGCCTGTACAAGGGCCTCCAGGGCCTGATCGCCTCCCGCAAGGTGACGTACATCGAGGGCGAGGGCCGGCTGTCCTCCCCCACGTCGGTGGATGTCAACGGGCAGCGGATCGAGGGCCGCCACGTCCTGCTGGCGACCGGCTCCGTGCCGAAGTCGCTGCCGGGCCTCCAGATCGACGGCGACCGGATCATCTCCTCCGACCACGCCCTCGTCCTGGACCGCGTGCCCAAGTCCGCGATCATCCTCGGCGGCGGTGTCATCGGCGTCGAGTTCGCGTCCGCGTGGAAGTCCTTCGGGGCCGACGTCACCGTCATCGAGGGCCTGAAGCACCTGGTGCCGGTCGAGGACGAGAACTCCTCCAAGCTGCTGGAGCGCGCGTTCCGCAAGCGCGGCATCAAGTTCAGCCTGGGCACCTTCTTCGAGAAGGCCGAGTACACCCAGGACGGTGTCAAGGTCACCCTCGCCGACGGCAAGGAGTTCGAGGCCGAGGTCCTCCTCGTCGCCGTCGGCCGCGGCCCGGTCTCCCAGAACCTCGGTTACGAGGAGCAGGGCGTCAACATCGACCGCGGCTACGTCCTGGTCGACGAGTACATGCGCACCAACGTGCCGACCATCTCGGCCGTCGGTGACCTCGTCCCGACCCTCCAGCTCGCCCACGTCGGCTTCGCCGAGGGCATCCTGGTCGCCGAGCGGCTGGCCGGTCTCAAGACCGTCCCGATCGACTACGACGGCGTCCCGCGTGTGACGTACTGCCACCCGGAGGTCGCCTCCGTCGGCATCACCGAGGCCAAGGCCAAGGAGATCTACGGCGCGGACAAGGTCGTCGCCCTGAAGTACAGCCTCGCGGGCAACGGCAAGAGCAAGATCCTCAAGACCGCGGGCGAGATCAAGCTCGTCCAGGTCAAGGACGGTGCCGTGGTCGGCGTCCACATGGTGGGCGACCGCATGGGTGAGCAGGTCGGCGAGGCCCAGCTCATCTACAACTGGGAGGCGCTGCCCGCCGAGGTGGCCCAGCTCATCCACGCCCACCCGACGCAGAACGAGGCGCTCGGCGAGGCGCACCTGGCGCTGGCCGGAAAGCCGCTGCACGCCCACGACTGAGCCTTCGGCCCCCGGGCGCGACGACACAGACTTCCGCAATTCCTAAGGAGCAACAGAAACCATGGCGGTTTCCGTAACCCTTCCGGCGCTCGGTGAGAGCGTCACCGAGGGCACTGTCACCCGCTGGCTGAAGGCCGAGGGCGAGCGCGTCGAGGCCGACGAGCCGCTGCTCGAGGTGTCGACCGACAAGGTCGACACCGAGATCCCCTCGCCCGTCGCCGGTGTACTGGCCTCGATCAAGGTCGCCGAGGACGAGACCGTCGAGGTCGGCGCCGAGCTGGCCCTGATCGACGACGGCTCCGGCGCCCCCGCTGCTGAGGCTCCCGCGGCCGAGGCCCCCGCCGCCGAGGCTCCGGCCCCGGCCGCCGAGGAGGCCCCGCAGTCCGCCCCGTCCACCGAGCAGGAGGCGCCCGCCGAGGCGCCGACCGCCGAGGCGGCCTCCGGCGGCGGTTCCGCCGAGGGCACCGACGTGGTCCTGCCCGCGCTGGGCGAGTCGGTCACCGAGGGCACCGTCACCCGCTGGCTGAAGTCGGTGGGCGACTCCGTCGAGGCCGACGAGCCGCTGCTCGAGGTCTCCACGGACAAGGTCGACACCGAGATCCCGGCGCCCACCTCGGGCACCCTGCTGGAGATCGTGGTCGGCGAGGACGAGACCGCCGAGGTCGGCGCCAAGCTCGCCGTCATCGGTGCCGCGGGTGCCGCCCCGGCCGCCGCTCCGGAGGCCCCGAAGGCGCCCGCCGCCGAGGCCCCGGCCGCTCCGGCCCCGGCTGCCCCGGCTCCGGCCGCCCCCGCCGCCCCGGCCCCGCAGGCGCCCGCCCCGCAGGCCCCGTCGGCTCCGGCGCCGCAGCAGCAGACCGCGCCGGCTCCCGACCCGGCCCCGGCCGCCCCGGCTCCGGCTCCGGCTCCCGCGCCCGCCCAGGCTCCGGCCGCCGCGCCGAGCGCGCCGACCGCCACCCAGGCGACCGACGAGGGCGCCTACGTGACCCCGCTGGTGCGCAAGCTCGCCGCCGAGAGCAGCGTCGATCTGGCCTCGGTCAAGGGCACCGGTGTCGGTGGCCGCATCCGCAAGCAGGACGTCATCGCCGCCGCCGAGGCCGCGAAGGCCGCCGCCGCCCCGGCTCCGGCCGCGGCGCAGGCTCCGGCCGCCGCGAAGAAGGCTCCGGCGCTGGAGGCTTCCCCGCTGCGTGGCCAGACCGTCAAGATGACCCGCATCCGCAAGGTCATCGGCGACAACATGGTCAAGGCGCTGACCGAGCAGGCCCAGCTCTCCTCGGTCGTCGAGGTCGACGTCACCCGTCTGATGAAGCTGCGCGGCAAGGCGAAGGACTCCTTCGCGGCCCGTGAGGGCGTCAAGCTCTCCCCGATGCCGTTCTTCGTCAAGGCCGCCGCGCAGGCGCTGAAGGCCCACCCGGTCATCAACGCCCGCATCAACGAGGCCGAGGGCACCATCACCTACTTCGACACCGAGAACGTCGGTATCGCGGTGGACTCCGAGAAGGGCCTGATGACCCCGGTCATCAAGCACGCCGGTGACCTCAACCTCGCGGGCATCGCCAAGGCGACCGCGGAGCTGGCCGGCAAGGTCCGCGCCAACAAGATCACCCCGGACGAGCTGTCCGGCGCGACCTTCACCATCTCCAACACCGGTTCGCGCGGCGCCCTGTTCGACACGATCATCGTGCCGCCGAACCAGGTCGCCATCCTCGGCATCGGCGCCACGGTGAAGCGCCCGGCCGTCCTGGAGACGGAGGAGGGCACGGTCATCGCCGTCCGCGACATGACCTACCTGACCCTCTCCTACGACCACCGTCTGGTCGACGGCGCCGACGCGGCCCGCTACCTGACCACGGTCAAGCAGATCCTGGAAGCAGGCGAGTTCGAGGTAGAGCTCGGCCTGTAACCCCGGCCTGTGACGAAGCCCCCTGTCGTTCGACAGGGGGCTTCGTCGTTCCTGGCCCGGAGGAACGAGCACGTGTCGGCGCAGGCCGGCTGCAACTCCCCAGGGGCGCGGGGAACTGCGCGACCAGCCACATCGGACCCGCACACACCCCAAACCCGCACCCCTACGGCGAGATGCTTCGAAAACACCCTGTGCCCCTCGTCTCACCTGGGCAAAAGCACCCCTATGCGCCGCACGCCGACCGCAGGGCACCCGTATCGTCGTAGAGCCGCCTCGCGAAGGAGCCCAGAATGACCGCGCCCGTAATCCACTCGCTGCGCGAACAGATCCGCGAGCACATCGTGGAGGGCATCGTCAGCGGCCGCTGGCAACCGGGCGAGCGCATCGTGGAACGACGGATCGCCACCGAGCTGGAGGTCAGCCAGACCCCCGTACGCGAGGCCCTGCGCGAACTGGAATCCCTCCGCCTCATCGAATCGGCCCCCAACAAGGGCGTACGCGTACGCAACCTGACCGCGGCCGACCTGGAGGAGAGCTACCCCGTACGGGCCGGCCTGGAGGCCATCGCGGCGGAACTCGCGGCCGAGACCCTGGCGGAGAGCTGCGAGGCCCTGGAGCCCCACGTGGCGGCCCTCTACGAGGCCGACCAGGCCCAGGACGGCACCGGCCAGGTCCGCCACACCGTCGGCTTCCACCGCGAACTCGTCCGCGCCGCGGGCAACTCGGTGCTGCTGCACACCTGGGAGGGCCTGGGCATCGAGGTGTTCACCGCCCTGTCGATCCGCTGGCTCGGCACCGTCCAGCAGTCCTACGCCGAGGAGCACGAGGAGCTGGTGCAGGCGTTCCAGCGCCGCGATCCCCGTATCGCCGAGCTGGTGAAGGCACACGTGCTGGGCTGCGCGCCGCGCCCCTGAAGCGGCTGAGCGGCACCCCGCTCACCTGGGAAAACAAGGCACGGCGTGCCTGTACGAAAGACACCGGGTGCCTACTTTCGCGTCGAGACCGGGTTTTCGTCCCCAAACCTTTGATCGATCATCGATCAGGGAGTTATTGTCACCGACGGACTTCTACCGAGTTCTCGCCCTGTCCTGCCAAAGACCAAGGGCAACCCCGAACCCTCACCCATGAGGGATTCCCCCTTCGACTGAGGAAGGCGGCGAGATGACCGACCCCAACGCCATCCAGCCGAGCGCGCTCGACCAGCTCCCGGACCGCGACCCGGAGGAGACCGCCGAATGGCGTGCCTCCCTGGACGCCGTGGCCAGGGAAGCGGGCCCGCACCGCGCCGCGTACCTGATGCGGCGCACGCTGGAGCGTGCCGAGGCGGGCGGCGTCGCGCTGCCGAAGCTCCTGGAGACGGACTACGTCAACTCCATCCCCACCGCCGCCGAGCCGGGCGTACCCGGTGACGAGGCGATGGAGACCCGGATCACCGCGTGGAACCGGTGGAACGCGGCGGCGATGGTCACCCGCGGCAGCAAGCACGGCGTCGGCGGCCACATCGCCACCTTCGCCTCGGCCGCGTGGCTGTACGAGACCGGCTTCAACCACTTCTTCAAGGGCAAGGAGTCCCCGGACGCCGACGGCTCCGGTGACCAGCTCTACATCCAGGGCCACGCCTCCCCCGGCATCTACGCCCGCGCCTTCCTCGACGGACGGCTGGACGAGGCGCACCTGGACAACTTCCGCCAGGAGGCGGCCGGCAACGGCCTCCCGTCGTACCCGCACCCGCGCCGGCTGCCCTGGCTGTGGGAGTTCCCGACGGTGTCGATGGGCCTCGGCCCGCTCTCCGCGATCTACCAGGCGCGGTTCAACCGCTACCTGACCAACCGCGGCATCAAGGACGTCTCCGCCTCGCACGTGTGGGCGTTCCTCGGTGACGGCGAGATGGACGAGCCGGAGTCGACGGCGGCCCTCGCGCTCGCCGCGCGTGAGGAGCTGGACAACCTCACCTTCGTCATCAACTGCAACCTCCAGCGCCTGGACGGCCCGGTCCGCGCCAACTTCAAGATCGTGCAGGAGCTGGAGGCCCAGTTCCGCGGCGCCGGCTGGAACGTCGTCAAGACGCTGTGGGGCACCGCCTGGGACGAGCTGTTCCAGCTCGACACCACGGGCGCGCTGGTCCGCCGCCTGCGCCAGGTGCCGGACGCCCAGATCCAGACGTACCAGACGCGTGACGCGGCCTACATCCGCCAGGACTTCTTCGGCGCCGACCCGGCGCTGGTGGAGATGGCGAAGCTGCTGAGCGACGACAAGATCCTGGAGTGCTTCCACCTGTCGCGCGGCGGTCACGAGGCCCGCAAGGTCTTCGCCGCGTACAAGGCGGCCGTGGAGCACAAGGGCGCGCCGACGGTGATCCTGGCCCAGACGGTCAAGGGCCACACCCTCGGTCCGGGCTTCGCCTCCAAGAACGCCAACCACCAGATGAAGAAGCTCTCGGTGGACGAGTTCAAGGCGATGCGGGACCTGCTGGAGCTGCCGATCTCCGACAGCGCGTTCGCCGACGGCCAGGTGCCCTACGGCCACCCGGGCGCCGACTCCCCCGAGGTCCGCTACCTCCAGGAGCGCCGCGCGGCCCTCGGCGGTCCGGCCCCGGCCCGCCGCACGCACCCCGTCGCGCCGCTGCCCGCCCCGGCGGAGAAGGCGTTCACCTCCTTCGACAAGGGCTCCGGCTCGCAGAACGTCGCCACCACCATGGCGTTCGTCCGCCTGGTCAAGGACCTGGTCCGCGACAAGGAGACCGGCAAGCGCTGGGTGCCGATCGTCCCCGACGAGGCGCGCACCTTCGGCATGGAGTCGCTGTTCCCCTCCCTCGGCATCTACTCGCCCAAGGGCCAGACGTACGAGCCGGTCGACCGCGACCAGCTGATGTACTACAAGGAGGCCAAGAACGGCCAGATCCTCAACGAGGGGATCACCGAGGCCGGTTCGATGGCCGACTTCATCGCCGCGTCGACCGCGTACGCCACGCACGGCGAGACGATGATCCCGTTCTACATCTTCTACTCGATGTTCGGCTGGCAGCGCACGGCCGACCAGATGTGGCAGCTCGGCGACCAGCTCGGCCGCGGCTTCCTCGTCGGCGCGACCGCCGGCCGTACGACCCTGACGGGCGAGGGCCTCCAGCACGCCGACGGTCACTCCCCGGTGATCGCCGCGACCAACCCGGCCGCGCTGACGTACGACCCTGCGTTCGCCTACGAGGTCGCCGCGATCGTCAAGGAGGGTCTGCGCCGGATGTACGGCGAGGCCGCGCCGGGCGAGGACCAGGACGTCTTCTACTACCTGACGGTCTACAACGAGCCGATGCCGCAGCCGGCCAAGCCCGCCGTGCCCGGCATCGACGAGGGCATCGTCAAGGGCCTGTACCGGTTCAACACGGCCGAGTCCGCGGGCGTCACCGTCCCGGCGAACGCGCCGCGCATCCAGCTCCTGGGCTCGGGTACGGCGATCCACTGGGCGCTGGACGCGCAGCGGATGCTGGCCGAGGAGTGGGGGGTGGCCGCCGACGTGTGGTCCGCGACCTCCTGGTCCGAGCTGCGCCGTGACGCGATGGACGCCGACGCGGCCCTGCTGCGCGGCGAGGAGCGGGTGCCGTTCGTGCGGCGGGCGCTCCAGGGCGCCGAGGGCCCGGTCCTCGCGGTCTCCGACTACATGCGCCAGGTCCCGGACCAGATCGCGCAGTGGGTCGACCAGGACTGGTCCTCGCTGGGCGCGGACGGCTTCGGCCTCTCCGACACCCGCGCGGCGGCCCGCCGGCACTTCGGTGTCGACGCCGAGTCGATCGTGGTCGCGTCCCTGGCCCAGCTCGCCAAGCGCGGCGGGGTCAAGGCGACGGCGGTGAAGGAAGCCCGCGAGAAGTACGGGCTGTGACCTCCTGAGGTCCACTGAAGGGGTACGGCGTGCTGCCGTGCCCCTTCTTGCCTTTGCCGTGCCGTTCCGCGTGCGGGGCGGGGGTGGAGGCCCGATGCTGGTGGCGTGATGGACGAGACGGAGTTCTGGGAGCTGATCGACGCCACCCGCGAGGCCGCCGAGGGCGACCCCGAGGAGCAGGCCGACCTGCTGGTGGACCGGCTGCTCCAGTTCGACCCGGACATGGTGCTGGACTTCGCCCGTCACTTCGAGGCCCGCTACAACCGCGCCTACCGCTGGGACCTGTGGGGCGCGGCCTGGCTGCTGCTGGACGGCGCCGGCGACGACGCCTTCGACTACTTCCGCTGCTGGCTCATCGGCCAGGGCCGTGAGGTCTTCGAGGGCGCCCTGCACGACCCCGACTCGCTCGCCGAGCTGCTCGACGAGTTCGACGAGGAGATAGACGGCGACGGCGAGGAACTCGGGTACGCGGCCGACGAGGCGTACGAGCGCCTGACCGGCATGGTCGCCCCCGACCTGGGCATCGCCCCCGCCCCCGGCGAGCCCGAGGGCACCCCCGTCGACTTCGAGAACGACGGCACCCTGGCGGAGCGGTACCCGGCCCTGTGGGACCGCTTCAAACCGTGAGCCCTCTCAGCCGCGGCCCTGGAGCCTGGCCGCCTTGGCCCGGATGGCGGGGAGGGCGGCGGTGAGGGCGGCGCCGGGGCAGGTGGTGGCGTAGCCGGTGTTGTGGCCGGCGATCGCGGGGAGGGTGGCGGGGGTGCCCGAGTGGTAGCGGCTGAGGTCGCTGGTGGAGGTCAGGCGGACGCGGGCGCGGGGGTCGGTGTCGGAGGGGCCGAGCTTCCAGGCGGCGAGCGCGGCGATGGCGTCGGTCATGGCCACGGGGACCTCGGCGCCCGCGGTGAAGGTGCCGAGCGCGGCGATGCCCGCCGAGCGGTGGTTGAACCCCTGGGTGTGGGCCCCGGTGACCGCCCGGCCGACGCCGCCGGCGCGTCCCTCGTAGATGGTGCCGCAGCGGTCGACGAGGAAGTTGTAGCCGATGTCGTCCCAGTTCCGGGCGCCGGTCTGGCCGGCGTACAGCGAGCGGATGATGCGCGGGGCGTCGGCGCAGTCGTAGCCGTTCGGCGAGTCGGTGTGGTGGACGAAGACGGCCACGACCCGGTCGTCGTAGCGCGGCGGGGGCTGGCGGCGCAGGGTGGCCCGGTCGAGCCAGGCGGAGCGGGGCAGGATGGCCGGGCGGGGCGCGCGGTGGGCGACGGGGGCGGTGCTGGGCGCGGGGTGCGCGGGGCGGGCCGTGACGGCGCGCTCGCTGCCGGACACGAGCAGCAGCAGGGCGGCGACGGCGGTCAGGGCCGGCAGGACGCCGGGCAGGCGCGCGGTACGCCACGGGCGCGTCCACTTCATGATCCCACTGTCGGTCCGGCGCGGCGGGTCCGCGATGTGTGGTGTGCCACCCGGTGGAACCATCGTCCAGGTCCGGGGCGTTTCTGTGGGTACACACATACGGGAAGCCCCCTGGGTCGTGACTGATCAGCGGGCCCGCTCCTTCCGTACTAGGGGGTGTCTTGTCGGTCAGGCCGGATGAGGGAGCGGCGTCTGGTGCCGTGCGTCGCAAGGCGGAGGAGGGAGTCGATGCGGAGCATCGGGGACCGACGACAACGCGGCGAGGTGCGGTGCCAGGCGTCGCGAGCCCGGCGTGATCGACAAGACACCCCTAGGGGGTCCGAGAGAAAGGCGGCTTCGTGGACCTGCTCGACGTGCTGCTCGTGCTGGTGATCCTGCTGTACGCGGCTTCCGGGTACCGGCGCGGGCTGGTGGCCGGCTGTGTCTCGCTGGCCGGCTTCGTGGGCGGTGCGGCGATCGGGGTGTGGGCGCTGCCGTGGGTGACGGGGCTGGTGACGCGCGGCTCGGCGGCGGCGACGGTGGTCGCGGTGCTCACCGTGCTGGTGCCGGGCATGATCGGGCACGAGCTGGCGGGCCGCCTGGCGCTCCGGCTGCGCAGCCGGATGGACCGGGCGGGCAGCGGCCCGCTGCGGGTGGCGGACGGCATCGGGGGCGCCGCCGCCAACGGGGTCGCCGTACTCCTCGTGGCGTGGGTCGCGGCGAGCGTGCTGGGCGCGGCGCCCTCGCAGACGGTGACGACGGCGATCCGTAACTGCGCCCTGCTGGGCGCGGTGCAGCAGACGATGCCGGAGACGACCCCCGCCTGGTTCTCGCGGGCCACCTCCGCGCTGACGGAGGCGGGCTTCCCGCAGGTCTTCAACCCCTTCGAGAACGAGTCGACCGCGCAGGTGGCCGAGCCGTCCGGCGACAGCGTGACCCCGGCGGCCACGGAGGCGGCCCGGCGCAGCACGGTGAAGATCGAGGGCTCGGCGGGCGCCGAGGGCCGCGAGGGCAGCGGCTTCGTGTACGCCCCGCGCCGGGTGATGACCAACGCGCACGTGGTGGCGGGCATCGACAACCCGACGGTACGGATCGGCGGGGTTGGCCCGGTGTACCAGGCGCGGGTGGTGCTGTTCGACCCGAACAAGGACGTGGCGGTGCTGTACGTACCGGGTCTGCGGGCCCCGGTGCTCCCCTTCGACTCCTCCGCCCGGCGCGGCCAGTCCGCGGTGGTCGCGGGCTACCCGCAGGACGGCAGCCTGGATCTCCAGGCGGCGACGGTGGCGAACCGGGTGCGGGCGACCGGCCAGAACATCTACAGCGACCGCACGGTGACCCGCGAGATCTACTCCATCCGCTCCACCGTCCGGCCGGGCAACTCCGGCGGCCCGCTGCTCACCACGGACGGCCGCGTCTTCGGGGTGGTCTTCGCCCGCTCCACCTCCAGCGCCGAGACGGGGTACGTGCTCACCGCGTCGGAGGTCTCGGCGGACGCTGCCCGCGCGCGGACGGCGACGGTGCCGGTCGACACGGGTGAGCTGATCACGTCGTAGGGAGTAGACGGGCGCCCTGAACCGGGGCATGCGGGGCATGCTGGGATCATGGACTCTTCCCGAATCGCGGTGACCGGCGCGTCCGGTCTCATCGGCAGCGCCCTGGTGCGGTCCCTCACCGACGACGGGCATCAGGTGGTGCGGCTGGTCCGGCGCGAGCCGCAGGGCCCGGACGAGGTCCGCTGGGACCCCCAGGAGAGCTACGTGGACGCGGCCGGGCTGGCCGGGGTGGACGCCGTGGTGAACCTGGCGGGCGCCGGGATCGGCGACAAGCGCTGGACGCCGGAGTACAAGCGGATGATCCGCGACAGCCGGGTGTTCGGCACGACCGCGCTCGCCGAGGCGGTCGCCTCCCTCCCCGAGCCCCCGCGCGTCTTCGTGGGCGGCAGCGCGATCGGCTTCTACGGCGAGACCGGCGACCGGATCACCGACGAGGACGCCCCGCCCGGGGACGGGTTCCTGCCCTCGGTGTGCGAGGAGTGGGAGGAGGCGGCCGCGCCGGTGCGGGAGGCGGGCGTACGGACGGCGTTCGTGCGGACCGGTCTGGTGGTGTCCTCGGCGGGCGGGGCGTGGGCCAAGATGTTCCCCCTGTTCAAGGCGGGGCTCGGGGGGCGGCTCGGCAACGGGAAGCAGTACTGGTCGTACATCGCGCTGCACGACGAGGTGGCCGCGATCCGGCACATCCTGGACCGGGAGGACCTGTCCGGGCCGTTCAACCTGACCGCGCCGGACCCGCTGACCAACCAGGAGATCACCGAGGCGATGGGGCGGGTGCTGCACCGGCCGACGCCGTTCCCGGTGCCGGCGGCGGTGCTGAAGACGGTGCTGGGCGAGATGGCGGAGGACGTGCTGGGCAGTCAGCGGGTGGTGCCCAAGCGGCTGCTGGAGTCCGGGTTCCAGTTCGCCTTCCCCGGCATCGAGGACACGATCCGCGCGGCGGAGTAGTCCGGGGGCATAGGCGTGATCTTGGTGGGCACCGAGCGGTCATGACCGTATGCGACCGCCGTGCGACCGTGCCCTGCCGGTGCGCGACTGGCATTGACCGACAATGACCCTAACCTCGACCCGAACTCGCGTATCCGGCGGGCCAGTTGAGGGCATGACCTCTCCACCGCCGTGCAACCACAGGAGGGGCCTCGTGCTTGAGCCCGCGTACCAGGTGGACGTCGTCGTCGTGGGGGCCGGGGTCGCCGGACTCGCGGCGGCCCATCGGCTGAACAGCGCAGGAGTGACGACCGCAGTCCTGGAGGCCGCCCCGGGGGTGGGCGGCCGTATGTCGACCGAGCGGGTCGACGGATTCCGTCTCGACCGGGTCGGACGGCCCCTGACCACATCCGGCACCGAGCTGCGCACCGTGCCGGGCCTGGCGCCGCTCGCGCTGCGCCGGTTCGCGCCCGGCGTGCTGCTGCACCGGGACGGGCGCAGGCACCGGGCGGGCGCGCCGGCACCCGTGGGGGGCGCCAGGGGCGCACTCCAGGTGGCGCGCGCCCTGGCGAGCGCCCCCAGGGGGCCGGTCGCTGTGCTGCCCGGCCGGACCGGGACACCGGTCGGCGGGGCGTGGGACCAGGCCCGGCTGAACGCCGCGCTGGCCCGGATCGCGGCCACCCCGGTGGACCGGCTGCTGGCCCGCCCGGAGCAGGCCGCCGCCGACGCGCTGGCGGCGCGCGGGATTCCGGCCCGTACCGTCGACGGCTTCCTGCGGCCGCTGCTCGCCGCGCTGCTGTGCGACCCGGGGCTGGGCACGTCCAGCCGGGGCGCCGACCTCGCCCTGCGGGCGTTCGCCGGGGGCCGGCTGAGCGTGCCGGAGGGGGGCTCGGATGTGCTGCCGGAGCTGCTGGCGGGCGCGCTGCCGCCGGGCACGGTACGCACCGGGGTGCGGGTCACCTCGGTCTCCACCACCTCGGTCACCACCGCCGAGCACGGTGTGCTGCGCTGCCGCGCGGTGCTGCTGGCCACGGACGCCCGTGCGGCGGCCGAGCTGCTGCCGGGGCTCCGGGTCCCCGACTTCCACCCGGTCACCGTCGTCCACCACACCACCGACGACCCCGGCCCGGCGCTGTCCACAGGCACCTCGCTGCTGCTGGACGCGGACCGGGGCGGCCCGGTCGCGCACACCGCCGTACTCAGCAACGTCGACCCGAGCCGCGCCCCGGCGGGCCGCACGCTGATCTCCTCCACCGTCCTCGGCACCCCGCCCGACGACCTGGACGCCACCGTCCGCACCCACCTGGCCCGCCTGTACGGCACGCCCACCACCCACTGGGAAACCCTGGCCGTCCACCACACCCCGGACGCCGTCCCGGCCACACCCCCCGCCTACGACCCCCACCGCCCGGTACGCCTCCTGGCCGGCCTCTACGTCTGCGGCGACCACCGCGACACCGCCACCCTCCAGGGCGCCCTCCACTCCGCCACCCGAGCCACCACAGCCCTCCTGACGGACCTGGGAGCCACCACCCCGCTGCACCTGGCGGACCCGCCGGCATCCCTGCCGCACGCGGCCTGACCCCTAGGGGGCGCCCCCCTGCGGAGGGCGCCCCCTTTCGCTACCCCAGCGCTGCCACCCGTTCCCGGTAGCCACGGGCCGGGGCCGCGTCGCGGTAGGGCTCCAGGCGGCGTTCGAAGTCGCGGATGTATTCGACGGCGCGGACCGAGCGCATCTCGGCGGCCTGGGCGGCGGATTCGGCGGCGAGGGCGCAGGCCTGGTCGAGGTCGCCGAGGCCGAGGCGGGCGGTGGCGAGGACGACGCGGGAGAAGAGGCGGCTGCGGGCGTGCGTGGCGGAGCGCAGCCGCAGCGAGCGCTCGGCGTGCTGCGCGGCCGCCCGGAACTGATGCAGGTCCCGGTGGCAGTGGCCGAGTTCGTCCGCGAGCTGGGCCTCGTCGAAGAAGCGCGCCCAGTGCGGCACGTCGTCGCCGGGCCGGGCGGTCTCCAGGGCGCGCTCGGCGCGTACGAGTGCGCCGGTGCACGCCCTCGTCTCCCCGAGGACGGCGTGCGCCCGCGCCTCCACCGCGTGCAGCAGGGCCTGCACGACCGGCGTCGCGCCGGTGCCGACCCCCTGCTGGGCGACCCGCGCCAGCTGGACCGCCTCCCGCCCGTGCCCGAGGTAGACGGCCTGGCGGCTCATGGTGACCAGCACGTACGAGCCGTAGGCCCGGTCCCCGGCCGCCTGGGCGAGCCGCAGGGCCTGCACGAAGTACCGCTGGGCGAGCCCGTGCGCGGCGATGTCGTACGAGGTCCAGCCGGCCAGCCGGGTCAGGTCGGCGGCCGCGCCGAACAGCCTGCGGCCGGTCTGCTCGGAGTAGCTGCCGCGCAGCATCGGCTCGCACTCGTGCTCCAGATAGCGCACGAGGGCCTGCCGGGCGTGCCCGCCGCCGTACTGGTCGTCCAGCGCCCGGAACAGCTCCCCCACCGACCGCAGCGCGGCGAGGTCCCCGCCGGTCACCCGGTGCCCGGAGGGGCGCTCGACGGGGGGCGCGGGGGCGCGTACCGGCCCGGCCTGCGCCGGTACCCGGACGGCGGGCTCGCGCGCCACCCGGTCGTCGGCCTTGCCGATCAGCCAGTCGCGGCTGGGCACGACCAGCCCGGCGGGTGTGAACGCGATCTTCCGCAGCTCGGCATGGCTGCCCGAGTCCTTGCGCCACAGCCCGCTGACGATGTCGACGGCCTCCTCGGGCGTCCCCGCGAACTCAAGCCCGGCGTAGACCGGCGCGCACGCGTCCAGACCGAGGTCCTGGGCGGTGAGCCGGCGGCCGAGGCGGCGGGTGAAGACCTCGGCGATCAGCGCGGGAGTGGTCCCGCGCGGCTGCTGGCCACGTAGCCAGCGGGTGACGGAGGTCTTGTCGTATCTGAGGTCCAGCCCGTGTTCCAGGCCGAGCTGATCGACGCGACGGGCCAGACCCGCGTTGGAGAACCCCGCCTCTGCGATGAGCGCGGCGAGCTGGCGGTTGGGGGTGCGCTGCGCGGGTCGGTCCGTCATGTGCGGTGCGGTCTCCTGCCTGACAGGCCACTGAGGTGCCGGGACGGGCTGTGAACAGCCCTTTTGGCCTCACGAACGGCGCGAATGTAGCGGAGAGTGAACAAGCCCTCGCACTGTTCCCCAGGCATTCATCCGATCGTGTGAGGATTACCCGCGCGGCTGACGTCACCCGTCCGGACGTACAGTGGCGTGGGCGCCGTACGCGCCTGACAGACCCGACGAGGGGTGCCCGGCTTGAGGGAGGCGCTTGCCGTGAGTGACTTGCGGTTCGTCCACATGGGGTTCGGCGCGGACGCCGTCGACTACCAGGAGGCGTGGGACGAGCAGCGCCGGGTGCACGCCGCCCGGTTCGCCGACGAGGTCCCCGACACCGTGCTGCTGCTGGAGCACCCCCCGGTGTACACCGCCGGCCGCCGCACCGACCCGAGCGAGCGCCCGCTGGACGGCACCCCCGTGATCGACGTGGACCGGGGCGGCAAGATCACCTGGCACGGTCCGGGCCAGCTCGTCGGCTACCCGATCCAGAAGCTCCCCCGCCCCGTGGACGTCATCGCCCACGTCCGCCGCCTGGAGGAGGCCCTGATCCGCGCCTGCGCGGAGTACGGCGTCGAGACCAGCCGCATCGAGGGCCGCAGCGGTGTCTGGGTGCTGGGCGACCCGGTCGAGCAGCGCCTCGGCGGTCTCTCCCTCGACTTCGATCCCCGGATCGCCGACGAGGAGTTCGACCCCCGCATGAACGGCCCGGAGTACGCCCCCTCCAACGCGGGCCAGCGCCGCGAGGACCGCAAGCTCGCCGCGATCGGCATCCGGGTGGCCAAGGGCGTCACCATGCACGGCTTCGCGCTCAACGTGAACCCGGACAACCGCTGGTTCGACCGCATCATCCCGTGCGGCATCCGCGACGCCGGTGTCGCCTCGCTCGCAGGCGAGCTGGGCCGGGACATCACGATCGAGGAGGTCGTACCCGTGGTCGAACGCCACTTGCGCGAAGTCATGGCCGAGGCCGTCCTCGCCCCCCGCGTGATCGAGAAGCCCGCGGCGGTCTGATCCGGGAATGCGGCCTGCGTCCGCGAGGTTTTCACCCCCGGTAGGACCCGATGAACACGGGCGTACTCTGGTGTACGCCGAAGAATCGAAGACTTAACTTCGCAACAAGCAGGGAGCCGGTCGTGTCCGCAGTCGCACCCGACGGACGCAAGATGCTGCGCCTGGAGGTCCGTAACAGCCAGACCCCCATCGAGCGCAAGCCCGAGTGGATCAAGACGCGGGCGAAAATGGGACCCGAGTACACCAAGATGCAGAACCTCGTGAAGAGCGAGGGCCTGCACACCGTGTGCCAGGAGGCCGGCTGCCCGAACATCTACGAGTGCTGGGAGGACCGCGAGGCGACCTTCCTCATCGGCGGCGACCAGTGCACCCGGCGCTGTGACTTCTGCCAGATCGACACCGGCAAGCCCGAGGCCCTGGACCGGGACGAGCCGCGCCGCGTGGGCGAGTCCGTGGTCACCATGGACCTGAACTACGCCACGATCACCGGCGTCGCCCGCGACGACCTGGCCGACGGCGGCGCCTGGCTGTACGCCGAGACCGTGCGCCAGATCCACGCCCAGACCGCGGGCCGCGAGACCGGCCGCACCAAGGTCGAGCTGCTGGCCCCCGACTTCAACGCGGTGCCCGAGCAGCTCGCCGAGGTCTTCGAGTCCCGCCCCGAGGTCTTCGCGCACAACGTCGAGACGGTCCCGCGCATCTTCAAGCGCATCCGCCCCGGCTTCCGCTACGAGCGCTCGCTGAAGGTCATCTCCGAGGCCCGCGACTTCGGCCTGGTGACCAAGTCCAACCTGATCCTCGGCATGGGCGAGACCCGCGAGGAGGTCGTGGAGGCGCTCCAGCAGCTCCACGACGCCGGCTGCGAGCTGGTCACCATCACCCAGTACCTGCGCCCCTCCGTGCGCCACCACCCCGTCGAGCGCTGGGTGAAGCCGCAGGAGTTCGTGGAGCTGAAGGAGGACGCCGAGCGGATCGGCTTCTCCGGTGTGATGTCGGGCCCGCTGGTCCGTTCCTCCTACCGCGCCGGGCGCCTCTACCAGATGGCGATCGAGAAGCGTGGTACGTACATCGCCGCCCAGGCGGTGTGAGCAAGCCGTGTGAAATCACGCACAAGTTCCTACCGGCCAGTAATGGCCGAGTCGACGCGGTCCCGTCCGTCCTCGCTGATGAGGGCCCATGGCGGGGCCGCGTCGGTGCGTACGGAGCCCGCGCCGAGGTTTCACCACCGTTTGACCGGTCGGTCACGCACTGGTAACACCGATCAGTGACCCTGGAATCACGCCCCGTACACCACCCGCACCGAGGGGGGACCTCGATCATGCAGGCCGCACCCGTCCGCGCCACCGCCATCCCGTCCTTCACCGTCGCCCTGCGCGCGGTCGAGACGCTGCTGCTTCAGGGCGGCCAGCGCACCGCCCGCCGCAACGCCTGGACCTCCGTCCTGGAGGACCGCCGCCGTGCCAGGAGCCGGGTCGAGGCCCAGCAGTTCCTCGACCGCGCCGCCACCCGTCCGTAACCCCCGCCTCACGCCGGGCACCGCCGTCGAGAGTGCTCCGGCGGCCACGTAGACTCGTGGACATGGCGAGGAAGGAAACCGCGGCGGACGCCGCGAGCGCAGGGCGACTGAAGCAGATCGCCCTCACGTACAAGATGACCCGTAAGGCCGACAAGACGATCGGTCTTGTACTCGCGGCTGTCGGGCTCGGCATTTTCGCCGTCCTCCTCGCGATCGGCTTCCTGATCGGGCACCCCGTCTACGGCGGCATCCTGGGTCTGATGCTCGGTCTGCTGGCGACGATGATCGTGTTCGGGCGCCGGGCCGAGCGGGCCGCCTTCGGGCAGATGGAGGGCCAGCCGGGTGCGGCGGCCGCGGTACTGGACAACATCGGCCGGGGCTGGGTGACCACCCCCGCGGTCGCGATGAACCGCAGCCAGGACGTGGTGCACCGGGCGGTCGGCAAGGCCGGCATCGTGCTGGTCGCCGAGGGCAACCCGAACCGGGTCAAGAGCCTGCTGGCGGCCGAGAAGAAGAAGATGAACCGCATCGTCGCGGACGTGCCGGTGCACGACGTGATCGTCGGTGACGGTGAGGGCCAGGTCCCGCTGAAGAAGCTGCGGACGACCATGCTGAAGTACCCCCGGGTGCTGACCGGCCCCCAGGTGACCGCCACCAACGACCGGCTGCGGGCGCTGGGCGACCTGATGAGCAACATGCCGCTTCCCAAGGGCCCGATGCCGAAGGGCATGCGGATGCCGAAGGGCGGCGGCAGGGGCCGCTAGTTCCTACGACACGAGAAGGGGCGCCCGGAGAATCTCCGGGCGCCCCTTCTTCTTGCTTCTTGCTTCCTGCGTTCTCAGATCCTGACCTCGACGGTCTTGGCGAGGCGGTCGTGCAGGCCACGGCCGTCGCGGTCCCAGACCAGGGCGGGGACGGCCAGGCAGAGCAGGAAGGTGCGCAGCAGGGCGCGCGCCGGGTTGACGGTGCCGGTCTCCAGGGCGACCACGCGCAGCCCGAACAGGCGCTTGCCCGGCGTGGAGCCGAGGGTGCCCACGGTGAGGACGCTCAGCACGAGGAAGAGGAGCAGCGCCCAGTTGCTGGTGGCGGGGCTGTTGCCGTGGGTGATCAGGCCGTATGCGATCAGCACGCACAGCGCCCAGTCCACGGCGAGCGCGCCGAGCCGGCGACCCGGACGGGCGATCGAGTTCGGTCCGCTCTCCGGCAGACCGAGCTGCTCGCCCCGGTACCCGAAGTCGGCGCCCGCATCTTCCATGGCCGCGCGCGGCCCGGAGAGCCACGACCCCATCACTTCCCTGTTGTCCACCCCACAACGGTACTGCGCCTGTTTTCTGGCAGTACGGGCAGGGGTGGGTGGAGCTAGGGTTGACGCGTGGCTGGTTAACTTCTGCGAAACAAACGAGTCACGCCCGAGAAATCACGCGTCCCTAGGGTCGAGACCAGCGTGTGCCACCGCACTGGCCGCACGAGACGATCTACCACCCCGGCGGGAACGGTCGGGAGTAGGAGGAGCTGGATGTTCCAGAACGCCGACGAGGCCAAGAAGTTCATCGCGGACGAGGACGTCAAGTTCGTCGACGTCAGGTTCTGCGACCTGCCGGGCGTCATGCAGCACTTCACGGTGCCCGTCGAGGCGTTCGACCCGGACGAGGAGCTGGCGTTCGACGGGTCGTCGATCCGCGGTTTCCAGGCCATCCACGAGTCCGACATGGCGCTGCGCGCCGACCTGTCGACCTCCCGGGTGGACCCCTTCCGCCGCGACAAGACGCTGAACATCAACTTCTTCATCCACGACCCGATCACGGGCGAGCAGTACTCCCGTGACCCGCGCAACGTGGCGAAGAAGGCCGAGGCGTACCTCGCGTCCACCGGCATCGCCGACACCGCGTTCTTCGGCCCCGAGGCCGAGTTCTACGTGTTCGACAGCGTGCGCTTCAAGACCGCCGAGAACGAGGCGTTCTACCACATCGACTCCGAGGCGGGTGCCTGGAACACCGGCGCGCTCGAGGACAACCGGGGTTACAAGGTCCGCTACAAGGGCGGCTACTTCCCGGTCCCGCCGGTCGACCACTTCGCCGACCTGCGTGCCGAGATCTCGCTGGAGCTGGACAAGGCCGGCCTCAAGGTCGAGCGCCAGCACCACGAGGTGGGTACGGCCGGCCAGGCCGAGATCAACTACAAGTTCAACACGCTGCTCGCCGCCGCGGACGACCTCCAGCTCTTCAAGTACATCGTGAAGAACGTGGCCTGGCGCAACGGCAAGACCGCGACCTTCATGCCGAAGCCGATCTTCGGCGACAACGGCTCGGGCATGCACGTCCACCAGTCGCTGTGGTCGGGCGGCGCCCCGCTCTTCTACGACGAGGCCGGTTACGCGGGTCTGTCGGACATGGCGCGCTACTACATCGGCGGCATCCTCAAGCACGCCCCGTCGCTGCTGGCCTTCACCAACCCGACGGTGAACTCGTACCACCGTCTGGTGCCGGGCTTCGAGGCACCGATCAACCTGGTGTACTCGCAGCGCAACCGCTCCGCGGCGATGCGTATCCCGATCACGGGCTCCAACCCGAAGGCCAAGCGCGTCGAGTTCCGCGCGCCGGACTCCTCGGGCAACCCGTACCTCGCGTTCTCCGCGCTGCTCCTGGCGGGCATCGACGGTATCAAGAACAAGATCGAGCCGGCCGAGCCGATCGACAAGGACCTCTACGAGCTGGCCCCCGAGGAGCACGCGGGCGTCGCCCAGGTCCCCACCTCCCTCCCGGCCGTCCTCGACCGCCTCGAAGCCGACCACGACTTCCTCCTCCAGGGCGACGTCTTCACCCCGGACCTCATCGAGACGTGGATCGACTACAAGCGCACGAACGAGATCGCGCCCCTGCAGCTGCGTCCGCACCCGCACGAGTTCGAGCTGTACTACGACGTGTAATCGTCGCCGCTTGACGCAGCGGAAGGCCGCCATCCCGACCGGGGTGGCGGCCTTCGGCCATTCCGCTTCCCGTGATGAGGATTCTCCTGGCAGAAGGCGTGTCACTGGGTACCGTGATGGCACGCTGATGCGGCAGGGTGTCTTGCCAGAACCGGTCCCGGCGCCGGGGCGAGCAACGGGCTCTTGAGAGTCACCCGCAAGTGCAGTAGCCGCACACTCACGGACACACGATCTGTCTCTCCTGCCGTTGCCGGGCGGCAAGCGAAAGGGGCTGCGTATGTCCAGGTCGAGAAATATCAGTCGTCCCGCCAAGAAAATCTGTAAGCAGACGCCTCTCAAGCTCCCAACCGCGTACAGAATCGCTCGCCAGGGGAGCCTCTACTCCCCTAGTGCCATCACGGATGCCCCCGGACCGCAGCAGCTTCGGTTTGAGGCGCACCTGGCTCATGTACTCGCGGCTGGCTTTAGGTACCGCCAGCTCAATGGTGCTCTCCTCGGGGTGCGGGAAGCATATTCAAGCGGGCAGAAGCTGAATCTGAGCCTTGAGCCCCACATGCAGGACTTTTTTCCCAGAATTGCATCAGTTTCGGCTTGCCGCCTCACTAAGGGAAGAAAGTGCGACGGGGCTGGACGGTCCCACACGGCGTAGTTCTCGACTGTAGGAGTGAAGGGGATCGCCCCGCCCAGACGCGACTACAGTCGCTCGATCTCCACCGCCAGGACTCCGAGAGCCTCCTTTTCGGGCGGATAGATTCCGCGGATGTTGGCAAGCTGCTGCTCGCGGTCGGCCGTCGGGTTGACCTTGTCAGGGCCCTCGGTGTCCAGCATGGTCTCGAAATCCGCGTACTCCGTGACGCGCAGAATCCGTACGTCGCAGGTCTCGTCCGTGCCCTTCACCCGGAAGCGGATGGTGTCGCCGGTGCCGAGGCCGGCCAGGTGTGGGTACTTGACCCGGACCTCGATGGTCTTGGTGCCGTCGGCGACGAGGTCGAAGTACTGGCGGTAGAGGTTGAGGTCGTGGACGCGGGTCATGGGGAGGGTACGCTCCTGGGAGGCGGTGCGGTGAGCAGGCGGCCGAGTACGAGCGGAAGAAGTGGCGGGGGGTCCGAGAGCAGTGTCTGGGCCATGGCGAGCAGTTGCTCGGTGACGGTGCCGGGCCATTGACGGGTGTCGAGCATCCAAGGAGCCGCGCCTTGGGGCAAGGGGGCCCGGCCCTCTCGTATGAGGGATTTCGACAGCTTGGCGCCGGTGTCGGTCACGGCCTGAGGGCAGAACAGCCGGGCTGGAAGCTGGGCACGAGTGAGGCCGGCGGCCTGGAGTGCCTAGTCGACGGGGTGGGAGCCGAAGACCCGGTCGCCACCCTTGACCATGGCATGGAGAGTTCCGTGCGGCCCGGTGAGGGCGAGTTCCTTGACCAGGTTGCGGTACAGGGTGGCCAGGTCCAGGTACGCGCCCGCAGCGGGCCCGACCATGGCCGTGTACGGGCCGTGGTGAAGGCAGACTGCGGAGACCTCGGCGGACTCGGGAGCAGTGAGGCGCACCCGAGTCCGATCGGCATACTTCTCCGCACAGCCGCACTCGGGTTGCGGGCAGGGGGCACGGATGTGCGGGGTGCCGGTGGACGGCGCGAGCCACCAGCGGACAGCGTCGATGCGCGGTAAGTTGCGTACGAGGTTCATCGTGAGCTGGAGCAGCAGCGCCTCCGAGCCCGTCGTGGGCGCGAACCCGCCCGAGGTCTCCATGCGATCGTCCACAACACGCCTGGTCGGGGCCGGGTGTGGGTCGGTACGGACGTCCTGCCGGAGGCGGTCGCGCTCACCGTCGAGAACACTGGTGGCCGCGACGCTCACCGAGCCGTTCCGGCGCGGTACCGAGCGGGTGCACACCGATCACGCGGGGGCCGGGCTCGGCCTGGCGATCGTCCAGACCATCGCGTACGCCCACGACGGGACCCTGTCGCTCACCCCGCGCCCCTCGGGCGGGCTCCGGATCACGGTGGAGCTGCCGGTGGGCAGGGCCGGGTGACGGCCGAGGGCCGCCACCCCGGCGGGGATGGCGGCCCTCTGCTCTCACGTGATCATCCAGGGACGACGATCACCACGACGCTTCCGTTGTTGTAGCCGTAGCCGGGGCCGTAGCCGTGGTTGAAGCCGTAGCCGGGGCCGTAGCCGTAGCCGCAGTTGCCCCACCAGCCGCAGCCGCGGTTGGTGGGCACCTGGGTGGCCGTGGAGGCCGAGGCGGTGCCCGCGTTGGCGGCGGCTCCGCCTGCCGCCAGGAGGAGACCGGCGGCGGATGCCGCGACGAGACGCTTGGCGCGCTGTGCATTCATGGACGTACCTTCCTTCCACCCCGCGTGCGGTACATGACTGCACGGTTCGGATGGCCGCGCACGAGGAGTGGGAAGTCCGGCGCGGTCGGTGGGCTGGCCGCCTTCGGTCGCCGGGACGACACGGAACGCGTCCCGCTCTGCGGCACTCTCTCGATGCTAGGTGAGCACCTCCGGCTCGGCATCCGGAGCCGGACCGGGTGCAACCTTTTCCGCCGCTCAGGCTTCCTACTCTCGGGGGATCATGGACCCCGTCTCCGGGAAGGGTTGCGTGACATGACCGAACAGGACGACTGGCAGCGCGAGTTCGACCTCAGGTGGGCCGACTCCGCCGCACACAAGGAGCCGTCCGCCCGCGCCCGCATGCTCGCGGCCCGCTGGAAGGAGAACCCCCCGGACCCGGCACCGTTCCGCGCCGACCCGACCCCGGCCCGTGGCTCCCGCGGCGGCTCGTGGGTGTCGACGGCGGTCGTGCTGGGGTGCGTGGCGGCGGTGATCGTGCTGCTGGGATGGGCGCAGATGAGGTCGGGCCATTAACGGCAGGGACCCGGCGGAGTGGCTGGAGCTGGACTGGCGGGCGCGGGCCTGGTGGACGCCGGATTCGCCGGCTGACAGCCGTATGCTGCTCAGCGCCTTGGCGACGGGCGAGCCCCTCGCCGACGACGAGTTCACACGCGCCCTCTGCCACCGCGACGGCCGCGTCCGCCACCGCGCGCTGACCGAGGTCGCCGGGCACCCGGAGCTGTTCCCGCTGGTCGTCGTACGCTGCGCCGACTGGGCCGAGCCGGTGCGCGACCGCGCCCGCGAGCTGCTCGCCCAGATCCTCGACGCCGGGACGGCGGTGGCCCTCGCCCCCATGATCCTGCGCGTCGCCGACCGGCACCGGGGTGACCACGCCCTCGGCCTGCTGGACGGCGTACTCCGCCGGGCACCTCGCGCGCGACTGGCTCCGCTGCTGGCCTCCGGCGACCGCGCGGTGCGCCGGTACGCGTACCGGATGGCCGTCGAGGAGGGCAGCCTCTCCCCCGTCGAGCTGGCCCGTGCCGCCGCCGAGGACGACGACGCGGTGATCCAGGGCCGGTGTGCCGAGGCAGCGGTGGCCGGTGGTGCCGACGCGGAGGTGCTGGAGATCCTGCTCGGCGGCCGGAATCCGCAGGCCAGGTCCGCCGGGGTCACCGCGCTGCGGCGGTCCGGGCGCCCGGAGCGGGCCGTGGACTTCCTCGCCGACCGCTCGGCCCTGGTGCGGGCCTCCGCGCGGTACGTCGTACGGCAGCACGGCATCGACCCCCTGCCCTGGTACCGGGCGCGCTGCGCGGACCCCGCCGTGGAGCCCGGTGCCGCGATCGGGCTCGCGGAGTGCGGCGGGCGGACGGACGCGCCCCTGCTGTGGGCGCTGCTGGAGCATCCGGCGCCGGGCGTACGGGCGCGGGCGGTGGCCGGTCTTCGCACGCTCGACGTGGCGGACGTACGACGGCTGCGGCCCCTGCTGGACGATCCGGCGCCCGGTGTGGTCGGCGAGGCCACGCTCGCCCTGCTGCCCTCGGCCGGCCGGCTGCCCGAGGAGTGGCTGCTGTCCCGGCTGGACGCCGGGCGCCCCCGCTGGGAGCGGGTGTCGGCGTGGCGGCTGCTGGACGCGCGCGGTGATCTCGTACGGCTCCGGGCGGCCGTGTCGCTGCTCGACGACGCGGACGTAAGGCTGCGGGCGCGGGCCGAGCACGCGGTCCTGCGCGTGCGGCGCGGGACGCCGCGTACGTGGCGGAGTGCGGAGATCGCGGCGCTGCTGGACCGGGCCGAGGCGATGGGCCGGTGAAGGCTTTGCCGCTCGCGGCCATCGGCATGGGCCGCGCCGGGTGCACACTGGACGCAGGGGGAGAGGGCGAGTATGGGGTGATGCGGGATGCAGAGCCGTTTCCGGAGTGACCGTCGGCTGACCGTGCGGATGACGGTCACCATGTTTCTGCTCGGACTGCTGTACGTGGCGTTCGTCGCCGCGCTGATCGTGCTGCTGAAGTCGTGGATTCTGGTCGCGGTGCTGGTGGCCGTGATGTTCGTGGCCCAGTTCTGGTTCTCCGACAAGATCGCCATGTACGCGATGCGCGGGCATGAGGTGGAGCGGGAGCAGTATCCCGAGCTGCACGCGGTGGTGGACCGGCTGTGCGCCATCGCGGACATGCCGAAGCCGGTGATCGCCGTGTCCGAGCTGGACATGCCCAACGCGTTCGCCACCGGCCGGAACCCCGATCACGCGGTGGTCTGTGTGACCACCGGCCTGCTGCGGCGGCTGGAGCCGGCCGAGCTGGAGGGCGTGCTGGCGCACGAGCTGTCGCACGTGGCGCACAAGGACGTCGCCGTGATCACGATCGCGTCGTTCCTGGGCGTGATCGCCGGGCTGATCGTCCGGTTCATGTTCTACTCGCAGCTGTTCGGCGGGGGCCGGCGCGACCAGAACACCGCCGCGATCTTCGCCGCGGTGATCGGTGTCTCGGCCGCCGTGTACGCGATCAGCTTCCTGCTGATCCGGGCCCTGTCCCGGTACCGCGAGCTGGCCGCCGACCGTGCGGCCGCGCACCTGACCGGCCGCCCCTCCGCGCTGGCGTCGGCGCTGACCAAGGTGTCCGGCGAGATCGCCCGTATCCCGACCAAGGATCTGCGCACCGCGCAGGCGTTCAACGCGTTCTACTTCACCCCCGCCACCGGCAAGGAGCCGGGCATCGAGCGGATCTTCTCCACCCACCCTCCGCTGGAGCAGCGGCTCGCCCAGCTGGGCCGGATCTCCGCCGAGCTGGGCGAGGCCGCCACCCCCGAGAAGACGGGCTGACCATTGGGTCTGCTGGACATCCTGCTGGGGCGTACGAAGCCGGTGGCGCCCGATCTCGATCAGCTCTTCGCGCTGCCCTCGGCGGCGATCACCCTCCAGGCGGCGGCCGGGTTCACCCCGACCGGCGCCGGGGCGGTGTGCTTCGCGACGGTGGAGGGCGCGGCGTTCGAGCAGACGCACCAGGAGATACGGGCGCTGCTGGACGCCGACGCCGAGCGCGAGGGGCCTCCGGTCGCGCTGACCCAGGACGACTACGGGTACTCCTGGCTCAGCTCCCGCCGCTCCCCCGAGCGGCTTCCCGAGCTGGTGAACGACCTGCACGCGGTGAACAGCTCGCTGGAGGCCAACGGCTTCGGCCCCCAGCTGCTGTGCTCCCTCGCCGCCTTCCACCGGGCGGACCAGGACGACGACCGCCGGCTGGCGCTCGTGTACCTGTACAAGCGGGGCACCTTCTATCCGCTGTGCACCCGCCCCGGCCACCAGCGCCGGGACAACGCCCTGGAGCTTCAGGTGGCGTCGGCGCTGGAGGGGGACCTGCGGATCGAGAAGGACACCGCCCGGTGGTTCCCGCTGTGGGACGCGCCGGGGATGACGGACTGAGGCCGGGGATGACGGGCTGAGAGGGGCCCTCAGCGGCTCTTCTCCCGCTGCTGCCGCCGCGCCTCGTGGGGACGCTCCCGGCGGTAGCGCCGCTCCCACCTGGCCTGCCGGTCACGGCGGTCGCGGTAGGCGCGGTACGTCTCCGGGGGCGGTCCCCCTCCGGGCGGCGGGGGTGGTGGTGGCGAGCCACGGCCGCCCCTGAGGTACAGACAGAGCAGGGCGACGGCGGCGAGCCAGTAGAGGTGGTCACCGATGCCGAGGACGGCCAGAGTGAGGGTGGCGGCGACGATGAGAACGCTCATGACGGAACCTCCTGGCGATTCAACGTACCGGCGCGGCTACTGTGCGTGCATCTCTTTTTCCGGCTCCGGTGACTGTGGGTGAACACCAGGGCACGGCTCAAGCGCCCTTCCCTGTCCATGAGTTCACTGTCGACTGCGACGGCGAGCGCCTGAGCGCGGTACCGCGGGAGACCCCGGCGCAGGGCCCACCGCCGTACTGCTCCACGGCGCGGGCAACGGCAGCAAGGAACGCCTGCTGCCCCTGCTGCCGGCCTTCGCGGAGCGGGACCGCCACGCGCTCGCCTTCGACTTCTCCGGCCACGGCCGCAGCACGGGCCGCCTGTCCGAACTGAGCCTGCGCCGCCGCTTCGAGCAGGCGGTCGCGGTGATCGACGCCCACGCGGGAGCCGGCCCCCTCCTCCTGGTCGGCTTCAGCATGAGCGGCCAGACGGTGGCGGATCTGCTCCCGTACTACGGGCGCCGGGTGGCCTCCGTCGGCCTGTGCGCGCCGGGGGTGTTCGCGGCGGCGGCCTGGGGCGAGCCGTTCGGTGACGGTACGGGCGCCTTCACCAACATCCTGCGCACACCGGGGAGTTGGCAGGACTCCCCCGCCCTGCCTGCCCTCCGCGACTTCGAGGGCAGGGCGGTCCTGGTGACACCGGGCACGGACACGGTCATCCCGGCTGAGGTGACGAAGGCGGTCGAGGCGGCGCTGTCCACGCGGGCCCGGTACTCCCGACTCGAACTTCCTTACGCTGAGCACAAGTTGGGGCTGTGGTTCCGCGATCACCCGGAGGACGGGCGCAGGCTCGTGGCCGAGCTGCTGTGGGGGTGAGTGCCGGGCGTCCCTCGGGGACGCCCGGCCTGCGGGGTCAGTGCAGCAGGGCCCGGACCATGCGGCAGGTCGTGGTGGACGGCGGGTGGACGCCGAGACGGGCCGCCGTGTCGCGTATCGCCTCGTCGCGGGCCTGGGCCGGGAGGTAGACGCCCGAGTCGAGCAGGGCTATGGCGAGGCGCATGGCCTTCAGGCGCCGGTTGTGCGTCACGTACCACTCACGCGGCTGTCCGGCGGGCAGCGGGCGCTTCGCGGCGGGCGTGTACGGCGAGTCGAGCGGCACGGGCCGCCTGGCGGTGGACTGGGTCGGCGACGGCTTGTTCCTCAGAGCGGCAACGGACACAAACACCCTCCTGTCGCGAGCGGAGCACCCACCGGAACCCCCCGGTGAATCCTCTCGAACACTGCCCCCATTCTACCGGCGCCCACTGACAACGGGGAGGGCGCGAAGAAGCGCTGAACCCGCTGGTGGGGAGGTGAACTGACGTACTGTCACACGAGTGACGCGAGGGGCGTCAGGAATTCGAACAGGCGTCGGCGGTTCAACTGCCGTATGACGTAGGTCACTTACCCGACGCGTGTCACCGTTGAGACACGGCGGCCGGGGCTCCCGTACATAGCGGCGTACGCTCCCCTACCCCCCTGGAGGCGCCGATGTCGCGCAGTAGAAGTCTCGGCACCAAGAAGAAGATCGCGCTGCTCGTCAGCGCCGCGGCGGTGGCGGGCGGTGGGGCCTTCGCCCTGGCGGCCACCTCGAACGCGGCGCAGAGCCCGCAGGACGCCAAGACCCTGTCGTCCGCCGCGGACTCCACCACCTGCCAGGGGTTCGCCACCGCCCTCGGCAACAACCAGAAGTTCATCGCGGACCAGAAGGCGAACCCGGACGCGCAGTCGTCGGCCCGGATCGCCAACCGCGAGGCGGTCATCGAGCAGATCAAGGTCCAGCAGAAGGCGGCAGGCTGCACCGTTGGGGAGTCGGCTCAGGACTCCCAGGCGGGCAACCAGCAGGGCGCCGGACAGCAGGGCGCGGGTCAGCAGGCCGGTGGCGGGCAGCAGGCCGGCGGGCAGCAGAGCGCGCCGCCCGCGCAGAGTGCCCCGCCCGCGCAGGGCAACGGCGGTGGCGCCGCCGCCTCCGGCCAGCAGGTCTGCAACGGCTCGACCGTCACGCTCTCCGGTGAGGGCGGCGCCCCGGCCGCGTCCAGCAACCAGTTCCCGATCGGGACCACGCTGAAGGTCACCAACCTGGACAACAACAAGTCCACGACCGTCAAGGTCGCCTCGGTGTCCGGCAGTTGTGCCCTCCTCAACAACGCGGCCTTCGAGCAGGTCCGGGAGCCGGGCAAGTTCCTGATCCGCCGCGCCGTGATCGAGAAGGTGGGGTGAGGCGCCACGAGGTGAACGGAAACCGGTGAGACGACGGCCCGGACCGACCTGACGTCGGCTCCGGGCCGCTCCCCGGTCTCCGGCACCCCGCGCACCCCGCGCCGACGGGCGGGGCCCGGGACTCGCCGCCTTGCGCGCCCACCCGCGCAGGAGGAACAGGCGGCGCCCCCGGGCCCCGCCTCCGTCATGCCAGGGCCATGGTGAGTCCCCACACAGAACTCCCGGGTAACACGGGGTTCACACACGGGCAATGATCGGGAAATCGGCTGTTGGCACGCTGCGGGACATATCGACGCGGTGTCCGTGCCGCGGCGTCGCGGCATCTCGTCTGCGTCCGAACCACCCCGAAGGATGTGTCCCCGTGACCTTCAAGGCCGAGTACATCTGGATCGACGGCACCCAGCCGACGGCCAAGCTCCGTTCCAAGACGAAGATCATCACGGGTGCCCCGGCCGGTCTCGACGCGCTGCCGATCTGGGGCTTCGACGGCTCCTCCACCAACCAGGCCGAGGGCCACGCCTCCGACCGCGTGCTGCGGCCGGTCTTCACGTGCCCGGACCCGATCCGCGGCGGCGACGACATCCTGGTGCTGTGCGAGGTCCTCGACATCGACATGACGCCGCACGTCTCCAACACCCGTGCCGCGCTCGCCGAGACCGAGGAGCGCTTCGGCGCCCAGGAGCCGATCTTCGGCATCGAGCAGGAGTACACCTTCTTCGACGGCACCCGCCCACTCGGCTTCCCGGAGAACGGCTTCCCGGCCCCCCAGGGCGGCTACTACTGCGGTGTCGGCGCCGACGAGATCTTCGGCCGTGACGTCGTCGAGGCCCACCTGGACAACTGCCTCAAGGCCGGTCTCGGCATCTCCGGCATCAACGCCGAGGTCATGCCCGGACAGTGGGAGTTCCAGGTCGGCCCGCTCGCCCCGCTTGAGGTCTCCGACCAGCTCTGGGTGGCCCGCTGGCTGCTGTACCGCACCGCCGAGGACTTCGGCGTCTCCGCCACCCTCGACCCCAAGCCGGTCAAGGGCGACTGGAACGGCGCGGGCGCGCACACCAACTTCTCCACCAAGGCCATGCGCGAGGGCTACGAGGCGATCATCACCGCCTGCGAGTCCCTCGGCGAGGGCTCCAAGCCGCTGGACCACGTCAAGAACTACGGCGCCGGCATCGACGACCGCCTCACCGGTCTGCACGAGACCGCCCCGTGGAACGAGTACAGCTACGGCGTCTCCGACCGCGGTGCCTCGGTCCGCATCCCGTGGCAGGTCGAGAAGGACGGCAAGGGCTACATCGAGGACCGCCGTCCCAACGCCAACGTCGACCCGTACGTGGTGACCCGTCTGCTGGTGGACACCTGCTGCGCCGCGCTGGAGAAGGCCGGCCAGGTCTGATCCCACATCGTGAGAAGGGGCGCCCGCCTGCCGGTGGGCGCCCCTTCGGCGTACCGCCCACCGGCAGCGGGTTTCGGCCAAGAAGGCGTCAAGGAGGCGTCCAAGGGGTGAGAGAAGGCTCCTCGGCGGCGCCCGCGTCTGCTTCAATGGGGCGCATGGTCGGCTTCCAGAACTTCGTCGCTACGGGTCGTGAGGACCTGGAGCCGTTCTGGCCTTCCCGTCAGCATGACGACTTCGACCGAGTGTGTTGCCGCGCGGCCATCGCGCGAGCCCTCTGAGCACCGTAGATCCCTGAGCGCCGGACATCACCGGCCCCACGGACCATCCGGCCTCCGGCCAGCGCGTCACGACGAACGTCCCCCAGGTGTGCGCCCGACCACGAGTCTCGACCGTGAGTCCCCGACCGTGAGTCAGGGCCGCCGCCTCGCCCGACGACACTCCTCGCGCGAAAGAGCTGACCTCTCATGGCGACCCACCGTCCTCAGTCCACCGCCACCACCCTCACCGACCGCCCCGCCGCCCCGGCCGCGGGCCCCCGGCACCGGCTGCGCGCCGTCGACCGGGACGAGGAGTGGCATCTGCCCTCCCCCGCCGTCCCGGAGGCGGTCGCGGCGACCGTGGCGGACCTGCTGCCGCCCGGCGCCACCTGGCTGCCCGCCCCGCCGCACACCCTGCCCGACCTCCCCGGCCGCCCGCCGATGGTCGGCTATCTGGTCCTGGTCCCCGCCGACCAGCGGCCGCCCTTCGCCCCGGTGGCCGTCCCCGCCCCGGCCGGCCCCGCCCCCGAGCCGGTGGTACGGATCGACGCCGTACGCCGGATCGCCCATGTCGACAGCCGCGAACTCGACCTGACCTACCTGGAGTTCGAGCTGCTCGCCCATCTGGTGGCGCACCCGCACCGGGTGCACACCCGCGACCAGCTGGTGACCACGGTGTGGGGATACGGCCATGTCGGCGACGGCCGTACCGTCGACGTGCACATCGCCCGGCTGCGCCGGAAGCTCGGCGCCCAGTACCGGCACGCCATCCAGACCGTGCGCCGGGTCGGCTACAAGTACACGCCGCCCACAACCGGTTGAGCGGGTCCGCTCTGAGCGGACGTGGGTGCCGCCCGCGTCCGCCCGGGGCATGATCCCCGGCATGAAGCTACTCGTGCTGGGCGGAACCGAGTTCGTGGGCCGGGCCGTGGTCGAGGCCGCGCTGGAGCGGGGCTGGGAGGTGACCGCGTTCAACCGCGGCAACCGCCAACCCCCGCCGGACGTAAGGTCGTTGCACGGTGACCGCACCTCCCCCGAGGGCCTGGCCGCGCTCACCGCCGACGGCACCCGCTGGGACGCCGTCGTGGACACCTGGACGGGCGCGCCGAAGACCGTGCTGGAGACGGCCCGCCTGCTGAAGGACCGCGCCGAGCGGTACGCCTACATATCCACCCGCTCCGTCTACACCTGGCCCTGGCCCACCCTGGGCGGCCTCGCCGAGGAGGGCCCCCTGGTGGAGGGCGCCGCCGACGCGGACGCCACCGACTACGCGGCCGACAAGCGAGGCGGCGAGCTGGCCGTCCTTACCACCTTCGGCCCCGACCGCGCCCTGCTGGTCCGGGCCGGCCTGATCCTCGGTCCGTACGAGAACGTCGGCCGCCTCCCCTACTGGCTGACCCGGATCGCACGAGGCGGCGAGGTGCTCGCGCCCGGTCCGCGCGAGATGCCGATCCAGTACGTCGACGCCCGTGACCTGGCCGAATGGCTGCTGGGCGCGCTGGACAAGGGGCTGAGCGGGCCGTTCGACCTGGCGAGCGCGCCGGGTCACTCCACGATGGGCGAGCTGCTGGAGCGGTGCCGGGAGGTCACCGGCTCGGCCGCCGAGCTGCGCTGGACCGACCCGGAGACGATCCTCGCGGCCGGGATCGAGCCGTGGACCGAGCTGCCGCTCTGGACGCCTCCGGAAGGCGAGCTGTCCTGTGTGCACCGGGGGGACGTGTCGCGGGCGCTGGCCACCGGGCTGCACTGCCGGCCGGTGGACGAGACGGTCGCCGACACCTGGCGCTGGCTGACCTCGATCGGCGGCCAGGCGCCCGAGCGGCCGGGCCGCCCGGCGCCGGGGGTGCCCGCCGACAAGGAGGTGGCGGCACTCAACGCCCGCCCCAACTCCCCCAGTTCAGACGGCATTTAACGCGTCGAGCCCGGGTAGACCTGGGAAATATTTGTGAGACCGGTGAACACCTCTGGGGCGGCGTGCGTATGGAAGGGCGCCGCTTCACTCCTGTCGGGCGCCTCGAAGCTGCCCCGCAAGGAAGTCAGAGGAGTTCCATGGGACGCAACATACGTAAACGCCGCTCGCCGCTGGCCGTGAAGGTCACCGCCGCATCGGCGGCCCTAGCGCTCGGCGGGGGCGGGCTGATCTGGGCGAACTTCTACGCCTCGGCTCACGAGTCGAACAACGACGCGTGGGGAGGCAACCGCACCAAGGCCGCGTCCGCGCAGGTCGCCACGATCTCGTGCCCGGACGTCGGCCAGAAGCTGACCAACGTGCCGGACAAGGCCCGTACCGACGTCGCCGGTGAACTGTCCAACCTGGACCGGCAGATCACCGAGGCGTACCAGCGCCTGGCGACCACGCGGGACGCGCAGACCCGGGACGCGAGCTTCGTCCAGAACAGCATCCTGCAGCCGCTCAAGGACCGCCGCCAGAACATCCTGGACCGGATCAAGCTGGAGATCACCCGCGTGGGCGGCACCGCCCCTGGTGACCTGGACACGCTGGCCGGCTGCACCGGCACCCCGGCCGACCAGACCAACGCCGGCGGCCAGCAGGGCGGCCAGAACGGCGGTCAGCAGCAGGGCGGGGGCCAGCAGCAGGGCGGCCAGCAGGGTGGCGGCCAGAACAACGGTGGCCAGCAGCAGGGTGGCGGTCAGCAGCAGGGCGGCCAGAACGGCGGTCAGCAGGGTGGCGGCCAGCAGGGCGGCAACATCGGCGGTCAGGCCGGCAACGGCCCCGTCGCGGCCGACTTCGTCGACATCACCAAGGCCCAGGCGAACGTCAAGGCCAAGCCGCGCAAGGCCCGCAACGCCTCGCGGGGCACCTTCACCACGCGCTGCGGTGTGAACACCAACAAGAACCACAACACCGACAACGTCATCGTGGCGCCCGGTGTGAAGAACGGCGCGCACCACCTGCACGACTACGTCGGCAACCAGAAGATCGACGCGTTCGCCAGCAACGACACGTTCCTCCAGGGCGGTTCGAGCTGCCAGAACAAGAGCGACCTGTCGTCGTACTACTGGCCGGTCGTCCGCGTCCAGGACGGTTCGCAGGACTTCGACCAGAACAACGACGGCGGCGGCAAGGAAGGCAACGTCGGCAAGATCCTGACGCCGGTCCAGGCGCAGATCAAGTACGTCGGCAGCCCCACCGGCAAGGTCGTGGCGATGCCGCAGTTCCTGCGGATCATCACCGGTGACGCGAAGACCACCACCAACGGTCTGGCCAACGCCAACGCGCACTGGAGCTGCACCGGGTTCGAGAACAAGGTCCAGCTCACCGAGCAGTACCCGATCTGCCCCCAGGGCAGCAAGGTCGTGCGGTCCTTCGCCTTCCAGAGCTGCTGGGACGGCCAGAACACCGACAGCGCCAACCACCGCACCCACGTGGCCTTCGCGGATGCCAACGGGAACTGCCAGAACGGCTTCAAGGCCATTCCGCAGCTGACCATGCGCCTGGTGTACGACATCAAGCCGCCCACCCTCGAGAACGGCCAGGTGAAGAACGCCTACGCCGTGGACGGTTTCCCGGAGCAGCTGCACAAGCCCTCCACAGACCACGACGACTTCATCAGCATCACGACCGGCGGTCTCGCCAACAAGATCGCAAACTGTGTGAACCGCGGCCAGAACTGCTCGTGATCCGCGGCTCGTGATCCAGAACTCGTGATCCCCCGAAGACCCCCCTCCTCGGGGGATCACGACAGAAGGCCGGTGCCGGGAAGCCTCCCGGCACCGGCCTTCGCCGTGTGTGTGCCGCGTCAGCCTGAGTGCTTCGCGCCGTGCCCGCTGTGGTCGGCGCCCGCCTCGACCTCGCCACCGAGCGTGCCGCGCAGCGCGTTGACCACGCCGTCGTCGCCCACCGCCACCCACTTGCGGCCGACGAGGTAGTGACCGCCGTAGTCCTTCGCGTCGTTGATCCACTCGCGTTGGCCCCGGTCGGTGGCGAAGGTGGCCAGGACGAACTTCCCGTCGGCGTTCTTGCAGAGCGCCTGGCGGATCTCGTCGGCGTCGGTCTGCATGTCCGGGCGGCACTTCACCTCGGCGGCCAGACTCTCCAGGCTGCCGGTCGCGGTGGCCGGCACCTTCGCGGTGTCGTCCTGGCCCGCGCCGCAGCCCGCCAGCGTCAGCACCACGGCGCCCACGAGCACCGCGCTGGTCATCCTCATCCGTTCCTCCGGTCCTGGTGGGCACGGGCATCCGCACCCTAGCCCTCGCAACGGGTACGGCTGCGAGGCCCGACATGCTCAAATCCCTTGATCGGTACGCCCGGTGCCTGCAAGAGTGGTCCGATGGACCGAGACTGGGAAGAGCGCGTGGCGGCCGCCTGGGCCGCCTTGGACACCTGGCCCGAGGACGACGCGGCGGGCTTCCGTGCCGTGATCGACAAGCTGGCCGACGAGTTGCCCGAGGACCATCCGCTGGGCCTGTTCGAGCGGGCCTGCGCCTTCGACTCGACCGGCCACTCCGGTGACGCGGTCGGGCTGTACCGCGCGGCCCTGGACAACGGCCTGACGGAGGCCGACCCGTACAAGGGCCGCCGGACGAAGATCCAGCTGGCCAGCTCGCTCCGCAACACCGGCCACGCGGAGGAGGGCGTCGCCCTGCTCACCCCCGAACTGGACGCTCACTCGGACGAGTTGAACGACGCGGTACGGGCGTGCCTGGCGCTGTGCCTGTCCAGCCTGGGCCGGGACCGCGAGGGACTCTCGCTGGTGCTCGGCGCGCTGGCCCCCCATCTCCCGCGCTACCAGCGGTCGATGGCCAACTACGCCCGCCTGCTGACCGAACCGGCGTGATCCGGGCCGCACATCACCCGTGCGGCGGTGACCTAAGACCGTCTCGCTCGTTCTCCCCGATGTGCAGTCACAGGATGTAGCCCAGCGTCACGCACCCGCCTCCTCCCGGAACCAGGACCCGGCCGTCGACGTCGGCCGGGCCGAGGCCGCGCTCGTCGAGCACTACCCCCGGCTGGTCCGGCTCGCCTACCTGGTGCTCCCGCCCACTCTCGGCCGGGGGCGCCGGGTCCTGACCGCACACGCCCTCGCCCAGCGCGCCCTGCCGCGCGGCCGCAAGCAGCGCGCCCTGATCCCGGCCCAGCCGACCGGCCGGGACGGCGACCCCGGCTACGAATTCGTCCGGCTCCGGGTGCTGCGCAGCGCGCTGGAGGCGTCCGAGCCGCGCAAGGGACTCCCCAAGCTGTCCCAACTCCCGGCCCCGCTCCCCCAGGTGTGGGGGCTGAGGCTCTTCCCGCGCTCGGGCGGCGCCGATGAACTCGCCCTGGACCAGCGGCTGTCGGCCCTGACCGGCCCGGCCCGCGCCGCCTACGTCCTGCGCGGCCTGGAGGGGCTGGCGGACGACGACGTGCGCAAGATCCTCAAGGCCGCAGGGGTCACCCGTACCGAGTCCGCGCTGGCCGGGGCGAACGGGGTGCCCGCGCAGTACGCGCTGCTCGCCTCCCCCGAGTTCGACGCCTGCTCGCTCCAGGCCCGGCCCACCGATCTGATGCGCCGCCGCCAGCACACCAAGGCGGCGGTGGCCGCGGCCGCCGCGCTCGCGGTGGCCTGCGTGCTGGTGGCGGTGCCCGGCGGCGGCTGGGGCCCGGACGGCGCCGCCGCCCCCGCGTACGCGGAGAACCCCGCCGCCGCGGCCGCGCTCGACCCCGCCAAGGTGCAGCGGGTGACCCCGGCCGCGTGGAAGACCTCGGCCCGTACCGACTTCTCCGTCTGGCCCGCGCGCGGGCCGCTCGCCGGTGACGAGGGCCTGCTGCGCCGCGCGCTGGCGGTCTGGGCCCGCCCCGGCGCCACCGTCCGCGTCTCGGCCACCCCCGGCACCTTCACCGGCGGCCCCGCCGGACCGCCCCAACTCCTGTACGCGGGCGACGTGGACGCGGCCCGCGTGGTGGTCCTCTACGACGGCCTGCGCATCGCCCGCTACGCCGAGCCCAGGGACGGCACCGAGGGCGCGGCCCTCGACTTCGCCCGGGTGGACGGCGCGACCGGCGCCGAGGCGAGCGCGCTGGTGCTGGGCCGCTCCGACGGCAACGTCCGCTATCTGACCGCCCCTTGGGTGAAGGAGGCCGCCGGGCGGGACCTGACCAAGCCGGAGTCGCGGCCGACCGCGCTCACCCTGACCGACGGGGTCACCTCCCCGCTGGCCAGCCCCGCGCTGCGCACGGGCGACTGCACCTCCTGGACCGCGCTCCAGCTGACGGACGGCTCCGGCACCCAGCTCTCCAGCGATCTGGGCGAGCTGGTGCCGGCCCACCTCACCGCGGGCCGGCCGGGTGCGGCCGAGGAGGCGACCGGGGCCGAAGGGCTGCGCGCCTGGGCGCCGTTCGCCTGCTCGCTGGCGGCGGAGCGGGCGGCCGGGGTGCGCGGGGTGAACGCGTGGGCGTTCGCCGAGCAGCCGCTGCCGGACGCGAGCGGCGCCGGGCAGTGGGTGTGCACCCGGGCCGAGACCTGGCGCGGTGACGGCACGGCCGCGCTGGCCCAGTTCCGTACGCCGGGCGGCGCCGCCGGGGCGGTGGTGGCCAAGGGCACGGACACCACGGCGTGCGGCCCGCGTGATCCGCACGTGCTGGCCGGGGTGCTGTGGAAGTCGAGCGGCGGCCACTGGTATCTGCTGGCCGCGGGCAGCCGGGGCGTGACCTCGATCCGGTCCTCGGGCGGGGTGACCGCGTCCGGGCAGGGCCAGTTGCTGGTGGCCAAGGCGGAGCAGGGCGCGCAGGCGCAGCTGGCGGGCACGCTGGAGGGCGGCCGGAAGATCAGCGGGCTGCACTGACCGGGCGCTGCTGACAGTTTGCCGAACAAGGTCGTGCACGGGGGTTCTCAGGTGCGGTACCCGTCAGTACATTGACGCCATGTCTAACAAGCAGGCCCGGCCGGTACAGGCCGAGCGCATCCCGCTGAAGGCGCGCAAGGTGTCCTTCGCCTGGGAGGACACCCCGCTGCACTGGGTGCCGGGCGACCCCTTCACCACGCACACCATCAATGTGCTGCATCTGCTGCTGCCCGCCGGCGAGCGGTGGTTCGTCCATGTGTACAAGCAGGCGCTGCCGCTGATCAAGGACGAGCGGCTGCGCGAGGATGTCATCGGGTTCATCGGGCAGGAGGCGATGCACTCCCAGGCCCATGACGAGGTGCTGCCGCACCTGCGCGAGCAGGGGCTCGACCCGACGCCGTACACCGCGCAGGTCGACTGGTTCTTCGAGAAGCTGCTCGGGGACCGTACTCTGCCGCCCGGCCGGGTCCGCCGCTGGTGGCTGCTGGAGCGGATCGCGCTGATCGCGGCGATCGAGCACTACACCGCGTTCCTCGGCGACTGGGTGCTGAACGCGGCCGAGCTGGACCGGCGGGGCGCCGATCCGACCATGCTGGACCTGCTGCGCTGGCACGGCGCCGAGGAGGTCGAGCACCGCTCGGTCGCCTTCGACCTCTTCGTGCACGTGGACGGCGACTACCGGCGCCGGGTGCGGACCTGGGCGCTGGCCTTCGGGGCGCTGATGTTCCTGTGGCAGCGCGGGGCCCGCTTCTTCATGGAGCACGATCCGACGCTGGTGGACGGCAAGGCGTCGTTCCGGGAGTTCTACATGAGCGGGCGCCGGGGCACGCTGCCCGCGACGGGCGCGCTGCTGAAGTCCATCCCGCGCTATCTGAGCCGGGCGTACCACCCGTCCCAGGAGGGCTCGACCGCGCAGGCGGTGGCCTACCTGGCCTCGTCCCCGGCGGCGCTGGCCGCGGAGAAGGCGGAGCACGATGCCTGAGCAGACCACCCGGTCCGTCGCCGCCGCCGCGCTCCTGGTGGGCGCCGGGCTGCTGACCCGGCGGGCGCTGCGCCGCCGGGTCAAGGACTCGCCGCTGTGGCCGATGCCCACGCTGGACCCGCCGATCTCCGGGCGCCCCCGTACGCGGGCGCTGCGGCTGCTGCTGACCGGGCACGAGCGTGTCGCGGACGGCGTGGTGCGGCTGCGGCTGGAGGGCAGCGACCTGCCCGCCTGGGAGCCGGGCGCGCATCTGGACCTGGTGCTGCCGTCGGGTCTGGTCCGCCAGTACTCGCTGTGCGGGGACCCGGCCGACTCCTCGGTGTACGAGGTGGCCGCGCGGCTGGTCGAGGACGGCCGGGGCGGCTCCCGGGAGGTGCACGAGCAGCTCACCGAGGGGGCCGAGCTGGAGGTGCGTGGCCCGCGCAACCGGTTCCCGCTGGTGGAGGCGCCCGCGTACGTCTTCGTGGCCGGCGGCATCGGGATCACCCCGGTCCTGCCCATGCTGCGGGCGCTGTCGGAGGACGTGGACGTGCGGCTGCTGTACTGCGGGCGTACGCGGGCTTCGATGCCGTTCCTGAAGGAGGCGGCGGCACTGGCCGGGGACGGGTGCACGGTGGTGGCCGAGGACGAGGACGGCCGCCCCGACCTCGTCGCGCTGCTGACCGGGCTGCCCGAGGGCGCGGTGGTGTACTGCTGCGGCCCGGAGGGGCTGATGGCGGCGGTGGAGGCGGCGCTGCCCGAGGGGACCGCGCTGCACCTGGAGCGGTTCGCCCCGCGTACGGCAGGCGGCGCGGACACCGCCTTCGAGGTCGAACTGCGGCGCAGCGGCCGGACGTTGACCGTCCCGTCGGATTCGACCCTGCTGGCGGCGGTGCGCCGGGAGCTGCCGGACACCCTCTACTCCTGCGAGCAGGGTTTCTGCGGGACCTGCCAACAGCGGGTGCTGGAGGGCGAGGTGGATCACCGCGACGAGCTGCTGACGGACGGGGAGCGCGACGATTCGATGCTCATCTGCGTGTCCCGCTCCCGGGGTGAGCGGCTGGTGCTGGACATGTGAGCGCGCGGGGTGCGGCCGGGCGGAACCGGATCGTCCAAGTGTCGTTGCCGGTCGGTAAGGTTGAACCCATGGGTACCGGGGTTCGCCGCAGGATGGGCGTCGAGGAGCGGCGGCAGCAGTTGATCAAGGTCGCGCTCGACCTGTTCAGCCGGCGCTCGCCGGACGAGGTCTCGATCGACGAGATAGCGTCGGCCGCCGGCATCTCCCGCCCGCTGGTCTACCACTACTTCCCCGGCAAGATGAGCCTGTACGAGGCCGCGCTGACCCGGGCGGCGGAGGATCTGGCTGGCCGCTTCGAGGAGCCGCACGAGGGCCCGCTGGGTGCCCGGCTGCTCCGGGTGATGGGCCGCTTCTTCGACTTCGTGGACGAGCACGGGCCGGGCTTCTCCGCCCTGATGCGGGGCGGTCCGGCGGTCGGCTCCTCGGCCACCAACGCCCTGGTCGACTCGGTGCGCCAGGCGTCCTACGAGCAGATCCTGTCCCATCTGGGGATCACCGAGGCGCCCGCCCGGCTGGAGCTGGTGGTGCGCTCGTGGATCTCGCTGGTGGAGTCGACGGCGCTGATCTGGCTGGAGGGCCGCCGGGTGCCGCGCGAGGAGCTGGAACGTCAGCTCGTGCACGACTTCGCCGCCCTGGCCGCGATCAGCGCCGCCTACGACCCCGAAATGGCCGCCGTGGTCCGCACCTTCGTACAGAACGAGCCGGGCGACGGCCCCTTCGCGGAACTCGCCACCCGGCTGATCTCTCTGGCGTCCTGACCCCTTACCGGGTGAACACCGCCACCGTCCGTGCCGGGACCGTGAAGGTGCCCGAACCGGGTGCGTAGGACGCCGACTTGACGATGTCGTCCGTGCCGGTCGCCTGGGCGGGGTGCAGGTGGTAGTCGATGCCCGCGAGGGCGGGGACACGCTGGTTCTGCTGCCCGGGGGTGGCGTTGAAGACCACGACCAGGTCACCCAGGCGCATGGTGATCACGCCGGGGGTCTCGTCCTTGCCGGAGAGCGGGAAGGAGAGGCGGTCCTGCACCTGGGCGGTGGTGGCGAGGGAGAAGGCGTCCTCGGTGGTGCGGATGCGCAGCAGGTCGCGGTAGGCGGCCGAGGCGCCGGTGATCTGCGGGCAGCTCACCTTCACCGTGCTCAACAGGGGCTTGGCGTAGGACCACTTGGACTGGTTGTCGGCCGCCGGGGGCAGCCCGCGTCCGAAGCCGTTGCCGTCGGCGCAGTTCCAGTGGATGGCGTTGAACCAGTCGCCGCTGTCGAAGGAGTTGCGGTCCAGCGACTTGGAGCGCAGCAGGTCGGTGCCCGCCTGGGACAGGGCCGGGCCCTGGGAGAGCGCGGCCGTGGCCATCGCGAGGACCTGCATCCTGGCCCGGTCGGAGGCGCTCGTCCCGGCCGGCAGCTTGAAGGTGAGGGCGTCGAACAGCGACTCGTTGTCGTGGGCGTCCGCGTAGGCGAGGGCGTCGCCGGGGGCGGCCGCGTATCCGGCGGGTGAGCCGTTGTAGTCGACCCCGGCGCCGGTGACCTCCTTCCCGTCGTTGTCGGTGAACCGGTATCCGGCGAGGTTGCCGGTGAGGCCGACCTTGATCAGGTCCTGGTAGTGCAGCAGCCGGGCCTTCTGCTCGGCCTCGGTGCCGTTGGCGGTGGAGGAGTTGGGGTCGGTGTAGAGGCCGGAGGCGAAGCCCTGGACGCCGGGGTCCTCGTCGAAGGGTCCGCCGCCGCGCACGGCGTCACGGGCCCGGTCGGAGAAGGTGGCGATGCCGGTGCCGGCCATGTTCTTCTGGGTGGCCTGGACGAAGCGGGCGTCGTCGGCGACCTCGCCGAAGTTCCAGCCCTCGCCGTACAGGATGATCTTCTTCCCGTCGACGCCGTCCTTGGCGACGGTCAGCGCGTCCAGCGCCTTGCGGACGGCCAGGATGTTGGCCTTGGGGTGGTGGCCCATGAGGTCGAAGCGGAAGCCGTCGACCTTGTACTCCTTGGCCCAGGTGACGATCGAGTCCACGACGAGCTTGCCCATCATGGCGTTCTCGGTCGCGGTGCCCGCGCAGCAGGTGGAGTTGGCCACGCTGCCGTCGGCGAGGAGCCGCTGGTAGTAGCCGGGCACGATCCGGTCGAGCACCGAGGTGTCCGCCTGCCCGCTGGCCGCCGTGTGGTTGTAGACCACGTCCATGACGACCCGCAGCCCGTCCTGGTTGAGCGACTGGACCATCTTCCGGAACTGCACGGTACGGCCCGTGCCGTCGGGGTCGGTGGCGTAGGAGCCCTCGGGGACCGTGTAGTGGAACGGGTCGTACCCCCAGTTGTAGGCGTCCTTGGCGGCGGTCTTCGCCACGCACTCCTGCTGCTTGTCGGAGTCGGCCGGGAAGGAGGCCAGGTCGCAGTCCGGGGTGGCCTGGTCGGCCTTCTTCTCGGGGATGGTGGCGATGTCGAACGCGGGCAGCAGGTGCACGTAGGAGGTGCCGGCCTTCGCCAGCTCGCGCAGGTGCTTCGAGCCGTCGCTGTCCTTGTCGGTGAAGGCCAGGTAGCTGCCCCGGTCCCCCGCCGGGACGGTCTTGTCGGCCACCGAGAAGTCCCGGATGTGCAGCTCCTGGATCTGCGCGTCCCGCAGCGGCACCGCCTTGGGCTTGGTGAGCCCGGCCCAGCCCTCGGGGGCCAGCGAGCGGTCGGCGAGGTCGACGACGAGGCTGCGCTCGGAGTCGGCGGTCAGGGCGACCGAGTAGGGGTCGGTGACCGAGTTGGTGACGAGCTTGCCGACGCTGGGCGCCCACACCTTGACCACGTACCGGTAGGGCTTGCCCTTCCAGGACGCGGGGCCGGTGACGGACCAGACGCCGGTGGTGTCGTCGCGGCGCATGGGCGTCAGCGTGCCGTCCAGCTCCAGCGAGACGCTCTGGGCCGTGGGCGCCCAGACGGAGAGGGTGGGCCTGCCGCCCTGGAAGACCGGGCCGAGGCCGCTCTTGGCGGCGCTCGCGTAGACGTCGTCCAGCACCCCGGCGATCTGCACCCCGGTCGCGGCCAGGACCGCGCCGCCCGCGGACCGCTGGGAGGCGACGAGCTGGCCGGTGAGGGACTCGCGCACCCGGTCGCGGTCGCGGGGGTCGACGGTCCAGGCGGTGTAGTCCTTCAGGTGCGGGAACTTCGCCTTCTGGGCGTCGGTGAGCGTGCCCTTCTCCAGCCGCAGCCAGCGCTCGTCGTCGCTGGTCAGCGCCCCGTCCTTGACGGCGATCGAGCCGTCGCGGGAGTACAGGAGCTGGGTGGAGGCGGCGCCCTCGGCGCCGTTCCAGGCGAGGGTGTCGCGGTCGATCCAGACCGCCTTGGCGGTGGTCAGGTCGAGCGCGGCCGCGCTGCCCTTGGGCTGCGGGAGCAGGTACTTCTCCTGGCCGCTCAACAGCCACACCTCGTGGCCGTCTCCCTTGAGGTCGAGGGACTGGTCGGTGGGCAGGTCCTTCTCGTCGCCCTTGTGGAGGATGTAGCTGAGACTGGTGGCACCCTCGGTGAGCGGTACCTCGTAGACCGCGCCATAGGCGTCAGTCTTCACCGGCATGAGGGGCTTCGACCAGTCGGTGGGGTTCGCGGCACCGGTCCAGGTGTGCAGGCCCCAGCCGTCGTACTTCCCGTCGGCGCGGTGGTAGTGCAGTACGGCCTTGCCCTGGTCCTGGGCCGGATAGTCCGGGCGCTCGGTCAGCACCTCGGGCTTGCCCTGCTCCAGCCAGACCTCACCCGTCTTCGTGACGTCGATGCTCCGGTCGGCGGAGACGTCCTTGTTCCCGTCCTTGTCGATGACCAGGAAGCCCACGTCGGAGGCGCCCGGCTTGAGCTTGACGTAGGCGAAGGCGCCGTAGGCGTCGCGGCCGGTGAAGGGGTGGGTCGCCGGCCACTCGGTGGCCTCGCCGTCGGCGAGGTCGCCCCAGGCGTACAGGCCCCAGTTCGCGTAGTCCCCGTCGGCCCGCTCGTAGTGCACCACCGCGTAGTCACGGGAGGCCGCGGCGGGCGGCTCGGGCGTGGGCGCGGTGCCGGTCACCGAGGAGGCCAGGGCACTGGCGGTGCGTCCGGCGGAGTCGATCACCACGGCCTTGTACCGCAGCGCGGTCCCGGCGGGTACGTCCTTGCCGAGGGCCTGGGTGACCTTGTACGGCGCGTGGTCGGCCGAACCCAGCGTCTTCCAGGGCCCGTTGCCGACCTGCGCGGCGAAGACGACCCGGTTCAGCCCGCCTCCGCCCACATCCGCGCCGACCTCGACCGTGCCGGCGGCTCCGGCGGCCGGGGCGGTCAGGGTGAGCGTGGGCCGGGTGGCGGGGGCGGCGGGGCGCTTGGTGGCCCGGTAGACCACGGCGGTCCCGGCGGGGACGGTGAGCGTGAGCTTGCGCCCGGCGTCCGACTTCACGGTGCGCGCGGCCCCGTAGATGCCCTGGTACGTCATGCGGGCGGAGCCGGTCGGGAGGGACACGGTCTCGACGGAGGCGGCGTTGTTGAGGGCGACGACGTACTCGGCGCCGGTGCGGGCGTCGGTGCGGGTGAAGGCGTAGACACCGGCGCCGTCGGCCGCGTAGCGCTCGGTCTGCACGCCGTCCGTCAGCGCCGGGTTGGCCTTGCGGAGCTTGGCGAGCGCCGCGATGTCCTTGTACAGCGGGGCCTTGGTGTCGTAGGCGTCGCGGGCGTGGGTGCGGGTGGTGCCGATCTCGTCGTCGTCCAGGTAGTCGGCGACCTTGGAGGCGAACATGGTCTGGCGGGCGTCCTTGTCGCCGCCGGAGCCGGTGAAGCCCTGCTCGTCGCCGTAGTAGACGACCGGGTTGCCCCGGCTGAGGAACATCAGCTGGTTGGCGAGGCGGTCCTTGCGCAGGATCTCGGCGTCGGACGCCTTCGGGTCGTCCTGCTTCAGGAAGTACCCGATGCGGCCCATGTCGTGGTTGCCGAGGAAGGTGACCTGCTCGTAGGCGTTGGCCTTGTCGGTCGTGTACTTGTAGTCGTCCCCGAAGACCCCGGCGAGCTTCCTGGCGCTGCCGCCCTGGGAGGCGTAGGCGCGGGCGGCGTCCTGGAAGGGGAAGTCGAGGGTGGCGTCAAGGCGGCCCTGGGTGACGTACGGGGAGGTCACCGAGGTGTCGGCGGAGTAGACCTCGCCGAACATGAAGAAGTTCTTCCGCCCGTGCCCGGCCGCGTACTTGTCCAGCGCGGTGGCCCACTGGGTCCAGAAGTCCATGTCCACGTGCTTGACGGTGTCGATGCGGAAGCCGTCGACGGCGAAGTCCCGCACCCAGCGCTGGTAGATCCGCTCCATGCCCTTGACCACCTCGGGACGCTCGGTCCACAGGTCGTCCAGGCCGGAGAAGTCGCCGTACTCGGCGGACTCGCCCGCGAAGGTGGAGTCGCCCCGGTTGTGGTACATCGACGGGTCGTTGAGCCAGGCCGGGACCTTGCTGCGGCTGCGCACGACCGGGGTGCGCGGGAAGGAGGAGGCGTCCACGGCCGGGAACTTCTTCCGGCCGTCGGCGTAGTCGGCGTCGTCGAAGGGGCGGCCGTCCTTGGTCAGGTACGGGAAGGCGCCCTTGGAGAGGTAGTCGTAGGACTTCTCCCGGTAGTCGACGAGGTCGGCGGTGTGGTTGGTGATGACGTCGAAGAAGACCTTCATGCCCTTGGCGTGCGCCTTGGCGATCAGGCCCTTCAGGTCGGCGTTGGTGCCGAAGTGCGGGTCGACCTGGGTGAAGTCGGTGATCCAGTAACCGTGGTAGCCGGCCGAGGCGTCGGCGCCGGTGCCCTGCACGGGACGGTTCTTGAAGATCGGGGCGAGCCAGATGGCGGTCGTGCCGAGGCCCTTGATGTAGTCCAGGCGCTGGGTGAGGCCCTTGAGGTCGCCGCCCTGGTAGAAGCCCTTGTCGGTGGGGTCGTAGCCGGTGCTCAGCCGCGAACCGGTCAGCCCGCCGCGGTCGTTGGAGCGGTCGCCGTTGGCGAAACGATCCGGCATGACGAAGTAGAACTGCTCCCGCGTGTCGTCGTGCCGGGCGGGCTCGGCGGCGAGGCGGGCGTCGGACGGCGGCGCGGGCGGGCTCGCCGCATGGGCGGACAGGGGTGTCACCAGGGTGGCGGCGAGGGCTGCGGCGACGAGGGCCGCCGCCCGGCGCCGGTAGGGGGTGCGGCGCGTGCCACGCGCCTGCCAGATCGGTCTCACGGCACAAACTCCTTGCGCTCACGGCTCGTTCGAGTCCGGCCAGAGGCACGGCTTCGCTGCCGGACGCGGCGTGACCGTACCGCCGTGGAAAGCCTTGCAGCAAGACTTGTGAAACATGAAGAAAGAAATTTCAGCGATGAACGAGGGACGAACCGCCCGTATACGACGGACGGTTCGTCGGAAGGTGCCTCAAGAGGGGCGTCAGCAGCTCGACTTGCCCGCGTACAGCGCGAGCGCGGTGTTGGCGCCCAGGGTCGCGGTGAACTGACCGCCGGCGTTCACCGACACCGTGGTGTTGTTCTGCACGTTGCAGTACGTGCCCGCCGCCAGCGAGGTCTGGTAGGTGCGAGAGAGGGAGGAGGACTCGTGGTTGATGGCCACGAACCCCTTGTTCCCGCGCCCGAAGGCGATGGCGTCGTTGCCGTTGTCCCACCAGTTGGAGACGGCCTGGCCGCGGGTGGCGTTGCGGAAGGCGACCATGGACTTGATCTCCGGCCAGGCGTGCTGGCACTTCCAGCCGTCCTGCCAGCAGGCGTTGACCTTGCCCCCGTTGGGCGGCCCGGCGTCCGCGTTCGACCACTCGTAGCCGGAGTTGATGTCCGGGGCGCCGTAGGGGTAGGCCAGCATGAAGACGTTGGCCAGCGTGTAGTTGGCGCCGTCCTTGTAGTTGAGGGTGCTGCCGTTGCGCTCGGTGTCGTGGTTGTCGACGAAGACCCCGGAGACCGAGCTGCTCATGTACCCCCAGCCCTCGCCGTAGTTCTTCAGGTAGGCGAGGTTCTCGTTGTTGAACACCCGCTTGAGGTCGTAGGCGTAGCGGAACTCCTGGACGTCGCCGTTGCCCGTGTACTCGGTGGGCTGGACGGCCTCGCCCGCGCCGTAGATGACCTCCTGCTTCCAGTACACCGACGGGTTGGTCAGCCGGGACTTGATGTTGGCCAGGTCCGCCGTGTCGATGTGCTTGGCCGCGTCGATGCGGAAGCCGTCGACGCCCAGCGAGAGCAGGTCGTTCAGGTACCCGGCGATGGTCTTGCGGACGTACTCCTCGCCGGTGTCCAGGTCGGCCAGGCCCACCAGTTCGCAGTGCTGGACGTTGTAGCGGTCCTGGTAGTTGCTGACCTGGGCGGTGCAGTCGTCGAAGTCGGGCGAGGAGTACAGGCCCGGGTAGTTGTACTTGGTGTACGACGAGCCGCCGGTACCGGTACCGCTGCCCGCGGACATGTGGTTGATCACCGTGTCGGCGACGACCTTGACGCCGGCCGAGTGACACGTGTCGACCATGCTCTTGAAGGCCGCGCGGTCACCGAGCCGGCCCGCGATCTTGTAGGAGACGGGCTGGTACGAGGTCCACCACTGGGAGCCCTGTATGTGCTCGGCGGGCGGGGAGACCTGCACATACCCGTATCCGGCCGGGCCGAGGGTGGTGGTGCACTCGCGGGCAACCGAGGCGAAGTTCCACTCGAAGAGGACGGCGGTGACGTCCTTGGTGCCGGGCGGCGACGCCTGTGCAGTAGTCGGGTACATGCCAACCGAGGCCGCTGCCGCGAGGGCGAGCGCCACGGTGAGGGTTCTGCGTGCCATGTGGGGGTTCCTTCGTCGTTGAAGGCTGTTGCCGCAGGACTGGGTGCCCTTGCTGAAATGTTTCAGCAAACTTGCGGTGACGCAGATGTTAAAGGCCCGCTGCCTGAAAAGGCAGCGGGCCGTGGGAAGTTGATGCAAGAACTTTCAGAAGGGGGCCGTCAGGCCGTGGTCCACCACACCGTGGTGTCGGCCGGGACCTCGGCCCCGGCGGCACTCTCGGTGATCTCCCCGCTGGCGAGCAGCACCCGCCCGTGCGCCGGGACGGTCACCGGCGCGCCGGTGGTGTTGGCGACACAGGTGAACTCCCCGCGCCGGAAGGCGAGTACGCCCTCGGGGGCGGGCAGCCACTCGACGCCGGAGCCCGCGCCGAGCGCCGGCTGTTCGCGCCGGGCGGCGAGCGCGGCCCGGTACAGCTCCAGCGTCGACCCGGCCACGCCGGTCTGCGCCTCGACGCTCAGCTCGCCCCAGCCCGCCGGCTGCGGCAGCCAGCTGCCCCCGCCGCCGAAGCCGTACGAGGAGCCCTCGCGGGTCCAGGGGATCGGCACCCGGCAGCCGTCGCGGAAGCCGTCCTGGCCCGCGCCCCGGAAGTAGGCGGGGTCCTGGCGCACCTCGTCGGGCAGGTCGACCACGTCGGGCAGGCCCAGTTCCTCGCCCTGGTAGAGGTAGGCGGAGCCGGGCAGGGCCAGCATCAGTAGGGTGGCGGCGCGGGCCCGGCGCAGGCCGAGGGCGCGGTCCCCGGCGGTGCGGATCTGGGTACCGAGGCCGGGCGGGTTGGCGAAGCGGGTGGCGTGCCGGGTGACGTCGTGGTTGGAGAGCACCCAGGTGGCCGGGGCGTCGACCGGGCGCATCGCGGCGAGCGTGCGGTCGATGACCTCGCGCAGCTGCTCCGCGTCCCAGTCGGTGCCCAGGTACTGGAAGTTGAACGCCTGGTGCAGCTCGTCGGGGCGGACGTAGTTGGCGGTCCGCTCGATGGTCGGCGTCCACGCCTCGGCGACGAAAATACGCCCGCCCGTCTCCCGCCCCCGCCCTTCCGCGGAAGGCCCTTCGGGCCCCTCCTTCTCCGCGTACTCGTCCAGCACCGTGCGCCACTGCCGGTAGACCTCGTGGACGCCCTCCTGGTCGAAGAACGGCATCACGTCGTTGCCCAGCAGCTTGAGCTGGTCGTGGGCGCCGAGGTCGGGCAGCCCGTCGGCCTTGATCAGGCCGTGGGCGACGTCGATGCGGAAGCCGTCGACGCCCATGTCCAGCCAGAACCGCAGGATGGACCGGAACTCGTCGCCGACCGCCGGGTGGTTCCAGTTGAAGTCGGGCTGCTCGGGCGCGAAGAGGTGCAGGTACCACTCCCCCGGCGTGCCGTCCGGCTCGGTGACCCGGGTCCAGGCCGGGCCGCCGAAGATGGACTCCCAGTCGTTGGGCGGGAGTTCGCCGGCCTTCCCCTTGCCGGGGCGGAAGTGGTACCGCTCGCGCAGCGGCGAGCCGGGGCCCTCCGCGAGCGCCCGCTTGAACCACTCGTGCTGGTCGGAGGAGTGGTTGGGCACCAGGTCCACGATGATCCGCAGGGACAGCTCGTGGGCGTCGCGGATCAGCGCGTCGGCGTCCAGCAGGTTGCCGAACATCGGGTCGACCGCGCGGTAGTCGGCCACGTCGTACCCGGCGTCCGCCTGCGGGGAGGCGTAGAACGGGCTGAGCCAGACGGCGTCCACGCCGAGGTCGCGCAGATAGGGCAGTCTGGCCCGCACGCCGGCCAGGTCGCCCATGCCGTCACCGTTGGAGTCGGCGAAGCTGCGCGGATAGACCTGGTAGATCACCGCGCCGCGCCACCAGTCGCGGTGCTGGGCGGCGGGGGCGACGGCGGTGTCGTCGGCCGGGGCTGCGAGATGCTGCTGGCTCATGGCGTCCTTGGTGCGTGACGAGGTTCGGTTCGTGTCTGGTGCGGGTGCGGCGGGGCGTCAGCCCTTGGTTCCGCCCGCGGTGAGGCCGGTGACGAGGTTCTTCTGCACGAGGTAGAAGAACACCGACACCGGTATCGCTATCAGCACCGCGGTCGCGGCCATGTAGTTCCACTGCGCGTCGTGCTCGCTGACGAAGGTCTGCAGGCCGACCGCGAAGGTGTACTTGGAGTCGTCCAGCATGAAGGTCGTGGCGAACGCGACCTCGCCGACCGCCGTGATGAAGTTGTAGAACGCGGCGACGGCCAGGCCCGGCCGGGCCAGCGGCAGGATCAGCCGGAAGAAGGTGCCGAACGGGGTGAGCCCGTCCACCCGGCCCGCCTCGTCGATCTCGAAGGGGATGGTGTCGAAGTACCCCTTGAGCAGCCACGCGCTGTACGGCACGGCGGTGGAGCAGTTGATGAGGATCAGCGCCCAGTAGGTGTCGATCAGGCCCAGCTCGCCGAAGATCTCGTACATCGGCACGATCAGGATGGCGATCGGGAACGCCTGGGTGAGCAGCAGGACCCACATCAGCGGCTTGTAGCCGGGAAAGCGCATCCGGGAGACGGCGTAGCCGGTGGTGGCGGCGACGAAGACGCCGATGAAGGTGGTGCCGAGCGCCACGATCATCGTGGACTTGAACCAGTCGAAGAAGCCGGTGTGCTGGAGCACGAAGGCGTAGTTGGCGAAGCCCATCCGGCCGAAGATGCGGCCGGGGTGCAGGTAGTCGTCCTTCTCCGGGCCGAGCGACAGGAAGAACAGCCAGGCCACCGGGACCAGCGCGATCAGGCTCGCCAGGACCAGGCCGACGTGCAGCAGGACGGTGCCCAGCGGGCCGCGCTCGCCGCGCCGGCGGGTCGCGCGGGGCCGGGCGGCGGCCGGCGCGGCGGCGGTGAGGCCGAGTCCGGGTGCGGTCTCGGGGGGTGTCGTGGTGCTCATGGCGGCGGCTCCTGCGGCGTCAGACGGCGAGCTGGTCATTGCGCTTCAGCCAGCGGAAGTAGAAGGAGGTGAACACGGTCAGGATCGACAGCAGCAGTACGCCGTACGCGGCGGACTGCGCGAAGTCGCGCGGCTGCTGTCCGAAGCCGAGGAAGTAGGCCCAGGTGACGAGGATCTGGGCGTCCGGGGCGCCGGTCGGGCCGAACAGCAGGAAGATGATGGCGAACTGGTTGAAGGTCCAGATCACACCGAGCAGGACGACGGTGGAGCTGACCGAGCGCAGTCCGGGCAGGGTGACGTGCCGGAAGCGCTGCCAGGTGCTCGCGCCGTCCATCTCGGCGGCCTCGTACAGCGAGGAGTCGATGGACTGGAGCCCGCCGAGCAGCGAGAGCATCATGAACGGCACACCGCACCATGTGTTGACCATGATGGCGGCGAACCGCTGCCAGAAGGTGTCCTCCAGCCACTGCGGCTGGGGCAGGTGCAGGGCGCCGAGGATCTGGTTGAGCACGCCGGAGTCGGCCAGCATGATCCGCCAGGAGAAGACGGTGACGAAGGTGGGCACCGCCCAGGGCAGCACCAGCAGCAGCCGGTAGACGGTGCGGCCGCGCAGCTTCTGGTCGAGCATCATCGCGAGGCCGAGTCCGATGACGTAGTGCAGGGTGACGCAGGCGGCGGTCCAGAACACGGTCCACAGGAAGTGCGACCAGAAGCGGTCGTAGGCCGTGGGGCCGAAGAGGATGTCCTGGTAGTTGTCCAGCCCGATGAACTTGTAGGTGGCGTCGATGTGGTTGACGCCGATGGTGCGCGCCGAGTTGAGGCTGTTGGCGTCGGTGAGGGTCAGGTAGAAGCCCCGCACCAGCGGGTAGCCCACGAGGACACCGAGCACGACGACCACGGGCGCGATCATCGCGTACGCGTACCAGTACCTCTGGTAGCCGTTCTTCAGGCGCTGACCGAGACCGGGCCGGGGCGGCCGCTCACCGCTGCGCCGGCCGGTCGCGCGGTCGATGGCGACTGTCATGGTGCGACACCTTCTACAAGTTCGGGGGCGGGCTGGTCACAGGCCGGTGGCCGCCGGGTTCCCCCCATCCCCCACGGCGGGGGGAACCCGGCGGCCACACGGGCTCACTTGCTGAAGTCGGGCACCAGCTTGGCGATGGCCAGCTCGGCGTTGCTCAGGCCCTTGTCCAGCGGCTCCTTGCCCCCGGCCACCTTGGGCAGCTCGGTGTCCAGCGGACCCCACAGGGAGCTGTACTCCGGCAGCGCCGGGCGGGGCTGGGCGGCGGAGAGCACGCCCTGGTAGCCGGCGATGCCGGGGTCGGCCTTCACCTGGGAGGTGTAGGCGTCGCCGCGGGTCGGCAGCGTGGAGTTCTTGAGCGCGACGGTCTCCTGGGACTTGGCCGAGGTCATGAACTTCACGAACTTCAGGGCCGCTTCCTGGTGGGCCTTGTCCGAGCCGGCGTAGACCGAGAGGTTGTGGCCGCCGGTCGGGGCGCCCGCCTTGCCGGACGAGCCGGCCGGGACGGTGGCGATGCCGAGGTTGGACTTGTCCTTGAAGGCCGAGCCCTTGTAGAAGTTCGTGATCTCCCAGGGGCCCTGGATGATCGAGGCGACCTTGCCGTTGACGAACGCGTCCTGGATGTGGGCGTAGGCGTCCGCGGTGGTGTCCGCCTTGTGCAGGCCCTTGCCGGAGAACGTGCTCTGCCAGGTGCCGTACGCCTTCTTCGCCGGGGCGGAGTCGACGGTGATCTTCTTGGCCGAGGCGTCGACGGTGTCGGTGCCCTCGCCGTAGAGGAAGCACTGGGCGTAGTACGCCTGGGTGGAGCCCCAGTAGCCGTCGACCTTCGCCTTGTCCTTGACCTTGGCGGCGTCGGCCTTCAGCTCGTCCCAGGTCTTGGGGGCCTCGGTGATGCCGGCCTTCTTGAACAGGGCCTTGTTGTAGACGAACGCGAGGGTGTCGGTGACCAGCGGCACGCCGTAGGTCTTGCCCTCGTACTGGGCCTGCTTGATCAGGTTGGGCTCGAACTTGTCCTGCTCGGCCAGGGCGTCGGTGCCGTCCAGCGGCAGGAAGAAGCCCTTCTTGGCGAAGGCCGGGGTCCAGCCGACCTCGGACCGCAGGATGTCCGGCGCGCCCTTGGAGCCGGCGGCGGTGTCGAACTTGTTCTGCGCCTGGTCGAAGGGCACGTTGACGTACTTGACCTTGATGTTCTTGTTGGCGGCCTGGAACTGCTCGACCAGGGCCTTGTACGTCGGCGCCTCATTGGTGGCGTTGGAGGTGTCCCACCAGGTGAGGGTCACCGGGCCGTCCGCTTTGCTGTCGCCGTCGTCGCTCCCGCCGCACGCCGTCGCCGTGAGGGCGAGGGACGCAACGAGCGCGGAGGCAGCTATGCCACGCCGCATGAGTTCTCCTTGAGGGTGAAAAGCCCGAGATTGCAGGGGCGGCCCCGTCTGCCGCCACCCGCGTCGTGCCGACTGCGCCATTGCCGCGGCCGGGCGACTCGGAACGTAACAGCGTTGTAAGCGCCGCGAAAGACCTTGCAGAAAAAAAGTGCAAGAAGACGGCCGGGTTACCGTGTCGTGACCTGCGCCAGACCTTGTCGAAATACTGGTCTACCGCCGGTAGGCGGGTTGACGGACACTTGTGCAAGACTCTGCAAGCTCTTGCCGCGGGGGGCCGCCGCCGGGATCATCCCCTTGCGGCCGTGCGCCGGGCGGACCGTCCGGCGGGCACGAGCGACGACATGGCCATGACGGGCCACGAGGGGCAAGGAGCGCGATGACGCGGCAATCCACGGCGGGCCGTTCGGCCGCCCGCGCACGGCGTCCCGCCGGTGCGCCGGGAGCGGTTCGGCCGGTACAGTCCACAGGCGTGACCACACGGCTTGCGGACATCGCTGCGCAGGCGGGGGTGAGCGAAGCGACCGTCAGCCGGGTCCTCAACGGGAAGCCGGGCGTCGCCGCCACCACCCGCCAGTCCGTCCTGGCCGCCCTGGACGTGCTCGGCTACGAGCGTCCGGTGCGGCTCCGCCAGCGCAGCGAGGGCCTGGTGGGCCTGATCATCCCCGAGCTGGAGAACCCCATCTTCCCGGCGCTGGCGCAGGTCATCGGCCAGGCGCTGACCGGGCAGGGGTACACCCCGGTGCTGGCCACCCAGACCCCGGGCGGCTCCACCGAGGACGAGCTGACCGAGATGCTGGTGGACCGGGGGGTGGCCGGGATCATCTACGTCTCCGGGCTGCACGCCGACACCACCGCCGACATGCAGCGCTACGAGCGACTGCGCGCCCAGGGCGTGCCGTTCGTGCTGGTGGACGGCTTCTCGCCGAAGGTGCAGGCACCTTTCATCTCCCCCGACGACCGGGCCGCGACCACGCTGGCGGTCACGCATCTGGTGTCGCTGGGGCACACCCGGATCGGTCTGGCGCTCGGTCCGAAGCGGTTCGTGCCGGTGCAGCGCAAGATCGAGGGCTTCGTCCGCGCGATGCAGGACCAGCTGGGGCTGGGCGCGGACATGGTCGCCGAGGAGCTGGTGCAGCACTCGCTGTACACCCTGGAGGGCGGCCAGGCGGCGGCCACCGCGCTCATCGAGCGCCGGTGCACGGCCGTCGTGTGCGCCAGCGACATGATGGCGCTCGGCGCGATACGGGCGGCCCGGCAGCTCGGCCTCGACGTGCCGCGCGACGTGTCGGTGGTCGGCTTCGACGACTCGCCGCTGATCGCGTTCACCGACCCGCCGCTGACCACCGTGCGCAAGCCCGTCCCGGCCATGGGCCAGGCCGCCGTGCGCACGCTGCTGGAGGAGATCGGCGGAACGCCCGCCCCGCACAGTGAGTTCGTCTTCATGCCGGAGCTGGTGGTGCGTGGGTCCACCGCCTCGGCGCCGGGCGAGCGTTCGCGCGGCTGAGCCCCCGCCCCGCCAGGCGTTTTCGCGCAGAACATGCGCGGGGGCACCGGCCTTGGGATGATCTGTCGAGCATCCCTTGTCTGGCAGACTTGGTAGCTATGAGTGACTCGACCGTGACAGGCCCGGACGGCCACCGCGACGAGGTGGCCGTACCGCGGACCGTCGCGGTCCGGGACGGTGGCGGGGTACGGACCCTGCGCGAGAGGTTCCGCCGTCCCCGGCGCCCCCGGCTGTGGTTCGAGATCCTGCTGATCGGGGCGAGTTACTGGACGTACTCGCTCATCCGCAACGCCGTCCCGGAGCAGAAGCGCGAGGCGCTGCGCAACGCCGACGCGGTGTGGTGGCTGGAGCACCAACTGGGCATCGCCGTCGAGGCGTCCGTCAACCACGCGGCCGACTCGGTCGGTTGGCTGATCATCGGCATGAACTACTACTACGCCACACTGCACTTCGTGATCACCATCGCGGTGCTGGTGTGGCTCTACCGATGGCATCCCGAGCGCTACGCCCCCATCAGACTGGTGCTGTTCGCCACCACGGGCGTGGCCCTCGCCGGGTACTACCTGTTCCCGCTCGCCCCGCCCCGGCTGATGCGCGGCGGCCACTTCATCGACACCGTGATGGTGCACCAGACCTGGGGCTCGATGGCCTCCGGCGACCTCAAGCACATGTCCAACCAGTACGCCGCGATGCCGTCCATGCACATCGGGTGGTCGCTGTGGTGCGGGCTGACGGTGTTCGCGCTGGCCTCGGTGCCGTGGGTACGGGTACTGGGGCTGGCGTACCCGGCGCTGACGCTGCTGGTCATCGTCTCCACCGCCAACCACTTCTGGCTGGACGCGGTCGGCGGGGTGCTGTGCCTCGCCTTCGGGGTGGGGGTGGCCCGGCTCTGGTACGGCCGGTGGCCGCAGGCGCCCGGAGCCGGGCTGGGTTCCGGCGCGGGTCAGCCCGCGTAGAACAGCTCGTCCACCACCGTCCGGGCCCGGCGGGCGGTACGGCGGTACGCGTCCAGCATGTCGCCGGCCCGGCCCTCGCCGTAGCCCAGGTAGCGGCCCACCGCCGCCAGCTCGCGCGGCTCGGTGGGGAAGGTGTCGCCCGCCCGGCCCCGGACCAGCATCACCGCGTTGCGGACCCGGCTTGCCAGCACCCACGCCTCGTCCAGCACGGCCGCGTCCTCCGCGCCGATCAGGCCGGCCTCGCGGGCCGCCGCCAGCGCCTCGCGCGTCCTCGGGGTGCGCAGGCCCGGCACCTCCCAGGCGTGCCGGAGCTGGAGCAGCTGGACCGTCCACTCCACGTCCGACAGGCCGCCGGGGCCCAGCTTGGTGTGCAGCTTGGGGTCCGCGCCGCGCGGCAGCCGCTCGGACTCCATCCGGGCCTTCAGCCGGCGGATCTCGCGCACCGCGTCGTCGTCCAGGCCGTGGGCCGGGTAGCGCAGCGGGTCGATCAGCGTCATGAAGCGGCGCCCCAGCTCCGCGTCCCCCGCGACCGGCTCGGCCCGCAGCAGCGCCTGCGACTCCCAGCCCAGCGACCACCTGCGGTAGTACGCCTCGTACGACTTCAGGGTGCGGACCAGGGGGCCGGACTTGCCCTCCGGGCGCAGGTCGGCGTCGATCAGCAGGGGCGGGTCGGCGCTGGGGAGCTGGAGCAGGCGGCGCATCTCGGCCACCACCTTGTTGGCGGCCTTCGCGGCCTCGTGCTCGTCCACGCCCTCCCTCGGCTCGTGCACGAACAGCACGTCCGCGTCCGAGCCGTAGCCGAGTTCGTGGCCGCCGAACCGGCCCATGCCGATGATCGCGAACTTGGTGGGGAGGGTGTCGCCCCAGGTCTCGCGGACCACCGCGCGGAGGGTGCCGGCGAGGGTGGCGGCGGTGAGGTCGGAGATCGCGTTGCCGGTGCGGTCGAGGAGGACGCCCTCGTCGGGCTCCGCCGGGGTGGTTTCCGTGCCGTACGAGCCGACGATGTCCGCCGCCGCGGTGCGGAAGAGCTCTCGGCGCCTGACGCCTCGGGCCGCTGTCACGCCCTGTTCCGCGTTCTCCGCGCGGTTCACCGCCGCGGTGATCTCCTGCTCCAGCTGGGCCCTGCCGCGTGGTTCCAAGCCGCCCGCGTCTCCGTCGCCGAGGAGGGCCACGGCTTCGGGGGCGCGGAGGAGGAGGTCGGGGGCGAGGCGGCCCGCCGAGAGGACCCTCGCCAGGTTCTCCGCCGCCGCGCCCTCGTCCCGGAGGAGGCGGAGGTACCAGGGGGTCTTGCCCAGGGCGTCGGAGACCTTGCGGAAGTTCAGGAGGCCGGCGTCCGGGTCCGCCGAGTCCGCGAACCAGCCGAGGAGGACGGGGAGCAGGGTGCGCTGGATGGCCGCCTTGCGGGTCACTCCGGAGGCGAGGGCCTCCAGGTGGCGGAGCGCTGCCGCCGGGTCCGCGTAGCCGAGGGCGACCAGGCGTGCCCTCGCCGCCTCCGCGCTCAGCCTTGTCTCGCCGGGGGCAAGCTGGGCCACGGCGTCCAGGAGGGGGCGGTAGAAGATCTTCTCGTGCAGGCGGCGGACCACGCCTGTGTGGCGTTTCCACTCGCGGCGCAGGCCGGCTACCGGGTCCGTGCGGAGGCCGAGGGAGCGGCCCAGGCGGCGGAGGTCCTCTTCTGCTTCGGGGACGAGGTGGGTGCGGCGGAGCTGGAACAGCTGGATGCGGTGTTCCAGTTCGCGGAGGAAGCGGTATGCCTCGTCGAGGCGGGCGGCGTCCTCCCGGCCCACGTAGCCGCCTGTCGCCAGGGCTTGGAGGGCCTTCAAGGTGGTGCCGCTGCGGAGGGTCTGGTCCGTGCGGCCGTGGACCAGCTGGAGCAGCTGGACCGCGAATTCGACGTCCCTCAGGCCGCCTGGACCCAGTTTCAGTTCCCTGTCGATCTCCGCCGGGGGGATGTTCTCCACGACCCTGCGGCGCATCTTCTGCACGTCGGGGACGAAGTTCTCGCGGTCGGCTGCCTGCCAGACCATGGGGGTGAGGGCGTCGGTGTATGCCTCGCCGAGTTCTTTGTCGCCCGCTACCGGGCGGGCCTTCAGGAGGGCCTGGAACTCCCAGGTCTTCGCCCAGCGCTGGTAGTAGGCGAGGTGGCTGCTCAGGGTCCGCACGAGGGGGCCGTTGCGGCCCTCCGGGCGCAGGTTCGCGTCCACCGGCCAGATCGAACCCTCGATCGTGGTCTCCGAGCAGATGCGCATCATGTGGGAGGCGAGCTTCGTGGCCGACCTCAGGGCCTTCGTCTCGTCCGTGCCCTGGGTGGGCTCCGCCACGAAGATCACGTCCACGTCGGAGACGTAGTTCAGCTCGTGGCCGCCGCACTTGCCCATGGCGATCACTGCGAGGCGGCAGGCTTGGGCGTCCTGGGGGGCTTCCTTTTCCGCCATGGCCAGGGCTGCGCGGAGGGTCGCCGTTGCCAGGTCTGCCAGTTCCGCCGCGGTCTGGGTGACGTCCGTGGTGCCGCACACGTCCCTCGCGGCGATGGAGAGCAGGCAGCGGCGGTACGCCACCCTGAGTTCCACCTGGTCCGTGGCTTCTGCCAGGCCGCGTTCGAACTCCGTCACTCCGGGATGCAGGTCCCTGGGTTCGTAGGTGACCAGTTCCTGCCAGTCGTGGGGGTGGCGGGCCAGGTGGTCCGCCAGGGCCGCCGACGCGCCCAGTACGCCCAGGAGGCGGTCGCGGAGGGGTTTCGCCGCGATCAGGGTGTCCAGGAGTTCCCGGTGGTCCGTCGGGGCCGGCTGGGCCTCCAGCAGTCGTACCAGGCCGCGCAGGGCCAGGTCCGGGTCGGCTGTCGCGCCCAGCGCCTCCAGGAGGACCGGGTCCGCCTTCACCAGGGCCAGCTCGGGGCTGTCCAGCAGGCGCTCGGCTCCCGAGGGGTCCGTGAAGCCGTGCCGAAGCAGTCTGGTGAACGTGCTGCTCCTGCGCCCCGGCGTCATCCGCGGCCTCCCCTCGGGATCAAGACGGTCCTGGCCAGAGCCTAACCGTGCGGGTGGCCTCCGGTCGTTGCCGCGCCCCGCGTCGTCGTGGGTCGGGGCCGCGCCGGGGGTGTCCGTCCCCGGTCCGGCGGCTTACGTTTCCACGATGCGTTCAGCCTGGTGTCTCGCCGGCCGCTGCGGGCGGACACCCCCCGACACGTCCCCTTGCCGCCGTTTGCGGGTGCGGTGCGGTGGCGGACTGTCGCGGTTTCGGGTTCCGTGGAAGGGGCTTGAGGTGAGTGAGCCTGTGCGGTGTTCGGAGCGCGATGGGGGGACTTCCATGTACTTCCGCGATCCTGACGGGAACGGGTGGGCCGTTCAGGAGTACCGGGTCCGGGCCGACCAGCCGCTTCACCGGGTGCTGGCTCGGCTTGCCGAAGGGACGGCGTCGTGAGCGGGGCGCTGGGGCGGGGGTCCGTTGCCACTCGGTTGCCTGCTCAGGATTTGGAGCGGGCTCGGCGGTTCTATTCCGAGAAGCTGGGGCTTGAGCCGTTTGACGAGCGGCCCGGGGGGTTGCTTTATCGGTGCGGGGACTCGTTTTTTGTGGTGTTTCGGTCCACTGGGGCTTCGCCTGGGACTTTTACTCAGATGGGGTGGGAGGTCGACGACCTCGAAGCCACCCTCGCCGAGTTGCGGGGGCGGGGGGTGGTGTTCGAGGACGTCGAGGCTCCTGGGTTCCGGACCGAGGGGGGCGTCGCCGAGGTGCAGGGGAATTATCCGAGCAAAGGGGCGACAGGGGAATGGGCTGCCTGGTTCCGGGACAGCGAGGGGAATCTGATCGGAATTGGGCAGCCCATTCGGTGAACTGCGGCTACAGCACCGGCAGGTTCTTCCGCAGCTCGAAGGCCGTGACCTCGCTGCGGTACTCCTCCCACTCCGACTTCTTGTTGCGGAGGAAGAAGTCGAAGACGTGTTCGCCCAGGGTTTCGGCCACCAGGTCGCTGCGTTCCATCAGGGTCAGGGCCTCGCCGAGGTTCTGGGGCAACGGTTCGATGCCCATCGCCCGGCGTTCCGCGTCGGAGAGGGCCCAGACGTCGTCCTCGGCGCCCGGGGGGAGTTCGTAGCCCTCCTCGATGCCCTTGAGGCCGGCGGCCAGGAGGACGGCGTAGGCGAGGTAGGGGTTGGCCCCTGAGTCGAGGGAGCGGACCTCCACGCGGGCCGAGCCGGTCTTGCCGGGCTTGTACATGGGGACGCGGACCAGGGCCGAGCGGTTGTTGTGACCCCAGCAGATGTACGAGGGGGCCTCGCCGCCCGCGCCCGCCGTGCGCTCCGAGCCGCCCCAGATGCGCTTGTAGGAGTTGACCCACTGGTTGGTCACCGCCGAGATCTCCGCCGCGTGCCGCAGCAGGCCCGCGATGAAGGAGCGGCCGACCTTGGAGAGCTGGTACTCCGAGCCGGACTCGTAGAACGCGTTGCGGTCGCCCTCGAAGAGGGAGAGGTGGGTGTGCATGCCCGAGCCGGGGAACTCCGAGAACGGCTTCGGCATGAAGGTCGCCTGGACCCCCTGCTCCAGCGCGACCTGCTTCATGACCAGCCGGAACGTCATGATGTTGTCCGCCGTGGACAGCGCGTCGGCGTAGCGGAGGTCGATCTCCTGCTGGCCGGGGCCGCCCTCGTGGTGGGAGAACTCCACCGAGATGCCCATCGACTCCAGCATGGTGATCGCCTGGCGGCGGAAGTCCATGCCGACGTTCTGCGGGGTGTGGTCGAAGTAGCCGGAGTTGTCCGCCGGGGTCGGCCGGCTGCCGTCCGTCGGCTTGTTCTTCAGCAGGAAGAACTCGATCTCCGGGTGGGTGTAGAAGGTGAACCCCAGGTCGGAGGTGCGGGCCAGCGCGCGCTTGAGGACGTAGCGGGGGTCGGCGAAGGACGGGGAGCCGTCCGGCATCAGGATGTCGCAGAACATCCGGGCGGTGCCGGGGGCCTCCGCGCGCCAGGGCAGGACCTGGAACGTGGACGGGTCCGGCTTGGCGATCATGTCGGACTCGTAGACGCGGGCGAAGCCCTCGATGGCCGAGCCGTCGAAGCCGATGCCCTCGTCGAACGCCTGCTCAAGCTCCGCGGGGGCCACGGCGACGGACTTGAGGAAGCCCAGCACGTCCGTGAACCACAGGCGTACGAACCGGATGTCGCGCTCCTCCAAGGTCCGGAGCACGAACTCCTGCTGCTTGTCCATCTTCCGCTTCCCCATCCTTGCTGGTCAGGCCGCCTGTCCGTGGTGCGACGGGAGGCGGTCGGCACCTGAGCATCCCACCACATCGGCGTTTCGCGCGCGTTGCGGACCTTGATCGGCCGGAGGTCTCCGGGCTGAACGTTCCGCCTGCTCGGGACATACCGTCCTGCCGACCATCTTGCATGTTCATCGGGCCGTACGTCATGGCCGCATCCGCCGGGGCCCACGGCTGCGAATCATCCGGTTGTCGCACATCGCTCCCGCGCGTCCCTCCCGCGCCATTACGATCAGCGGACCCCGAGACCGCTCCGCGGAAGGACACGCCCCATGGGTACCGACCAGCACAGCCCCGCCTCCGCGCGCGCCGCGCGCATGGAGGAGATGCGGCGCGCCGAGCGGGCCCGCGCCCGTCGCAACCGGGTGCTGGTGATCGCCGCGAGCGTGGTGGCCGTCGCCGGGCTGGTGGTGGGCGGGGTGGCGCTGGTGCACTCCCAGTCGGACTCGGACAGCGGGAAGGACACGGCCGCCGACGCCAAGGGCGGCTCCGGGCACTTCACGACCGGCGCGGACGGGGTGCGCACCTGGTCCGGCAAGCTGTCGCGCACCCACGTCAGCACCAAGGTGACGTACCCGATGCACCCGCCGGTCGGCGGGAACCACAACCCGGTGTGGCTCGACTGCAACGGGGACGTCTACAAGGAGCCGGTGCGGGACGAGAACGCGGTGCACGCGCTGGAGCACGGCGCGGTCTGGGTGACGTACACCGACAAGGCCGAAAAGGCGGACGTGGACGCGCTCGCGGCCAAGGTGAAGCGGACGCCGTACTCGCTGATGAGCCCGTACAAGGACCAGGACGCGCCGCTGATCCTGTCGGCGTGGGGGCATCAGGTGAGCGTGAAGAGCGCGTCCGACCCCGAGGTGGACAAGTTCTTCGCCGCCTATGTGCAGGGCAAGCAGACCCCGGAGCCGGGCGCCTCCTGCACCGGCGGGGTCATGAAGTGAGGCGCGGGTACGTCGGGTTGGCGGCCGGGGCAGCCGTGCTGGCCGTCGTCGCGGCGGGGGCAGGGGGGTACGCGGCCGGCGGGGAGCGTGATTCCGCTTCCGTACAGGTGCCGGGGGCGGAGTCCGCGGACGCCGGGTTCGCGCGGGACATGGCCGTGCACCATCAGCAGGCCGTGGAGATGTCGTATCTGGTGCGCGACCGCACCGGTGACGAGGAGGTGCGGCGGCTCGCGTACGACATCGCGCAGACCCAGGCCAACCAGCGCGGGATGCTGCTGGGCTGGCTGGATCTGTGGGGGCTGCCGAAGGTGTCCGCCGAGCCGCCGATGACCTGGATGGGCATGGGTGACATGCCGCCGGGGCAGGACGGCGCGCTGATGCCGGGCATGGCGACCAACTCCGAGCTGCGCGAGCTGGGTTCGCTGAAGGGGCGCGCGGCGGAGGTGTTCTACCTCCAGCTCATGACGGAGCACCACAAGGGCGGGGTGCACATGGCCGAGGGGTGTGTGGCCCGGTGTACCGCGGGGCCGGAACAGCGGCTCGCGCGCGGGATGGTGGACGCCCAGCGGTCCGAGATCCGGCTGATGGCGGACATGCTCAAGAAGCGGGGCGCACCCGCCCGTTCGTGACGGCTCCCGATTAAGTCCGCTCTTTTCATGGTTACTTGAGCTTCTCTTGACCTTTTGCTTCCCCTGACATGAACGGTTCATCGGCCAGAGTGGCCCCCATCGTGTGATCTCCACGCCGGTCGACACCGCCGCTTCACCGGCGCGCATCCGCGACGTACCGACCACGACATGCATGCGCAACGCATCGCAGGGGGTTCTATGAGATCCAACCGCGCCAAGACGCGCGCCGGTGTGAGCATGGCGGCGACGCTGCCGATGATCGCCGGGGCGCTGGCGCTCGGCATACCCGCGGCCCACGCGGACGGCCCGGCGCGCAACACGCTGACCGGCACCCGGCCGCTGTGGGCCACGGCGAAGGCGGACAAGGGCGCCGCCGCCGACAGCGCCCGCGTCGACGCCCACGTCTACCTGGCCGGGCGGGACGCGGCCGGACTGGCGGCCTACGCCAAGGCCGTCTCCGACCCGGCGTCGCCGCTGTACGGCAAGCACCTCAGTGCCAAGGAGGCGCAGGCCCGCTTCGGGGCCACCAAGGCCCAGGTGAGCGCCGTCAAGTCCTGGCTGAAGTCGGCCGGTCTGACGGTCACCGGGGTCACCGCGCACTACGTCTCCGTCTCCGGTGACGTGGCCGCCGCCGAGAAGGCGTTCGGCACCCAGCTGCACAACTACGCCAAGGGCGCCCGGACTTACCGCGCCCCGGCGAAGACCGCGTCCGCACCCGCGTCCCTCAAGGGCGCCGTGCTCACCGTGACCGGCCTGGACAACGCGCCGCACAAGGCCAAGCACGATAGCCAACTTCCGCCTCCGGAAGCGGTGTTCAAGAACGCCGGCCCGTTCTCGAGCTACTTCGGCTCGAACGTCGCGAGCAGCCTGCCGGACGCGTACGGCCACAAGATCCCGTACGCGGTCAAGGGTTACACCGGCAAGCAGCTCCGCGCGGCCTACGGCGCGGGCAAGTACACCGGCAAGCACGTGCGCGTCGCCATCACGGACGCGTACGCCTCGCCGACCATCGCCTTCGACGCCGGCTCCTACGCCAAGAAGCACGGCGACGCGGCGTGGAAGACCGGCCAGCTGCACCAGGTGCTGCCGAAGAAGTACACGCACACCGGGGCCGACGAGTGCGGGGCGGCCGGCTGGTACGGCGAGGAGACCCTCGACGTCGAGGCCGTGCACGCGGTCGCGCCGAACGCGGACGTCACCTACGTGGGCGCCGCGTCCTGCCTCGACGACGACCTGCTGGACTCGCTCAGCAAGGTCGTCGACAACCACCTGGCCGACATCGTCTCCAACTCCTGGGGCGACATCGAGGCCAACCAGACGCCGGACCTGGCCGCCGCGTACGACCAGGTGTTCCAGTTCGGCGCGGTGGAGGGCATCGGCTTCTACTTCTCCTCCGGCGACAACGGTGACGAGGTGGCCAACACCGCCACGGACACCAAGCCGGGCGTGAAGCAGGTCGACACCCCCGCCAACTCGGCCTGGGTGACGGCGGTCGGCGGTACCTCGCTGGCGGTCGGCAAGGGCGAGAAGTACCAGTGGGAGACCGGCTGGGGCACCGAGAAGGCGACCCTGTCGGCCGACGGCAAGAGCTGGGCCGGCTTCCCCGGCGCCTTCACCTCGGGCGCGGGCGGTGGCACCAGCAGGACCGTGCCGCAGCCGTACTACCAGCAGGGCATCGTCCCGAAGAAGCTGGCCACGGCCAACAACAAGGCCGGCAACCGCGTCGTCCCGGACATCGCGGCCATCGCCGACCCGAACACCGGCTTCCTGGTCGGCCAGACCCAGACCTTCGCGGACGGGACCCTGCGCTACAGCGAGTACCGCATCGGCGGCACCTCGCTGGCCGCGCCGGTGATCGCGGCCGTGCAGGCGCTGGCGCAGGAGGCGCGCGGCGGCAAGGCGATCGGCTTCGCCAACCCGTCGATCTACCAGCGGTACGGCAAGGCGGGCGTCTTCCACGACGTCACCGACAACCCGACCGGCTCCGGCCTGGCGGTGGCCCGTACCGACTTCGTGAACGGTACGGACGCCTCCGGCGGCCTGGCCGTCTCGGTCCGCAGCCTCGGCAAGGACAGCTCGCTGCACGCGGTCAAGGGCTACGACGACGTGACCGGCGTGGGCTCGCCCGCGAACGGCTACGTGCAGTCGTACAAGGGTCACTGATCCGCGGTAACCGGTGACGGGGGCGTGGGGTGTCGGACACCTCACGCCCCCCATCGCGTCGGAGTGACGATTACACTGGCGGGGTGCCTCAACTTCGTCTCGCCCTGAATCAGATCGATGCCCGGGTCGGCGACATCGCCGGCAACACCGAGTCCGTGGTCCGGCGGGCCCGCCGGTCGGCCGAGGCGGGAGCGCAGCTGGTCGCGTTCCCGGAGATGGTGCTGACCGGGTATCCCGTGGAGGACCTCGCCCTGCGCTCGTCCTTCGTCGAAGCCTCCCGCGCCGCCGTGCGCACGCTGGCCGCCAGGCTGGCCGAGGAGGGGGCCGGCGAGGTGCCGGTGGTGGTCGGGTACCTCGACCGCTCGGCGACCGCGCAGCCGAAGTACGGCCAGCCGGCCGGTGCCCCGCAGAACGCGGCGGCCGTGCTGTACCGGGGCGAGGTGGTCCTCACCTTCGCCAAGCACCACCTGCCGAACTACGGCGTCTTCGACGAGTTCCGCTACTTCGTGCCCGGCGACACCATGCCGGTGATCCGGGTGCGCGGGGTCGACGTCGCGCTCGCCATCTGCGAGGACCTCTGGCAGGACGGCGGCCGTGTCCCCGCCGCCCGTTCGGCCCACGCGGGCCTGCTGCTCTCGGTGAACGCCTCGCCGTACGAGCGGGACAAGGACGACACCCGCCTTGAGCTGGTCCGCAAGCGGGCCGAGGAGGCGGGCTGCACCACCGCCTACCTCGCCATGACCGGCGGCCAGGACGAGCTGGTCTTCGACGGCGACTCCATCGTGGTCGGCGCGGACGGCGAGGTGATCGCGCGGGCACCGCAGTTCGAGGAGACCTGCCTGCTGCTGGACCTGGACCTGCCCGCCGCCGACCCGGACGCGCCGACGGGTGTCGTGGACGACGGTCTGCGCATCGACCGCGTGATCCTCTCCCCCGACCCCGTGCCGTCGTACGAGCCGGAGCACCCCGGCGGCTGCGCGGAGCGCCTCGACGACGACGCGGAGATGTACGGCGCGCTGGTGACGGGCCTGCGGGCGTACGTCACCAAGAACGGCTTCCGCTCCGTGCTGATCGGGCTGTCCGGCGGCATCGACTCGGCGCTGGTGGCCGCGATCGCGTGCGACGCGGTGGGCGCGGAGAACGTGTACGGGATCTCGATGCCGTCCAAGTACTCCTCGGAGCACTCCCGGAGCGACGCGGCCGAACTGGCCCGGCGTACGGGGCTGAACTTCCGTACGGTGTCGATCGAGCCGATGTTCGACGCGTACATGGGCGCGCTGGACCTGAGCGGGCTCGCGGAGGAGAACCTGCAGTCCCGGCTGCGCGGCACGCTGCTGATGGCGGTGTCCAACCAGGAGGGCCAGCTCGTGCTGGCACCGGGCAACAAGTCCGAGCTGGCGGTGGGGTATTCGACCCTGTACGGCGACTCGGTGGGCGCGTACGGCCCGATCAAGGACGTCTACAAGTCCTCGGTGTTCCGGCTCGCCCACTACCGCAACCGGGCTGCCGAGGAGCGCGGTGAGACCCCGCCGATCCCGGAGAACTCCATCAGCAAGCCCCCCAGCGCCGAGCTGCGCCCCGGCCAGGTCGACACCGACTCCCTCCCGGACTACCCCGTCCTCGACGCGGTCCTCGACCGCTACGTCGACCACGACCAGGGCGCCGACGCGATCGTCGCGGCGGGCTTCGCCCCCGACCTCGTCGTCAGAATCCTCCGCATGGTCGACACGGCGGAGTACAAGCGGCGGCAGTATCCGCCGGGCACGAAGATCTCGCCGAAGGGGTTCGGGAAGGACCGTCGGTTGCCGATCACGAACGGGTGGCGGGAGCGGGCCTAGCCGCGGGGGCGGGTGCGCAGGGCTGTGTCCAGCAGGCGGGTCAGTTCGCCGACCCGTCCGCCGCCGTCGGGGGCGGACGGGTAGCGGTTCAGCACGTCGAGGACGCCGGGGGCCGCCCGCCGCGCCGTCCGCTCCAGGTGGCCGGGCGCGCTCCCGCCGGCGGCCAGCTCGGCCGCCCTCGCCGCATGCGCCCCGGCCCCGAGGATGTGCTTGACCTGCGTGGGCTTGGCCAGCGGGTGCAGATAGGCGGCCCCGGCCGCGGCCATCGCCGCCCGCGCGGCCTCCCCCGCGGCCTCCGTGTGGGCCGCCTGGGCCGCCTTGAGCGCCGCCCAGGCGGTGTCGCGCAACGCCTTCCCCCGCTTCCCGCCGCGCGCGAACGCCCAGGCGGCCGCGATGGCCTCCCGGGGCCGGGCGTCCTCGGGCCGATCGGCCTCGAAGACAGCGAGCACGGTCTCGGCGGAGCCCGCCGCGAACGCGGCGACCGCCCGCAGATCCTCCGTGCTCAGCGCGACCTCGGCGCTCATCGCCCCTCTTCCGGCGCGGACCGCCGGTCGGCGAGCCGGTCCTGATCGGCGGTGTTCCCGGTACGGGCCTCGGTGCGGCGGCCCCGTTCCAGGTAGTCCCGGACGATCAGCTCGACCGCGTCCTGCGGACTCTTCGTACCGGCCAGCAGCATGACCTCGATGGCCAGATCGGCGTCGAGACTGACGGTGACTCTCGCCATTCCCCTCCTCAGCAGGCTCCCCGGAGCAGCGTATCCAGATCGGGCCGCGTCGTCGGCGCTCATGCGACAGGTGCGGGGGTGTGGGTGCCGGTGGCGCCCCGGGCGAGGGCCCGCCGTGCCCGTGCCAGCCGGTCGACCGCCTCGGTCAGCCGGCCGGGCGGGAGGGTGTAGGGCAGCCGGATGTTGCGTTCGAACGCGCCGCCGATGCCGAAGCGTGGGCCGGCGGCGACGGTCACTCCGTGGTCCGGCGCGATCGCCGCCAGCCGTGAGCTGATGGGCTCGGGGAAGGTCGCCCACAGGGTGAAGCCGCCGTCGGGCCGGCGGGTGCGGACCTCGGGCAGGTGCTCGGCGAGCGCTTCGCAGAGTGCGTCGCGTTGGGATCGCAGTCGGCGGAGCGTGCCGGGGCGCCGGGTCCGGTGCTCGTTCAGGAGCACGGCGGTGGCCAGCTGTTCGACGACCGGGGTGCCGAGGTCCGTGGCGTGCCGGGTCTGCTGGACGCGTTCGAGGAGGGACGGGGTCGCCCTGATCCAGCCGATGCGCAGGCCGCCCCAGATGCTCTTGGAGACCGAACCGACGCTGATCGCGGTCGGCATGTGCAGCGCGAAGGGTTCCGGGGCCGCCCCCTCCAGGGCCAGGTCGGTCATGGTCTCGTCGACGATCGTGGGGCAGGCGAGCCGGAGTCCGGCGCGGGTGCTCGTGGGCATGCACAGCCCTGTCGGGTTGTGGAAGTCCGGGATCAGGTAGGCGAGGTTCGCATCGCGGGCCGCTTCCTGGAGCTGTGCCGTGTCCCAGCCCGAAGGCGTCAGGGCGACCGCCAGCAGCCGGGCACGGGCCTCGGTGAACGTACTGATCGCGTGCGGATAGGTCGGATGGTCGATCAGCACCCGGTCGCGCGGGGACAGCAGGGTGCGCGCGAGGAGGGCGAGCGCGTGCTGCGCGCCGTTGGTGATGAGGATGTGGTCGGGGGCCGTGGGCAGGGAGCGCCGCCGGTACCAGCCGGCCACCGCTTCGCGCAGTTCCGCGATGCCGTACCGGTCGTAGCCGTGCCGCTCGAAGTGGCGTGGCAGTTGTTCGAGCGCGGTCGCGAAGGCGGAGTGCAGGATCTCGACCGGCGCGGGCGGAGCGGCGAAGGACAGGTCGATGGCCGACGGGCCCGCGACGCTCTTGCGTGCGGGCGGTGGTTCGTCGGGCAGCCGTACCGTGGCCCTGGCCCGTGCCCGGGTGGCGAGGTACCCCTGCTCGACCAGCGTGCGGTAGGCGGCACCGACGGTGGTCCGGCTGGTGGAGAGCGCGGCGGCGAGGTCGCGCTCGCCCGGCAGGGCCGAGCCGAGCGGGAGGCGTCCGTCCAGGACCAGGAGCCGCAGCCGGTCGGAGAGGCGCTGATGCGCCGGGCCGGGGCCCTCCTGCCAGGTCCCGAGCATGCGTGCCACCGCGTGCGCGCTCACTTTCACCGCGCCAGCATAAGCGATCTGGCTATGGAATCGAGGTCCAGATGCCCGCAGGCTCACCGCATGGCATCTCCCGCTCCTGCTCCGCCCGTTGCCGCCCGGGCGCGTCAAGGCCCGCCTGTGCTGGCCCGGTTGAACGCGCTCGCTCAGTTCAGAGCGGGCCGTACGACGCGTCGCGTTCTCCAACTGCTGGTCGGTCTGGTGGGGTACGGGGCCGCCGTGATGACGCTCGTCCGGTCCGGGCTGGGAGCGGCGAGCTGGAACGTGCTCACCGAGGGCACCGCCGGGGCCCTCGGTGTCTCGTTCGGGTGGGCGACGAACCTCATCTCCCTGACGGTGCTTCTGGCGTGGATTCCGCTGCGGGAACTGCCCGGCCTCGGCACGCTTCTCAACGTCGCCGTCGTCGGCTTCGCCGCGGATGCCACCGCGGCCGTGCTCCCCCGCCCGCAGGGGACTCCCGCCGCGATCGCGTACCTCGTACTCGGCATCGTCGCGCTGGCCTTCTTCGACGCGCTCTACCTCGGTGCGCAGTTCGGGTCCGGTCCGCGCGACGGCATCATGACCGGACTCGTCCGGCTCACCCGCCTGCCCGTCGCCGTGGTGCGCACCGGCATCGACATCGCCGTCGCCGGGACCGGCTGGCTCATGGGCGGAACCGTCGGTGCCGGGACCGTGCTCGTCGCCCTGTGCATGGGCCCCCTCGTCGGCCTCTTCCTCCCCCGGGTGGCGGTCCGCCTCCCCGTCGTCGAGGCGGACGGCCGGCCCACCCTTGGAACGCTCCCCCTACGAGAGGACGAAGATGACGCTGCTGCTCGCCCACATCAGTGACCTGCACCTGGACGGCGGTGAACGGGCCACCCGGCGCGCCGAGCGCGTCATGGACCACCTGCGGGCGCTGCCGCATCCGGTGGACGCGGTTCTGGTCACCGGTGACATCGCCGATCACGGCACGGAGGCCGAGTACGAGCAGGCGGCCCGCATACTGGCGGCGCCCTTCCCGGTGCTCACCCTCCCCGGCAACCATGACGTGCGCGCGGCCTACCGCAAGGCGCTGCTCGGCGAGGAGCCCGGCGACGCCCCCGTCAACCGGCTGCACGACATCTCCGGGACCGCCGTGCTGATGTGCGACTCCAGCATCCCCGGCCGCGACGAGGGGCGGCTCGACGCGGCGACGCTCGACTGGCTGGACACCACCCTCACCGGCCTGCCGGAGGACACCCCGGCGCTGGTCGCCTTCCACCACCCGCCGGTCGAACTCCACCACCCGTACCTCGACTCCATCATGCTGGAGCAGCCCGGAGACCTGGCCACCCTGCTGAACGCCCACCCCCAGGTCGTCGCCGTCCTGACCGGCCACGCCCACACGGCAGCCGCCTCCACCTTCGCCGCCCGCCCCCTGCTCGTCGCCCCCGCCACCACCTGGACCCTCCGCCTCCCCTGGGAGGGCCCCGACCTCGCAGACCGCACCCAGCCACCGGGCATCGCGTTCCATGTCCTGGACGAGGACAGGCGTCTGACGAGTCATTACCGGGTTGTGGTCTGAGAGACGCCGAGGCACAGAAACCACAGGGCAGCCCGCCGGAAGGGGGAAGGCCGGCGGGCTGCCCGTTGGTGGTGCGGCAGTGGTCAGGGGGTGTCTAGTGGACGGAGTGTTCGTCGAGGGGGAACGTTCCGCCGACGACGTCCTCCGCGAAGGACTTGGCCGCGTCGCCCATGACCTCGCGGAGCGCCGCGTACTTCTTGACGAACTTCGGGACGCGGCCCGAGGTCAGGCCGAGCATGTCGGTCCAGACGAGGACCTGCGCGTCGGTGTCCGGGCCCGCGCCGATGCCGACCGTCGGGATGTGCAGGACGCGCGTGACCTCGGCGGCGAGTTCCGCCGGGACCAGCTCCAGCACGACGGCGAACGCGCCCGCGTCCTGTACCGCCTTCGCGTCGCGGAGCAGCTGCTGGGCCGCCTCCTCACCGCGCCCCTGGACCCGGTAGCCCATGGCGTTGACCGACTGCGGGGTGAGGCCGATGTGGGCCATCACCGGGATGCCGGACTCGACCAGCAGCCGGATCTGTTCGTGCGACCGCTCGCCGCCCTCCAGCTTGACCGCGCCCACCCCGGCCTCCTTGACCAGCCGGGTCGCCGAGCGCAGCGCCTGCACCGGACCCTCCTGGTAGGAGCCGAAGGGGAGGTCGCCGACGATGAGGGCGCGGCTGGTGCCGCGTACGACGGCGGCGGAGAGCATGGTCATCTCGTCGAGCGTGACCGGCACGGTCGTCTCGTAGCCGAGGTGGCAGTTGCCCGCCGAGTCGCCGACGAGGAGGACCGGGATGCCGGACTCGTCGAAGACGGAGGCGGTCATCGCGTCGTAGGCGGTGAGCATGGGCCACTTCTCGCCCCGCTCCTTGGCGAGGGCGATGTCGCGGACCGTGATGCGGCGGGTGCCCTTTCCTCCGTACAGCGTCTTGCCGTCGGAGGGCTTCGTCTGGGCAGCCGAGAGCTGCGTCATGGCAACGGCTCCTTCAGTTCATCTCGAGGCGCCCTTTCGGCGTCCCCGGATCGTCTCCATGGTGGCACTTCGTGCCGGAGGTGGCCAGGGGACCCCCACCCAGGACGCCCGCCCGCCCCGCACACCGGCGCCCGGCCGCGCAATGCCTCGGCAAAGGAATTCAGATACGAGACGGTGCCGTATTGAAATGCCACTACGATCGGGCACATGACAACCTCCCCTGCCCCCCGGATACCGGAAGCCGTGCACCGGCGCCGCTGGGCGATCCTCGGCGTGCTGATGCTGAGCCTGCTCATCGTGGTGCTCGACAACTCGATCCTGAACGTCGCCATCAAGACCATCGCCACCCCGGCGCCCACCGGTCTGGGCGCCACGCAGAGCGAGATCGAGTGGGCGATCAACTCGTACACCCTGGTCTTCGCCGGTCTGCTGTTCACCGCCGGGCTCATCGGTGACCGGCTCGGCCGCAAGAAGGTGCTGCTCGGCGGGCTGGTGGTGTTCGGCATCGGCTCCGCGCTGGCCGCCGAGTCCGGCTCCCCGGGCCAGCTGATCACCTACCGCGCCGTGATGGCCCTCGGTGCCGCCTTCGTCATGCCCGCCACCCTGGCCGTGCTGATGAACGTCTTCGAGCGCTCCGAGCAGCCCAAGGCCATCGGCATCTGGGCGGGCGGGGTGGGTCTGGCCATCGCCATCGGCCCGATCACCGGCGGCGCGCTGCTGGACCACTTCTGGTGGGGCTCGGTCTTCCTGATCAACGTGCCCATCGTGCTGATCGCCCTCGCCCTGATGGTCTGGCTGGTCCCCGACTCCCGCGACCCGAAGCCCGGCCGGCTGGACCCCGTCGGCGTGGTGCTCTCCGTGCTCGGCCTGGTCCTGCTGGTCTACGGCATCATCAAGGGCGGCGAGCTGGCCGACTTCACCGACGCCAAGGTGCTGGCCACGATCATCGCCGGTGTAGTCGTCCTGATCGGCTTCGTGGTCTACGAGAAGCGCAGCGACCACCCCTCGCTGGACGTGACCTACTTCCGCAACAAGGTCTTCTCGGCCGCCATGGCCGCCATCGCGCTGGTCTTCTTCGCGCTGATGGGCGTCACGTTCTTCGGCGTCTTCTACACCCAGAGCGTGCGCGGCTACTCCCCGCTGGAGTCCGGCCTGCTGATGCTGCCGCTGGCCGCCGCCCAGATGATCTTCGCGCCCCGCGCCCGGCTGCTGGTCGACCGCTTCGGCAACCGGGCCACCACCACCGCGGGCATGCTGCTGATCGCCGGGACCCTGGCCGCGTTCGCCGGCTTCGAGGCCGACACGCCCATCTGGCTGCTGGAGGTCGTCTTCTTCCTCATGGGCACCGGCATGGCGCACATCATGACCCCGACCTCGGTCGTCATCATGCAGGCGCTGCCCCGCGAGAAGGCCGGCTCCGCCTCCGCGCTCAGCAACACCTTCCGCCAGGTCGGCGGCGCCCTCGGTATCGCCGTACTCGGCTCGGTGCTCGCCACCTCCTACCGCAACGGCATCGACGGCAGGCTCGGCGCGCTGCCGCCCGGCCTGCGCGACACCGCGGGCGAGTCCATCGAGGCCACCCTCGGCATCGCGGAGAAGCTCGGCCCGCGCGGCCAGGCCCTGGTCACGCCCGCCTACGACGCCTTCCTGCACGCCATGCACGTCACCGCGCTGTGGGGTACGGGTGTGGCGCTGATCGGCGCCGTCGTCGTCGCCGTCTTCCTGCCGGGCAAGGCCCCGGCGGCCGAGGCCGGCGAGCGCGAGCCGGAACTGATCAGCACCGGCGACTGAGTATCGGTACCCGGCGGGGGGAGGCTGCCGCTGCGGGAGAATCCTCCGCAGCACACCGAGAGGACGACACAGACGTGAGCCTTGCCGCAGACCGGTCAGCGCAGCCCGCCCCCGCCCGGGGCAGGCCCCGCAGCGAGGCCGTGGAGCGCGCCATCATCGAGGGCGTGATGAAGCTCCTGGAGGACGGCGTACCGCTGGCCGACCTGTCCATCGAGCGGGTCGCCCGGACCGCCGGGGTCGGCAAGGCCACGATCTACCGCCGGTGGAGCGGCAAGGAGGAGCTGTTCGTCGACGTCATGCGCGCCGCCGAGCCCCCCGACCCGCAGCTCCCCGGCACCTCCATGCGCGACGACCTCGTCGTCATGCTGGAGACCCTGCGCCGCCGGGGACTGGCCAGCCGGTCCTCGGCGATCATGCACAACGTCTACGTCCAGGCGAAGTGCAGCCCCCGCATCTGGGCCGCTTACGAGGCGAACGTCATAGCGCCCCGGCGCGCCCTCACCCTCGACGTGCTGCGCCGGGGCCAGCGCGACGGGGAGCTGCGTACCGACATCGACGTGGAACTGGCCAACGACATGTTCGTCGGCGCCATGCTGGTGCGCACCGTCCTGCGCCCCGACGCCGGCCTCCCCGAGGGGCTCGCGGAGGAGATCGTCGACACACTGCTCGCCGGCCTACGGCCCGTCAGGCCCCCGGCGCAGTAGCCCGGATGTGCGGGTTTCGTCACAGAAACCCCGCGTGGCGGGGCTCCACGGAACTGCCGGCCCCGCTTCGTACGTCATCGACTTCCGAACGGCCGTCATGGGACGGCGGAACGGAGCCCGGCATCCCCTAGGGTCGTACAGACACACGGGGGGATGACGGAGTGCACGGCAGGCAGTGAGGCACGGTATGGCGCAGCAGGCGTACATGACGGAGACGGACAACGGCGGCTCGGGGCCCGAGCGACCAGTGTCCCGGCTTCGGCGCCTGGCGCACCGCCTGTTCGGCGGCTGGCGCGGTGACCCCGGTATCTGGCGGCGCGGGCTGGTCACCGCCGCGCTCGCGCTGCTGCTGGCGCTGGTGATGGTGGTGCACTCGCGCATCCCGAACCGGCTCGGCAACCTGGGCAGCCTGATCGAGACGTTCCTGCCCTGGCTGGGTCTGGCGATCCTGGCGCTGCTGGTGCTCGGCGTCGTCCGCCGCTCCGCCACCGCGCTGATCGCGCTGCTGCTCCCGGCGATCGTCTGGCTGAACCTGTTCGGCGGGCTGCTGCTCTCCGACAAGTCGGGCACCGGCGGTGATCTGGTGGTGGCCACCCACAACGTGAACGCCGACAACCCGGACCCGGCCGCCACCGCCCACGACGTCTCCGCCTCCGGCGCCGACATGGTCGCCCTGGAGGAGCTGCCCGCCTCGGCGGTGCCGGTGTACGCGTCCGCGCTGAAGGCCACGTACCCCTACCACGCGGTGGAGGGCACGGTCGGGCTGTGGAGCAAGTACCCGATGAGCCAGGTGCAGGCGGTCGACATCAAGCTCGGCTGGAAGCGGGCGATGCGCGCCACCGTCTCCACGCCGGACGGGCTGGTCGCGGTGTACGTGGCGCACCTGCCGTCGGTGCGGGTGAAGCTGGAGGCCGGGTTCACCGCCCGGCAGCGCGACAAGAGCGCCGACGCGCTCGGCGAGGCCATCGCGGACGAGACGCTCACCCGGGTCGTGCTGCTCGGCGATCTGAACGGCACGATGAACGACCGCTCGCTCAACGCCGTGACCTCCCAGCTCCGCTCCACGCAGGGCGCGGCGGGCAGCGGCTTCGGGTTCAGCTGGCCGGCCGCGTTCCCGATGGCGCGGATCGACCAGATCATGGTCAAGGGCGTCGAGCCGGAGAGTTCCTGGACCCTGCCGCGCACCAACAGCGACCATCTTCCGGTGGCCGCTCGTGTGAAGCTCGACATGCCGTCGTAACCCGCAGGAATACTGGCCTTGAAAGACTTTGTTCCGTACGGGAACATAGAAGATTCCCCCTGAGCCCTGTACGGCACATTCGTTCTGAGAGGTCCCCTCATGCCCCTGGCCCTGCTCGCCCTTGCCGTGGGCGCCTTCGGCATCGGTACCACCGAGTTCGTGATGATGGGCCTGCTGCCCGACGTCGCGGACGACCTGCACATATCCATCCCGACCGCCGGGCACCTGGTCTCGGCGTACGCGCTGGGCGTGGTCATCGGCGCACCGCTGCTGGCCGCGGTCACCGCCCGGATGTCCCGGCGCACGGTGCTGATCGGCCTGATGGCCGTGTTCGTCCTGGGCAACGCGCTCTCCGCGTTCGCCCCCGGTTACGAGTCCCTGCTCGCCGCCCGCTTCCTGAGCGGCCTGCCGCACGGCGCCTTCTTCGGCGTCGGCGCGGTCGTCGCCACCGGCATGGTCGCGCCGGAGCGCAAGGCCCGCTCGGTCTCCCTGATGTTCCTGGGGCTGACCGTCGCCAACGTCGCGGGCGTGCCCGTGGCCACGCTCATGGGCCAGCACATGGGCTGGCGGGCAACCTTCCTCGGGGTCAGCGCCATCGGCCTGGCCGCGATAGCCGCGCTGGCCCTGCTCATCCCGCGCGACCACACCCACGCCACGGCGGCGGGGCTGCGGCACGAGCTGGCCGCGCTGAAGTCCCTGCCGGTCTGGCTGGCGCTCGGTACGACGGTCGCGGGCTTCGGCGCGCTGTTCGCCGCGTACAGCTACGTCACCCCGATGCTGACCGACTCCGCCGGGTTCGCCCCGGCCAGCGTGACGCTGCTGCTCGCGCTGTTCGGCGTCGGCGCGACCGCGGGCAACCTGCTGGGCGGCCGCCTGGCCGACCACGCGATGCGGGGCACGCTGTTCGGCGGGCTCGCCGCGCTCGGCGTCGTCCTCGCGCTGTTCCCGGTGCTGATGCGTGCCGAGTGGAGCGCGGCGCTCGGGGTGACCCTGCTCGGCATGGCCGCGTTCGTCACGGGCTCGCCCCTCCAGCTCATGGTCATGGAGAAGGCCGCCGCGGCCCCCTCCCTCGCCTCCTCCGCCAACCAGGCCGCCTTCAACCTGGCGAACGCCGGCGGCGCCTGGATCGGCGGCCTCGCCCTGGCCGCGGGCTTCGGCGCGACGTCGCCGGCACTGGCGGGAGCGGTACTGGCCGTCCTCGGCCTGGGTGTCGCGGGGGTCGCGTACGGGGTGGACCGCCGACGGGCGTCCTCGCCCACGGGCCGCCTCGTCGCGGCACACGTCCCGGAGCCGCAGGAGCGGGTACACCGCTGAGCCCTCCGCCCGACCGAGGCCCCGTTCATCCACTTCCGCAGTGGATGGGTGGGGCCTTCGGAGTATCACTCCCATGACTACGGATGCGGCTTCTCGCCCCTCGCCAGCATCGACACGTACTTCTCGATCCGGCGGGCCCGCGTCTCGGACCTCTTGGCTTCCTGGATGCGGTAGAGGATCGCGTAGCGGTTCTGGCGGTCCAGTTGCTCGAAGGACTCCGCCGCGGCCGGGGCGGCGGTCAGGGCTGCGGCGAGGTCGGCCGGGACCGTGGCGGTCCTCGCGCTGTCGTAGGCCGCCTCCCAGCGGCCGTCCGACTTCGCGCGGTCGATCTCGGACTGGCCCGGGGGGCGCATGCGGCCCTGTTCGGCCAGGGTGACGGCCTTGGCGCGGTTGATCTTGGACCACTTGCTGCGCGGGGTGCGCGGGGTGAATCGCTGGAGCCACCACTGGTCGTCGAGCTTGGCCTTCTGGCCGTCGATCCAGCCGTAGCAGAGGGCCACGTCGAGCGCCTGGGCGTAGTTCAGCGCGACGGTTCCGGGGCCCTTCTTGCGCAGCTTGAGCCAGATGCCGGGCGAGACGGCGTGGTGCTCGCCGAGCCATGCCTCGAACGCCTCGGCGGATTCGAACGCGACGGTCTCCAGGTGCTGGGTCACCCCCGCAGCGAACCACATCCGTCCGACAGGCGGGAGGTATTCGCCGGTGGCCCGTCAGCGCTGGAGGCGCCTGCCATCATCGCCGTCATGGACATACGCATCGCACCGGCCGGGGTGGACGACTTCCACCGGGTCCTGGCGGATCACCCCCGTTACTGGGGCGAGCGCGATCTCCGGTCGCTGCATCTTCTGGCGCTGGTGCAGGAGTTCGGTCACACCTGCCTGGTCGCCCGTGCCGAGGACGGAATCCGTGGGTACGTCTTCGGGTTCGTCACCCCGGACGGCACCGGGTACGTGCATCTGATCGCCACCCGGGAGGACGCCCGTGGCGCCGGTCTCGGGCGCCGTCTCTACACGGCGTTCGCGAAAGCGGCGGAACGCCATGGCGCACGGCGGTTGAAGGCGATCACATCGGTCGGGAACAGCGGCTCGATCGCCTTCCATCGCAGCCTCGGCTTCGAGGCGGAGGTCGTCGACGACTACAACGGCCCCGGCCTGGCCATGGCCGTCTTCCACCGGGGTCTGCCGCTCGACGTCTCGTGATCCTCACGCAGACTCACCTAGAACGGCCGCCGTCAACGGGCGGCGCGACGTACCGGTCCGACCGCAGCTCGAACACCCGCACCCGCCGACCGCAGGTGGGATGGACGGTCTCACGGACCGGCCGCATCCCCAGTTTGGTCATGACCCGTTCGGAGGCGTCGTTGCCCACCTGAGCGATGCTGACGATCCGCTCCAGCCCCCGCTCCTCGAACCCGAACCGTACGGCGGCCGTGGCGGCCTCGGTGGCCAGCCCCTGCCCCCAGTGGGAGCGTCCCAGCCGCCAGCCGACCTCGACCGCCGGCAGTACCTCCGGCAGGAAGCGGGGCACCGAGAGGCCGGTGAACCCGGCCAGCTCGCCGGTGGACCGGATCTCCACGGCGAACAGACCGAAGCCCTCCGACTCCCACTCGCTCTCCCAGGCCCGGACCCCACGGCGGGTCTGCTCCTCGTCACGGACGCCGCCGTCACGGATCCACCGCATGACCACGGGATCGGCGTGGACGGCAGCCATCGGCGCGATGTCTTCCTCGCGCCAGCGACGCAGGATCAGGCGGGGAGTCTCAAGCGTGACCATCCCGTCATCCTGCCCTGCTGTCGGCCGTCTGTCGGTGGATTGTCGGTGGCCCCTGGCACAGTCCTCCTCATGACGCGAATCGATGAGAACCCCGGCGGCGGCCGTTCCGCCGTGTCCGTGCGGGGGATGGTCAAGCACTACGGCGAGACCAAGGCGCTGGACGGGGTGGACCTGGAGGTCCGGGAGGGGACCGTGATGGGGGTGCTGGGGCCGAACGGCGCCGGCAAGACCACCCTGGTGCGGATTCTGTCGACCCTGATCACCCCGGACGCCGGCGAGGCGCTCGTGGCCGGGTACGACGTGGTGCGGCAGCCCCGGCAGCTGCGCCGGGTGATCGGGCTGACCGGGCAGTACGCCTCGGTGGACGAGAAGCTGCCCGGCTGGGAGAACCTGTACATGATCGGGCGGCTGCTGGACCTGTCCCGCAAGGACGCGCGCCGCCGCGCGGACGAGCTGCTGGAGCGTTTCTCCCTGACGGAGGCGGCCAAGCGCCCCGCCTCCACCTACTCCGGCGGCATGCGGCGGCGCCTGGACCTGGCCGCCTCCATGATCGGCCGCCCGCAGGTGCTGTTCCTGGACGAGCCCACCACCGGCCTCGACCCCCGCACCCGCAACGAGGTCTGGGACGAGGTGAAGGCGATGGTCGGCGAGGGCGTGACCGTGCTGCTCACCACCCAGTACATGGAGGAGGCCGAGCAGCTCGCCTCCGAGCTGACCGTGGTGGACCGGGGCAAGGTGATCGCGGGCGGCCGCATCGAGGAGCTGAAGGCGAAGGTCGGCGGCCGCACCCTGCGCGTACGCCCCATCGACCCGCTCCAGCTGGAGCCGCTCGCCACCACGCTGGACGAGCTGGGCATCACCGGCCTGGCCACCACCACCGTGGACCGCCAGACCGGCACCCTGCTGGTGCCGATCCTCAGCGACGAGCAGCTCACCGCAGTCGTCGGCGCGGTCACCGCGCGCGGCATCACCATTTCCTCCATCGTCACCGAACTCCCCAGCCTGGACGAGGTGTTCCTCTCGCTCACCGGCCACCGCGCCAGTGCCCCGCAGGACGCCACGCCCGCCGATTCCCGCGAAGAGGTCGCCGTATGAGCGCCACCACGACCGTCCCGCCCGTACCGCTCGCGGACTCCCGCATCACCCTGCGCGGCCACCTGCGGCACACCGGCGCCCTCGTCCGCCGCAACCTGCTGTGGATCAAGCAGGACCCGGAGTCGATGTTCGACGCGCTGCTGATGCCCGTCGTCTTCACCCTGCTGTTCGTGTTCGTCTTCGGCGGCTCCATCGGCCAGGCCCTCGGCGGCGGCCAGGAGCAGTACGTGCAGTACGTCATCCCCGGCATGCTGGCGATGATGAGCATGACGATGTCGCAGGGCGTCGGCACCGGCTTCAGCCAGGACTTCAACAGCGGGGTCATGGACCGGTTCCGCTCGCTGCCGATCGGCCGGGGCTCGGTGCTGTTCGCCAAGCTCGCGGTGGAGCTGGGCCGCATGCTGTTCGCCACGGCCGTGCTGATGGTCGTCGCCGTGCTGGTCGGCTTCCACATCACGAGCTGGCCGGGGCTGTTCGCCACCGTCGGCCTGGCCACGCTGTTCGCGTCCTCGATCATGTGGGTCTTCCTCACCCTGGGCGTGGTGATGAAGAGCGCGCAGTCCGTTCAGGCGATGGGCTTCCTGGTGCTGTTCCCGCTCCAGTTCGGCTCGTCCATCTTCGCGCCGACCAAGTCGATGCCGGGCTGGCTCCAGGCGTTCACCGACTACAACCCGCTGTCCACGCTCGCCGACGCGGCGCGCGGTCTGATGGTCGGCGGCCCGGTCGCCCACGACCTGTGGGTCACGGTCGCCTGGTCGGTGGCGATCACCGCGGTGATGGCACCGGTCGCCATCCACAAGTTCCGTACCAAGACCTGACGTTCGGCGAACGCACGGTTCACACGAGGGCGGTGGCCTCCACGAGGGAGAGGCCACCGCCTTCGGCGTACGCGGCGGCGAACGCCGTCTCGCCGAGCACCTCACGGACCCGGGCCTCGGTACGGTCGTACGCCCGCTGCTCCACCTTCGGCCGCAGATGCCCCTCCGGCAGCAGGGCCGAGGAGGCGCCCAGGCAGCGGACGGCGTCCAGGACGCGCGAACGGTCGGGGACGAGCGCCAGGGCGAGCGCGGCGACGGTGAGGCAGACGCTCGGCATCTGCGGGACGACCACCTCGCACAGCGGGTCCCCGGCCAGCTCCAGCGCCCGGCGGACACCCTCCAGCGCACGCTCGGAGTGCCCTTCCTCGGCGTCCAGCCAGGCTTCCTGGGCCAGGATCATGGCGTCGAAGACGATGAACCGGGCAAGCACGAACTCCTCGCGCAACAGGGTGAGTTGAACCCGGGCTTCGGCGGTGCGCCCGGTGACCAGGAGCCAGGAGGCCAGATGCAGCCGGGCGACCGGCATGGCCTCGCTGTGTCTGCCGTCCAGCTCGTGCACGACCTCGCGCAGCAGCCGTTCGCCGCGCTCCTCGTCGCCCGCCTCCAGCAGGACGTTGCCGAGGCGGGCGCCGAGGACGGCCATCTGTGCGCGGGCGCCGAGGTGTTCGGCGTGCGCCATGGCGCCCTCGTAGTCGGCGGCGGCCTCGCGGTACCGCCCTTGGCGCTCATGGGCCTCGCCGCGCGCGGACAGCGCCTCGGCCAGGCCCCAGTCGTCGCCGAGGCGCCGGTAGATCTCCAGCGCCTCGTCCGCGTCACGGGTGGCGTCGCCCGCCCAGGTGGCGCGGTTGGCCAGCAGGTTGGCGCGGGTCTGGAGGGCGCCGGCCAGCTCCCACTCGTAGCCGGGGGTCTCCCGGCAGGTGCGTACGGTGGCGTCGGTGATCTCGGGCAGCCGGCCCACGCCGTTGACGAGCATCTCGGCGAACCACCAGAGCATGCCGGGTGAGCGGCAGGTCTGGGGCAGGCCGGGGCGGTAGACCTCGGTGACGACGGTCAGCTTGTCCCGCGCCGCCGGGCTCTGCCATGCCTCCATGTCGGTGTCCATGCAGGCCAGATGGGCCAGGTGCAGTCCGCGCCGGGCCTCGGCGAGGTCCTCACCGGCGAGCGGGGGCGGGTTCTCGGTGCTGCGCGTCCACACCGGCTCGGCGTGCGCGGCCGGCTCCTCGAACGGGTCGGGGCCGAGCGCCATGACCTCCTCGCACCAGGCCCGGACCTCCAGGCGCTGGTCGCGCATCTGCCAGTACCAGAGCAGGGAGAGCACCATGCACAGGCCCTCCTGCTCGTCGCGCAGGGCGACGGCGTGCCTGAGGGCGGTGCGCAGGTTCTCGTACTCCACCTGGATGCGCTCGATCGCCTCGCGCTGGTGGTGGCCGCGCAGCAACGGGTCCGTGGTGCGGGCGAGTTCGCGGTAGTAGGTGAGGTGGGCGCGCTCGGCGGCGGCCCGCTCGCCGCTCTCGTCCAGCCGTTCGGCGGCGTACTCGGCGACGGTCTCCAGCAGCCGGTAGCGCATCCCGGAGCCGGCCGAAGGAGCGGCCACCACCAGGGACTTGTCGACCAGCGAGCCGAGCGCGTCCAGCGCGACGGGCCCGCAGACGGCCTCGGCCGCGGCGAGGTCGCAGCCGCCGGCGAACACCGACAGCTTGCCCAGGACCTCGCGTTCGGCGGCGTCGAGCAGGTCCCACGACCAGTCGACCACCGCGCGCAGGGTCTGCTGGCGGGGCAGCACGGTGCGGCTGCCGGAGGTGAGCAGCCGGAACCGGTTGTCCAGCCGGTCCGCGATCTGACGAGGCGTCAGCATACGGAGCCGGGCGGCCGCCAGCTCGATGGCCAGCGGCAGGCCGTCCAGGCGGTGGCAGATCTCGGCGCACGCCTCGGGGTCGTCGGCCACCGTGAAGCCGGGCCGGGCGGCCGCGCCGCGATGACCGAGCAGCCGCAGCGCGACCGGCTCGGGCAGCGGCTCCACCGGCCGCAGCAACTCCCCCGGTACGCCGAGGGGTTCACGGCTGGTGGCGAGGACGGTGAGGTACGGGCAGTCGGCCAGCAGGCGCTCGGCGAGCCGGGCGGCGGCGTCCACCACGTGCTCGCAGTTGTCCAGGATGATCAGCATCCGGCGCCGTCCGCAGTGCTCCACCAGCCGCTCGACCGGGTCGCCCCAGCGGTCGGAGGCGGCGCGCACACTCTCGACGCCCGCGCCGTGCAGCACGGTCTCGCGGGCGCCGATGGCGGTGAGCACGGCCTGCGGTACGGCGTCGGGGTCGTCCACGGGCGCGAGTTCGGCGAGCCAGGCCCCGTCGGGCACGGAGTCCCGGACCGCCTCGGCGGCCTCCATGGAGAGCCGGGTCTTGCCCGCGCCGCCCGGCCCGAGCAGCGTGACAAGGCGGGAGCCGGCGAGGTCGGCGCCGATGGCATCGATGTCGGACTCCCGCCCGACGAACGAGGTCAGCCGGGCGGGCAGGTTGCCCGGCGCGGGCCGGGGCCCGGCAGCGGCGGCCGGGGTGGGCGCCACCGGCTCGGGCCCGGTGTCCGCCAGCAGCTCGGCGTGCAGCGCGCGCAGCTCGGCGCCGGGGTCGGAGCCCAGCCGGTCGGCGAGGAGCCGCCGTACCTCCTCGTAGGCGGCCAGTGCCTGGGCGGTGCGGCCGGTGTCGCGCAGGGCGCGCAGCCGCAGGGCCTGCAGGGGCTCGTCCAGGGGATGCTCGTCGCACAGGGCGGCCAGCTCGGGCAGGGACGACTCGGCGTGACGGAGGGCGAGGGCGGCGGTGTGCCGGGCGCGCAGGGCGTCCAGCCGGCGGGTCTGCCAGCGGGCGGCGTCGGCGGTGCGGTCGGGCAGGTCGGCGAGGACGGGCCCGCGCCACAGGGCGAGGGCGTCGTCCAGCAGGACGGCGGCCTTGGCCGGGTCGGCGTCGTCGAGGGCGCGGCGGCCGTCGCCGGTGAGCCGGTCGAAGCGGGCGAGGTCCACGTCGTCCGGGGCGGCGGTGAGCCGGTACCCCCCGTCGACGGAGGCGATCGCGTCGGACCCGAGGGCTCGGCGCAGCCGCCCGACCAGCGCCTGGAGGGCGCCGGGCGCGTCGGCGGGCGGGTCGGCCCCCCAGACCTCGTCGACCAGCACCCCGGCCGGTACGGTCCGACCGGCGCGCAGCGCGAGCACCGTCAGCAGGGCGCGCAGCCGCGCGCCGCCGACGGGGACGGGGGTGCCGTCCGGACGGAGAGCCTGGGTGGTGCCGAGAAGCCGATAGCGCACGGGGTCCATTGTCCTTGGGGACGCACCCGCGGCGCCTCCGGGTTTCACCGACGCGCGAACCGACGGGGGAACCGGCGCTCATGCGGACACCGCGGCGGCCCGGAACCCCGGGGCGGGGCCGGGACGTTCCCCCGACATCACCGGTACGGTCGACCCTCAGCACTTATCCGTAGGCAGGAGCCCCATGACCACCGCCCTCTCGCGTGCCGGCGACCGCCGGATCAGTCCCGTGTTCGCCGGAATCGTGGCCATCGCGGCGGTGACGGGCTGGGCGACCTGGACGGGGTTCGCGGCGCAGCCGGGGCTCGCGGTGTTCCTGTTCGTGACGGCCGCGTGGATCGTCTCGCTGTGTCTGCACGAGTACGCGCACGCCCGTACCGCCCTGCACAGCGGGGACATCTCGATCGGCGCCAAGGGCTATCTGACGCTGAACCCGCTGAAGTACACGCACGCCCTGCTGAGCGTGGTGCTGCCGGTGCTGTTCGTGATCATGGGCGGGATCGGCCTGCCGGGCGGCGCGGTCTTCATCGAGCGGGGCCGGATCAGGGGCCGGTGGCGGCACAGCCTGATCTCGGCGGCCGGTCCGCTGACCAACGTGCTGTTCGCGGCGGTGTGCACGGCGCCGTTCTGGCTGCACGCGCTGGACGGCGTCCCGCGCGACTTCCGGTACGCGCTGGCGTTCCTGGCGCTGCTCCAGGTCACGGCGGCGATCCTGAACTTCCTGCCGGTGCCGGGCCTGGACGGCTACGGCGTGATCGAGCCGTGGCTGTCGAACGGGATCAAGCGGCAGGTGGAGCCGATCGCGCCGTTCGGCCTGCTGATCGTGTTCGCGCTGCTGTGGGTGCCCTCGGTCAACCGGGCGTTCTTCGACGTGATCTACACCCTGCTGAGCGCGCTGGGCGTGGACGGCGCCTTCTCGGACTGCGGCTACTACCTGTACCGCTTCTGGACCGAGACCCCGCAGGTGTGCTCGGTCATCCCGTAGCGGAGCCGCCGCCGGACCTGGCCCGCTCGCGCCGGATCGCGAGGAACGCCATGTTGGACGTCAGGCCCGCCAGCAGCACCCAGACGATCCCCAGCCAGCTGCCCTGGACGAAGGACACGACGGCCGCGGCCACGGCGAGCACGCAGACGGCGAGGGTGACGAGGGCGATGCGGGGCATGGGGTCGGCTCCTGTCGGGGGACACTGCTACGCCGACCAGTGTCCCCCATCGGGCCCGTACGTCCCGCCCGGGTGCCGTCAGACGTCGGTGACGCGGAGCCCGGCGTGCGCCTTGTAGCGGCGGTTGGTGGAGATCAGGTTGGCGACCAGACCCTCCACCTGGTGGGCGTTGCGCAGCCGCCCGGCGAAGACGCCGCGCATGCCGGGGATGCGCCCGGCCAGGGCCTGCACGATGTCGGTGTCGGCCCGCTTGTCGCCGAGGACCATCACGTCGGTGTCGATCTCGTCGATCTCCGGGTCCTCCAGGAGGACGGCGGAGAGGTGGTGGAAGGCGGCGGTGACCCGGGAGTCCGGGAGCAGCGCCTCGGCCTGCTGGGCGGCGCTGCCCTCCTCGACGGTGAGCGCGTAGGCGCCCTGCTTGTCGAAGCCGAGCGGGTTGACGCAGTCCACGACGAGCTTGCCCGCGAGGTCCTCGCGGAGCGACTTCAGGGTGTCGGCGTGGCCGTCCCACGGCACGGCGACGATCACGACGTCACTGCGGCGCGCGGTCTCGGCGTTGTCGGCGCCCTCGACGCCGTGGCCCAGCTCCTCGGCGGCCGCGTGCGCGCGCTCGGCGGAGCGGGAGCCGACGATCACCTTCTGGCCGGCCTTGGCGAGCCGGTGGGCGAGGCCCTTGCCCTGCGGCCCGGTGCCGCCGATCACGCCGACGGTCAGCCCGGAGACGTCGGGCAGGTCCCAGGGGTCCTTGGCGGGGGCCTTCGCGGGGTCCTTGGCAGCACCGGTACCGGTCTGCTGTGCGCTGTCGCTGGAGGTCATGGGCCGACTCTACGTCCGCGCGGGCGCCGTCACCCGGCGAGGGTGGGCCGCGTCACGCGGCACCCGCAGGGGTGAACCGCGCGTGAACTGCGGTGCGGGAGTGACCGGTTGCGGCAGGATGCGGCCGCATGGACGCCGTACGGGTCGCGCTGCTGCGCGAAGTGCTCACCGGGACCGAGTGGTTGGGCGCCACCCGGCGGTTCGCGGGGGTGCTGCGCGGCTCGGTGACGGCCCACGGCGGCGGCCTGCTGCTGGCGGGCACCGAGGAGTACGAGCCCTGGCACCTGGCCGCGCATCTGGTGGACGAGGCGGCCTGGTCCGGCACGCCCGAGCTGGCCCCCACCCTGGTCCGGCACCACGCCCGCCCCGGTGACCCGGCGCATCTGGCGGTGGGCCCCAACCGGATCGCGGAGGCCCGGCGCGGCGAGACCCTGCTGGTGGTGGCGCCGGAGGAGCCGGCCGAGCTGCTGGAGCGGGTGCACAGCGCCCGGCGGGCCGGGGTGACGGTGCTGGCCCTCGGGGCGGGCGGGGCCGAGCTGGCGGCGATGGCGCACGAGACGCTGGCGGTGCCGGACGGCGCGGAGCTGGACCTGGACAGCGTGCAGCACCTGGTGAGCGCGGCGGCCGGGGAGAACGCGGGACCGCCCAGGGCCCGCCGGGGCTTCAGGGACCGCCTCTCCCGGCTGGCGGAGACCCTGACGGCACCCCCGGCGGCGCCCTGGTGAGCAAGCCCCGGTGAAGAACGTGAAGCCGCCCCCACCAGCGGTGAGGGCGGCTGAAGATCATGTCTGAGAAAGCTGCCTCAGTCCTTGTCGGACTCGTCGGCCGGGGTGTCGTGCCAGCGCGGGTCCGTCTCCCAGTCGGCGTTGCGCTCACGGGCGGTCTCCATCGCGTGGCGCGCCTCGTCCGGGGAGGCGTAGGGACCGAAACGGTCCTTTCCGGGACAGTCGGGGCCCTCCTCGACCTTCTTGTGCTCCAGGCAGTAGTACCACTCGCCCGGCTTGCCCTGGGTGCGCTTCTTGAACACGGACATCAACGGCTCCTCTCGCCACCCACATGTTCCCCCATGCCCGCTGGTTAGACTCGCTGGCATGTCTGGCCAGTCGCTGCTCGTACCAGGGGAGCTCTCCCCCACCCGCCCGGTGCCCGGGAACATCCGCCGCCCGGAGTACGTCGGAAAGCCCGCGCCCGCGCCGTACACCGGTCCGGAGGTGCAGACGCCCGAGACGGTCGAGGCGATGCGGACCGCCGGCCGGATCGCCGCGCGGGCCATGGCGGAGGCGGCGAAGATCATCGCCCCCGGTGTCACCACGGACCAGCTCGACAAGGTCGCGCACGACTACATGTGCGACTACGGCGCCTACCCGTCGACGCTGGGTTACCGGGGCTTCCCCAAGTCGCTGTGCACCTCGGTCAACGAGGTCATCTGCCACGGCATCCCGGACTCGACGGTGCTCCGGGACGGCGACATCGTCAACCTGGACGTCACCGCGTACATCGGCGGGGTGCACGGCGACAACAACGCCACGTATCTGGTAGGCGAGGTGGACGAGGAGTCGCGGCTGCTGGTGGATCGCACCCGCGAGGCGCTGAACCGGGCGATCAAGGCGGTCAAGCCCGGCCGGCAGATCAACATCATCGGCCGGGTCATCGAGTCCTACGCCAAGCGCTTCGGCTACGGCGTGGTGCGGGACTTCACCGGCCACGGCATCAACTCGTCGTTCCACTCCGGGCTGATCGTGCCGCACTACGACTCCCCGCACGCCACCACGGTCATCCAGCCCGGCATGACCTTCACCATCGAGCCGATGCTGACGCTGGGCACCCACGAGTACGACATGTGGGACGACGGCTGGACCGTGGTGACCAAGGACCGCAAGCGCACGGCCCAGTTCGAGCACACCCTCGTGGTGACGGACACCGGCGCGGACATCCTGACGCTGCCCTAGGGCAGCTCAGCGCTCCAGTACGACCCGGCCGCCGACCTCCACCCAGCCGTACGGCTGGGGGGCGGTGAGGAGCTGGGAGCCTCGGCCCTGGGTGATGTTGAGGGCACGGCCGAGGCGGTCGGTGAGCAGCAGTGCTGCCGCGCCGGTCGCCTCGTCCTCGTCGATGCCGTCGCCCCGGCCGGGGAAGGCGCGGGCGCGCACGCGGCCCGCCGCCTCGTCCTCCCAGGCCCAGGCGTAGATCCACTCGCCGGGCGGCGGCACCTGAAGGGCGTCCACCTCGGCGGCGCTCGCGTACTGGCGCAGGGTGCGCGGCGGGGCCCACTCCGCGCGGGCCTCGATCCAGGTGAACTCGCCGTCCAGCCGGGTGCCGACCTCCCCGGCGGGCGTGACCAGTTCGGGCACGTCGAGCAGCCAGGCGGTGCCGACGCAGGGGTGGCCCGCGAAGGCCAGCCGGGAGGCGGGGGTGTAGATGTCGATCACTCCGCGCTCGGGATCGTCCACGAACACGGTCTCGCTGAAGCCGAGTTTGGCGGCGAGCGCCTGCCGGTCGTCCCGGCCGGGCAGCAGCGAGCCCTCGCGGACGACGCCCAGTTCGTTTCCATAGCCGCCCGAGGGGCCGCAGAAGACCCGGAGCACGTCGTAGTCAGTCACCGGTGCATTGAAGCATCGCGGGCGCTTGGGCTGCTCTTTGCCGATGCTTGAGATCGTTTTTTGGAATCCGACATCAAGTCGTGTCTGTGATCTTTTCGTGCCGTTCGAATCCGGTATCAGGCGGGGACGGGCGGACTAAGGGTCGGGTAAGTTAGGCAAGCCTCACCAAACCGAATGGGCGGATTCATGCCGTCCTGACCGCATGGAGCCCGTTATGCGAGCCGTCCGTCCGATCGCGATCGCCGCCACCGCGGCTGCCGCGCTGACCGCCCTGTCGGCGTGCACCGCCAAGAGCGACGCCAAGGACGGCGACGCCATCCAGGTCACCGCAGCCGACACCAAGTGCGACACCTCGGCCAAGTCGGTCCCGGCCGGTCAGGTCACCCTGAAGATCGAGAACAAGGGCTCGCGCGCCACCGAGGTCGAGATCGTCTTCCCCGACGACCGGATCGTCTCCGAGAAGGAGAACATCGGCCCCGGCACCAAGTACACGCTGACCGCCGAGGTGAAGGCGGGCTCGTACGAGATCGCCTGCCGTCCCGGCATGAAGGGCCACGGTGTGCGGCAGAAGCTCGACGTGACCGGCTCCGGCGCGTCCGCCAAGCGGAACCCCGCGCTGGACGCGGCGGTCGCCGGATACCGCCAGTACGCCCAGGACCAGGCCGACGAGACGGTCCCGCTCGCCGAGACCTTCGCCAAGGCGGTCCAGGCCGGCGACCTGGCCGCCGCGAAGAAGGCGTACGCGCCCTCGCGGCTCGGCTGGGAGCGCACCGAGCCGGTGGCCGAGTCCTTCGGCGACATCGACCCCAAGGTCGACACCCGCGCGGACGGCCTGGAGGACGGCCAGAAGTGGACCGGCTGGCACCGGCTGGAGAAGTCCCTCTGGCAGGACAAGAAGATCGGCGCAGGGGACAAGAAGCTCGCCGCCGAGCTGGTCACCGACCTGAGGGACTGGCAGCACCGGGTCGGCAAGGCCGAGATCACCCCGACCTCCATGGCCAACGGCGCCAAGGAGCTGCTGGACGAGGTCGCGACCGGCAAGGTCACCGGCGAGGAGGACCGCTACGCGCACACCGACCTGGTCGACTTCAAGGGCAACGTCGAGGGCGCGCAGAAGGCGTACGAGCTGCTGAAGCCGGTCGCCGCCAAGAACGACTCCGCGCTCACCGGTGAACTGGACAAGCAGTTCGCGGCGTTGGACAAGCTGCTGGACAAGTACCGCCCCGCGAAGGACTCCTACGACTTCGTCTCCTACGACAAGGTCGGCAAGGACCAGCGCAAGGAACTGTCCGACGCGGTGAACGCCCTGGCCGAGCCGCTGTCCAAGCTCGCGGCCGCGGTCGTCAAGTAGGTACGGGAGCACGAGCGATGACCGAGAACGAGCGCAGTGGACCCTCGCGGCGCGCGCTGATCGGCTGGGGCGGTGCCGGGCTCGCGCTCGGCGCCGCCGCGGCGGGCGGCGGTGTGGCGCTGTCGGACGGCGGGCTGGGCCTGGCGTCGGCGGCCCCGGACCACGCCGTCCCCTTCCACGGCACCCACCAGGCGGGCATCGCCACCCCGGTGCAGGACCGGCTGCACTTCGCCGCGTTCGACGTGAAGACCGAGGACCGCGCGGAGTTCGTCCAGCTGCTCAAGGACTGGACGGCGGCGGCCCGGCTGATGACCGCCGGGAAGCCGGTCGGCGAGGGCGCGTACGGCGGGCTCGCCGAGGCCCCGCCGGACGACACCGGCGAGGCGCTGGGGCTGAGCCCCTCGCGGCTGACCCTCACGGTGGGCTTCGGGCCCTCCCTCTTCGAGCGGTTCGGGCTGGCCGACCGGCGTCCGGCCGGGCTGGCGGACCTGCCGAAGTTCCCCGGCGACAACCTGGACGCCGCCCGCACCGGGGGCGACCTCTGTGTGCAGGCGTGCGCGGACGATCCGCAGGTGGCGGTGCACGCCATCCGCAATCTGGCCCGCGTCGGCTTCGGCAAGGTCGCGGTGCGCTGGTCCCAGCTGGGCTTCGGCAAGACCTCCTCGACCACGCCGGACGCCCAGACCCCGCGCAACCTGATGGGCTTCAAGGACGGCACCCGCAACATCGCCGGCACCGAGACCGCCCGGCTGGACAAGCACGTCTGGGTGTCCGCCTCCGACGGGGACGCCAAGTCGGCCTGGATGACCGGGGGTTCGTATCTGGTGGCCCGGCGCATCCGGATGAACATCGAGACCTGGGACCGGACGTCGCTCCAGGAGCAGGAGGACGTGTTCGGCCGGGACAAGGGCGAGGGGGCACCGGTCGGGAAGGCGAAGGAGCACGACGCGCCGTTCCTGAAGGCGATGAAGCCGGACGCCCATGTGCGCCTGGCCCACCCGGACTCCAACGGCGGGATCACCATCCTGCGCCGGGGCTACTCCTTCACCGACGGCACGGACGGGCTCGGCCGCCTGGACGCGGGCCTGTTCTTCCTGGCCTACCAGCGTGACGTGCGGGAGGGGTTCATCCCGCTCCAGCGGCGGCTCTCCGCGCACGACGCGCTCAACGAGTACATCCAGCACGTGGGTTCGGCGGTCTTCGCGGTCCCGCCCGGTGTCCGTGACCCCCATGACTGGTGGGGCCGGACGCTGTTCTCCAAGGAGGCGTAGTCCGTGTTCTCCAACTACCTGATCGGTCTGCGCGAGGGCCTGGAGGCGTCGCTCGTCGTCTGCATCCTGATCGCCTATCTGGTCAAGACCGGGCGCCGCGAGGCGCTGAAGCCGATCTGGACCGGCATCGCCATCGCGGTCGCGCTCGCCCTGGGCTTCGGCTGCGCGCTCGAATTCGGCTCGCAGGAGCTGACGTTCCAGGCGCAGGAGACGCTGGGCGGCTCGCTGTCCATCGTCGCGGTGGGCCTGGTGACGTGGATGGTGTTCTGGATGCGGCGCACCGCCCGGCACCTCAAGTCCGAGCTGCACGGCCGGCTCGACGCGGCCCTCGCCATGGGGACCGGCGCGCTGGTCGCCACCGCGTTCCTCGCCGTGGGCCGGGAGGGGCTGGAGACCGCGCTGTTCGTGTGGGCGTCGGTGCACGCGGCGAGCGACGGCACGCCGCGCCCGCTGATCGGCGTCGCGCTCGGTATCGCCACGGCGGTGCTGCTGGGGTGGCTGTTCTACCGGGGCGCGCTGCGCATCAACCTGGCGAAGTTCTTCACCTGGACCGGCGGGATGCTGGTCGTGGTCGCGGCGGGGGTCCTCGCGTACGGCGTCCACGACCTCCAGGAGGCGGGCTGGGTGCCGGGGCTGACACACCTGGCCTTCGACATCAGCGACACGATCCCGCCGGACAGCTGGTACGGGACGCTGCTGAAGGGCGTGTTCAACTTCCAGCCCGACCCCACGGTGGTCCAGCTCGTGGTGTGGCTGCTGTACCTGGTGCCGGTGCTGACGCTGTTCCTGCTGCCCTTCCGTGTCTCCGGTCAAACGGGCGAGCCGGTCGCCACCGGCGCGAAGTAGGCGGCACCTCGGGGGGCCGCCCGTTCCTCCCCTCCCGGTAGGGTTCGCCTCCGGGAAGGGGAAGGTGACGTCGCCTGATGAGCAGGGATCGCAGCGGTCGTGGGCCTCGCGGCCGGAACCGGAGGGCACGCACAGCGGCCTCGCTGGCCGTCTGCGCGGTGATGACCAGCGGGTGTGTCGTGGTGCACGGCGAGCGTGAGGTGCTGCCGGCGGCGAGCCGTCCGGAGGCCGCTCGCGCGCTGGCCCGCTTCACGGACGCGTACAACAGGGCCGACCGGGCCTACGACTCCTCCCTCGACGCCGGGTATGTCACCGGTGCGTTCGGGGCGATCGACTCCGCGCGGCTGAGGGCGGGGCACGCCAACAATCCCGGCGGCAACTCCCGGCACACTCCGCTGACCCTGACCGACGCGAAGTACACCATCCCGGCCAAGGCCGGCTGGCCCCGGTGGTTCGTCGTGAACGCCAAGGGCAACAAGGGGGGTTCCGCGCGGTGGTTGATGGTGTTCGTGCGGGATGATCTCGGCGAGGCTTGGCGGGTGGCGTATCTGACCCTCGTCCCGGCCGGGCAGGTGCCCGATTTCCGGGTGGGGGCGGACGGCTGGGCCGAGGCGGTACCGGGCGAGGATCTGAGTGCGCGGTACGCGGCGTATCTGCGGGACGGGGGCAAGACCTTCGCCGACGGGCCGAGTACGAGCAACTGGCGGGCGGTCCGCGCCCAACAGGCCCGCAAGCCGGGGCTGGTACGGCAGTACATCGACGAGCCCCTCACCCGCGACGCCTTCGCCCCCCTCGCCCTCCGCACCGCCGACGGCGGCGCCCTCGTCTTCTTCGCCTCCCACCACTACGAAAAACGCACAGCCGCCGCCGGGACCTCGGTGACCGTCCCCAACCGCGACGTCCAAGCCCTCACCAAGGGCGAGGTCAAACAGTCCCTCACCCTGGAATTCATCTCCAACCAGGCCGCGCTGGACCCTCCGGGCGGGGGGCCGGTGTCGATACTGGGCCGCGTCCAGGGACTGACTGCTGCGCAGGGCGAATAGGCGAGTCTTCCCACCCGCAGCCACCCGTACAACTCTCGTCGTCGGGTGCGGGTGGCCCTGGTGGGGCGAAAGCAACGTCGGCGTCTGCGGGGTCCCGGCCTTGCGGATATCGGCTCAACTTCGTTGCCAGGTAAGGCCACAAATCCGCTTCCCCGCCAGCCCGCAGGCGCCGACGACGAGTCCACCCGGGGCCACCCGCACCCGAGGACGCGAGTTGTACGGGTGGTGCGGGTGGGAGCCCAATCCGGCCGAAGGCCGGACGCCTGCCGCCCCACCCGCAGCCGCCGACGGCGAGTCCGACCGCAGGGGCCACCCGCACCCGACCTCGAAAGCTGCACGGGTGGGGCGGGTGGGAACACAATCCGGCCGGAGGCCGGAGCGGTCAGTGGCGGGAGGGCCAGGCTGTCGCCGGGTGGGGGTCCGGGTCTGTGCCGGCGTGGCGGGCGCAGGCGTCCGTCAGGGACTCCAGCAGGGTGAGGGGCTCGGGGAACGCGTGTTCCGGGCCCCGGACCCAGCGGACGCCGCGCGTCGGGGCGCCGGGTAGGCGGGCCGGGGGGACCAGGACGTAGGAGCCCCGGCAGTGCCAGCGCAGCCCCGGGTGTTCGTCCATCGTCTCGGGGTGACAGTCCAGCTCACACGGCCACCACTCGTCCTCGTCCTCGGGCGTACCCCGCGTCAGAGTGAAGAAGAGCATCCGCCCGTCGTCGCTCTCGGCGACCGGACCGACCTCCACCCCCTCCCCGAGCAGCCGGTCGAGAGCAGCGCGCCCCGCCTCCAGCGGCACGTCCAGCACATCGTGCGTCATCCCCGTCGCGGTGATGAAGTTGGCCTCGGGCTGCTCCCGTACCCACCGCTCGACCTGCGCACGATCGGTCGTGGACTGGGTCTGCCAGGCGAAGGACACCGGATGCCGCGCGGGAGTGGGACAGCCGACGCGGTCGCAGGAACAGCCGTACCCCGGCGCGGGATACGCGGCGGGCGCCAGCGACAGCCCCGCCCCGGCGGCGGCGAGCAGCATCGCCTCACGGCCACCGTCGTCGGCGGCCTCGTCCTTGGGACGCCGTCCACGCAGCCACTGGGAGATCCTGCCCTGCCGGCCGGACCGGCCGCCGAACGTCGCGCTCATCTGTCCCCTCGCCTCGCTGTGGTGCGGACAGCATGCCTCATCGTCCCATCATCCTGCGCCACGGGGAGCCCGAGCACGGATATGAAGGAGACTGGCGAGACATACCTCACAATGGAGGGGTATGCACGATTTTCCCCTTTCTTTGCCAGGGAAAGCCCGTGCGGTGACGCGTAACCCGCGTGCTAGTCGTCCCCCAGCGGCGGCCACGCATCGCCCCACTCCACGTCCCGGGCCGCCTTGTACAGATCACCGTGCCGCTTGGTCACCGTCGTCCGCCGCAACTGCTCGTCCGCCTCGCAGAGATCGAGCAGCACCTGCCCCTTGCGGATCTGCGGCCGCCGTACGATCCGCGCGGGGGCGGGCTCGGCGGGCAGCCGGGTCGCCGCGACGTAGCTGAACTTCTCGTCCTCGTACGCCAGCGACCCGCCCTTGACCTGCCGGTGCAGCGAGGACCGGCTGACCCGCGCCGCGAAGTGGCACCAGTCGGTGCCCGGCACGATCGGGCACGGCGCGCTGTGCGGACAGGGCGCCGCGACCCGGAACCCGGCCGCGATCAGCCGGTCGCGGGCCTCGATGATCCGCTCGTACCCCGCCGGCGTCCCGGCCTCCACGATGACGACGGACCGCGCGGCAGCGGCGGCGGCCTCGACGAGGGCGGCACGGTCGGGCTCGGACAGCTCGTTGAGGACGTACGACACGGTGACCAGATCGGTCTCCGGCAGCTCCAGCGCCGCCCCGATCCGGGCCCGCCGCCACTCGGCGCCGCGCAGCGCGGGGTGCGAACCGGCGATCTCCCGCCCGAGGGCGAGCGCGGGCTCTGCCCAGTCCAGCACGGTCACCGGGCGTTCCCCGTCCCAGGTCGCGGCCACCGCCCAGGTCGCCGCGCCGGTCCCGCCCCCGATGTCCACATGGCTGCCCGGCACCCACGCGGGCACCGCGTCCGCGAACGCCTCCAGCGCCGCCCGCACCGCCTCGAACGTCGCGGGCATCCGGTACGCCGCGTACGCCGCCACATCGGCGCGGTCCCGCAGGATCGGCGCGTTCGTCGGGGTGTCCCCCCGGTAATTGGCGATGAGCCGCTCGACGGCGGAGGCCGCCTGCCGGGGCGGCAACCCGTCCAGCACCCCGGCGAGGGTCGAGCGGAGCGTATCGGCGGCGGAGGCGGGGGCGTTCACCCGACGATTCTCTCAGGTGCGCGAAGCCACTCTTCTAAGCGTCCCGGACCGCCTTCGCCAGGCGGGAGGCGAGGGCCGCTCGGGGGTGGCTGTCGGGGGGACGGCGGACCGGGTGGACCGTGTTGGCCAGGAGGACCAGGAACGTGTCCGTCGAGGGGTCGATGACCAGCGACGTACCGGTGAAGCCCGTGTGGCCGGCCGCGCCGTGGCCCGAGAGGGTGCCCATGAACCAGGGCTCGTCCAGGGCGAAGCCGAGGCCGGGCGGGGTGAGGAGGAGTTCGACGAAGTCGGGGCCGAGGATGCGGGCGGGCCCGTACGCGCCGCCCGCGAGCAGCGCGCGGCAGAAGACGGCGAGGTCGGGGCCGGTGGAGAAGAGGCCCGCGTGGCCCGCGACCCCGCCGAGCGCCCAGGCGTTCTCGTCATGGACGACGCCCCGCAGCATCCCCCGGTCCGCCTTGGCCCAGGGCCGCCGCTGGTCCTCGGTGGCCGCCGCGTCGGGGCGTGGCCCGTACGAGGTCGCCGTCATGCCCAGCGGGCGGGTGATGCCGTCGGCGATCAGCACGTCCAGGGTCCGCCCGGTGATCCGCTCCAGCACGAACTGCAGGAGCAGCATGCCGAGGTCGGAGTACAGGTACTCCCCCGGCTTCGACGTCGGCGGCTCCGCGCGCAGCCGCGCCAGCCGGGCGGTGAGGTCGGGGTAGTCGTACAGCGGGAGTTCGGGCGCGAGCCCTGCGGTGTGGGTGAGCAACTGCCGTACGGTGACGCCGTGTTCGGACGCACCCGTGAACTCGGGCAAATACGCGCCCACGCGGGCGTCGATCCCGAGGGTGCCCCGCTCTATCTGCTGGAGCGCCGCGACGGAGGTGAACAGCTTGGTGAGCGAGGCGAGGTCGAAGGGGGTGTCCAGGGTGACCGGCACCCGCCGGGCCGGCGGCAGTTCGACGCCGGTAGCGGCCTTGGGGTCCCAGGACGCGTACCGTACGGCCCACCCCGACGCCTCGGCGACCGCGATCACCGGCCCGCGCCCGGCCACCGCGACGGCCCCGGCCGCCCAGGGGTGCGCCCCGGCGGTCAGGGCGTGCAGGTCGTCGGTGAGGCGGGCCATCCCCGCCGGGTCGAGCCCGGCCCGCTCGGGGGTGCCGGGACGGAGTCTGGGTGCGCTCAGTGGTCTCCTCCTTCTGGTCCTTCCAGGCCCGTGCCCGTCCGCCAGGGACGGCACAGTCCCATGAAGCAGACACCCGCGACCAGCGCGGCCGCCAACTGGACGACGGCCATCGGGACGGCGGTGCGCTCCCCGGCGATCCCGACGAGCGGTGAGGCGACCGCGCCGATGAGGAAGGAGGTCGTACCGAGCAGCGCGGAGGCGGAACCGGCGGCGTGCCGGGTGCGCAGCAGGGCGAGCGCCTGGGTGTTGGGCATCGTGAAGCCCATCGCCGACATCAGCACGAACAGCGCGGCGGCGACGGGCGCGAGCCCGACCTCGCCGAACACCCCGGTCGCCATCAGCAGCAGCGCGGTCGCGGCCAGCACGATCACCGCGAGGCCGCAGGCGAGCACCCGGTCCAGCCGGACCCGGCCCACCAGCAGCTTGCCGTTGATCTGTCCGGCGACGACCAGGCCGACCGAGTTGAGCCCGAACAGCAGGCTGAACGTCTGCGGGGAGGCACCGTAGACCTCCTGGACGACGAACGGGGACGCCGAGACGTACGCGAACAGCGCGGCGAAGGCGAAGCCGCCCGCGAGGAGGTAGCCGGTGAAGGGCAGGTCGGCGAGGAGGCCGCGCATGGTGCGCAGGGACTCCTTCACCCCGCCCCGGTGCCGTTCGGCGGGCGGCAGTGTCTCGGGCAGCCGCAGCCAGACCAGCGCGGTGAGCACGGCCCCGATGCCGGTGAGGACGACGAACACGCCCCGCCAGTCGGTCACCCGGAGGATCTGCCCGCCGATCAGCGGGGCGACGATCGGGGCGACCCCGGATATCAGCATCAGGGTGGAGAAGAAGCGGGCCATGGCGACGCCGTCGTACAGGTCGCGTACGACGGCCCGCGCGATGACGATCCCGGCCGCGCCCGCGAGTCCCTGCGCCAGCCGGAAGGCGACCAGCGTCTCGACGGTGGGAGCGAACGCGCACAGGGCGGTGGCGACGAGGTACACCGCGAGCCCGGTCAGCAGCGGGCGGCGCCGCCCCCACCGGTCGCTCATCGGGCCGACGACCAGCTGCCCGAGCGCCATCCCGGCGAGGCAGGCGGTGAGGGTGAGCTGCACGGTGGCGGCGGGGGCGTGCAGGGTGCGGGTGACCTCCGGCAGGGAGGGCAGGTACATGTCCATCGCCAGCGGTGTGGTGGCGGTGAGCGCCCCGAGCATGAAGGTGACGAGCACCCCGCGCGGGCGCTCCACGACTCCGGCCGCCCCCGTACCGGCCTCCACCCCCGGAGCCGTCACGACATCCCGCTCACCCATACGACCCCTCCCAGCCAGAACCCCGGACAACGCCCACCATGGTCTCAGCTCCGGGGTGGTGTGGGGGACGTGTGTACGAAGGTCGCCGACGGTGGGAGGGAGGTCACGCCTGCGGTGGGGGTCAGCGGCGGTGGCGGCCGCTCTGTTGGGAGGCGTCCTCGGCAGGGGTCTCCGGCCCGCGGGCCCGGCGTCGGCCGCCCTGCTGGGGGGCGCCTTCGGCAGGAGCTTCCCGCGCCCGGCGACGGCCGCCGCCCTGCTGGGGCGCTGTCTCGGCAGCGGTGTCCGCCGCCCGGGGCCGGCGCCGGTCTCCCTGCGGGGGCACCGTCTCGGCCGGGGTGTACGCCGCGCGGGCCCGGCGGCGGCCGGTCGGTGCCGCCTCAGCCTGCGCCCCCGCCGTAGCCGCGCGGCGGCGGCGCAGGAGTGCCCAGGCGCCCGCGCCCAGCAGGGCCGCCGTGCCCGCCGCACCCTCGGCGAGGCGGAGGGTGGAGGGGCCGGGCGGGGTGGTGGAGGCGTGGGCGGAGTGTTCCGTCGGCAGCGGGCTGACGGTCGGCCGGGTGCCCTTCGTACCGCCGGGAGCGGCGAGCAGGCCGACCGGCTGGGCGGCGCGGCCTGCGCCGAAGCCCCAGTCGAGGAGGGCGGCGGTCTGCTCGTACACCGCGTTGCTCCCCTCGGCGGGGTGCATCACGGTGACCAGCAGGGTGCGGCCGTCCCGGGTGGCGGCGCCGGTGAAGGTGTTGCCCGCGTGACTGGTGTAGCCGTTCTTCACGCCGAGCATCCCCGGGTACGGCCGCAGCCCCCACGCGCCGGTGAGCAGACGGTCGGTGTTCTGGATCTGGAAGGTCTTCTTGCCGCCCGCCGGGAAGTCGGCGGTACGCGTCGCGCAGTGCCGCCGGAAGTCGGCGTTCGTGAGCCCGGCGCGGGCGAACAGCGTGAGGTCGTACGCCGAGGAGATCTGGCCCTTGTGGTCGAAGCCGTCCGGGCTGACCACATGGGTGTCGAGCGCGTGCAGGTACTCCGCCCTGGCCTGCATCTCGGCGACCGTGCGGGCGATCCCGCCGTTCATGTGGGCCAGCACGTGCACCGCGTCGTTGCCCGAGCGCAGGAACACGCCCTGCCAGAGCTGCTCGACGGTGTACGTGGTCCCGGCCTGGACGCCGACGAGGCTGGACCCGGACGGTATGTCGGCGAGGTCGGCGTCGGTGACCCGGTACCGCTGCTCCGGCGCGAACTTGGGCAGCACGGTGTCCGCGAACAGCATCTTCAGCGTGGACGCGGGCGCGAGCCGCCGGTGCGCGTTGTACGACGCGAGCACCTCGCCGGTGTCCCGGTCGGCGACCAGCCACGCCTGCGCGGTGAGCTTCTTCGGCAGCCCGGCCGCCCGGACCTGGACCCCGCCGAGGCCGAGCCGCTCCCCGCCGACGACGCCCGCGGCTCTCGTCCCCACGGATCTCGCTCCGGCGGCGGAGGCGGGAGCGGTTGCGGTCAGGGGCACGGCGGCCGCCGTGAGACCGAGGAGGGCACGTCGGCTGAGCGGGGAACTTTCACGCACCCGGGGACCGTACACCGGCTCCGAACGGCCCTTACCCGGGGGAGGTGTATCCCCGGCCAGGACTTTGCCCTCTTATGAAAGTCCGATGGCCCGATCGTGTGGCCGCCCTTTTCCCCTTACGCCTGTTACGCCTGACCCGTCTCGAACCGGGAGATCCGCCCGTCGTCGGCCACGGTGAAGGTCCACCGGGTGCGCATCTCGCCCCAGGTGTCGTTGCGGTACCGGGCGACGAGGGCGCGGCCGCCCCGGGACTCGTTGTCGACCTCCAGATGACCGTGGCTGGAGAAGATCTCCTGGTCGATCCAGACGGCGAGGTCGCGGTCGGAGCCGTCGTCGGCCATGGTCGCTCCGGGCGCGAGAAGGGACATGAAGCCTTCGCGGTCATGGGAGTTGACGGCGTGCACGAAGGCCCTCACGGCCGGGTCGCGCAGCTTGGCGGGCTGAATCGTCATGGCGTCAGGCTCACACCGCTCCCCGCGCCCTGCCACCGGACGCCCCTCGCCGTGCCCCCGCCCGCGCCACCCGGACGCCCGGCCCGGGAGGCCGGACGGGGGACCCGGTGCGACGGTGGAGCCAAGGGAAAGCCAAGGGACAGGGGGTCACCATGACCTGTTACGACCGACGCGACGTGGGCCTGCTGCTGCTCCGGCTGAGCACCGGCGGCGTACTGGCCGCGCACGGCGCGCAGAAGCTGTTCGGCTGGTTCGGCGGCCACGGGCTGGTGGGCACCGGCCAGTTCATGGAGTCCGTGGGCTTCGCCCCGGGCAAGGCGAGCGCGACGGCGGCGGGCGTCGCGGAGGCGGGCGGCGGCGTCCTGCTGGCCCTGGGCCTCGCCACGCCCGTCGCGGGCGCCTCCGCCGCCGGCGCGATGGCGGGCGCCGCGGCCCTCCACGTCTCCAACGGCTTCTTCGCCCAGGAGGGCGGCTACGAATACGCCGCCAGCCTCGGCCTCGCCGCCGCCGGCCTCGCCGTCACCGGCCCCGGCCGCCTCTCCCTCGACCACCTCCTCGGCCACATCTTCGACCGAAACTGGATGGTCCCAGCGGCCCTGGGCGTCACAGCGGCGGCCACAGCCGCGGTCATCGGCGCCCGAAGCCGCCGCCTGCGCGAGACGGTGGTGACGGAGCAGGAGGTGCTGTTCGAGGAGTAGAGCCTCAGGGGCTCTCAGGAGGGGGGTACGACAGACGAGTCGGGCTGTACGCCGGGTTCTGTTCCGGGGGCCCTCGCGGGCGTCCCGGTGACGGCCATCCATCTAGGGCCGGTGTTGCCACCGGCCTCGTGCGGTCTACCCGCGGACTCGGGCGGGCAGCCCTCGGTCGTCCGCGCAGAAACACCGGGGTGTTTCCTTTTGACCTTGCTCCGGGTGGGGTTTACCTAGCTGCCCAGGTCACCCTGGGCACTGGTGGTCTCTTACACCACCGTTTCACCCTTACCCCGCGCCGAGGCGCGAGGCGGTCTGTTCTCTGTGGCACTGTCCCGCGAGTCGCCTCGGGTGGCCGTTAGCCACCACCCTGCCCTGTGGAGCCCGGACGTTCCTCGGGAAGCCCCCTCAAGGGACTCCACGCGGCCGTCCGCCCGGCTCGTCTGCCGTGCCGACCATGGTACCGGGCCGGACGGGCGGCACGGACCGCCGCGCGGGGCCCGTACGCTGGCGCGGAGGCCGAGAGAAGGAGTCTGTCCGTGCTGGTCCTGCTGCCCCCGTCGGAGGGTAAGGCGTCCTCGGGCCGGGGTGCCCCGCTGAAGCCCGAGTCGCTGTCCCTGCCCGGTCTCGCCGCCGCCCGGCAGGCCGTGCTCGCCGAACTGGCCGAGCTGTGCGCCGGGGACGAGGAGAAGGCCCGCGAGGTGCTGGGGCTCAGCGAGGGGCTGCGCGGCGAGGTCGCCAAGAACGCCGGGCTGCTCACGGCCGGCGCCCGCCCGGCGGGCGAGATCTACACCGGGGTCCTCTACGACGCCCTCGGCCTCGCCACCCTGGACCCCGCCGCCAAGCGCCGCGCCGCCCGCTCGCTGCTGGTGTTCTCCGGCCTCTGGGGCGCGATCGGCGTCACCGACCGCATCCCCTCCTACCGCTGCTCCATGGGCGTCAAGCTGCCCGGTCTCGGCGCGCTGGCCGGGCACTGGCGGGGGCCGATGGCCGAGGTGCTGCCCGGGGCGGCCGGGGACGGGCTCGTACTGGACCTGCGCTCCGCCGCGTACGCCGCCGCCTGGAAGCCCAAGGGCGACGTCGCGGGCCGCACCGCGACGGTACGGGTGCTGCACGCGCCCACCCGCAAGGTGGTCAGCCACTTCAACAAGGCGACCAAGGGCCGCATCGTCCGCGCCCTGCTCACCGGGGGTGCCGCGCCGAAGGACCCCGCCGAGCTGGTCACCGCGCTGCGGGATCTCGGGTACGAGGTGGAGGCGGCGGCGCCGGAGAAGGCCGGGAAGCCATGGGCGCTGGACGTGCTGGTGGACGAGGTCCACTGAGCCTTCACCGAGCAGGCATTGCAGCATGTGCAACGTTCGTTGCGCACACTGCTTCCCCTGGGCACGATGGCGTCCATGACCTCAGCCGCGCCCTCCCCCGCCTCCGTACTGGATCTCGCACCCGTCCTCCCCGTCGTCGTGCTCGACGACGCCGCCGACGCCGTGCCGCTGGCGCGGGCGCTGGTCGCCGGGGGGCTGCCCGCGATCGAGGTCACGCTGCGTACGCCGGCCGCGCTGGACGGCATCCGGGCCATCGCCGAGGAGGTGCCGGAGGCGGTGGTGGGCGCCGGGACGGTGATCACGCCGGAGCAGGTGAGCCGGTGCGTGGGGGCGGGGGCGCGGTTCCTGGTCTCCCCCGGCTGGACCGAGTCGCTGCTCGCCGCGATGCGGGAGTCCGGGGTGCCGTTCCTGCCGGGGGTGTCGACCACCTCGGAGGTGGTGGCGCTGCTGGAGCGCGGGGTGCGCGAGATGAAGTTCTTCCCGGCCCAGGCGGCGGGCGGTACGGCCTATCTGAGGTCCCTCGCCGGGCCGTTGCCCGACGCCCGCTTCTGCCCCACGGGCGGGATCGCGGAGGCGAGCGCGCCGGAGTATCTGGCGCTTCCCAACGTGGGCTGCGTGGGCGGCAGTTGGATGGTCCCGGGGGACGCGGTGGCCGCCGGGGACTGGGCCCGGATCGAGGAGCTGGCGCGGGGTGCGGCCGGGCTCAGGGACGCAGGTGGGACGTGTCGTTGAACAGCCGTACGCTCGCGTTGCCGTCGGCGTAGTACGCCACCGCCGACAGCGAGGCGGCCGACAGCTCCATCCGGAACAGGGACTCCGGCGGGGCGCCCAGGGCGAGCCGCAGCAGGGTCTTGATCGGCGTGACGTGGGTGACCAGCAGGACCGTACGGCCCGCGTACTCGGCGACCAGTCGGGCGCGGGCCTCCTCGATGCGCTCGGCGGTCTCCGCGAAGCTCTCGCCGCCGCCGGTGGGACGCGCCTCCGGGTCGCCGAGCCAGGCGGTCAGGTCGTCGGGGTGGCGCTGGCGGGCCTCCCCGAAGGTCAGCCCCTCCCACGCGCCGAAGTCCGTCTCGCGCAGCCCGTCGTCCACGCGCACGTCGAGCCCGAGCCGGTCGGCGACGATCGCGGCGGTCTCCCGCGTACGGGCCAGCGGCGAGGCGACGACCGCCTGTACGGTTCCCCGCCGCGCCAGTGCCCCGGCCACCAGCCGTGCCTGCTCCCGCCCCACCTCGGACAGCGCGGGATCACTCCCCCCGCTCCCGGAGAACCGCTTCTGCGGAGTCAGCGGCGTCTCCCCGTGCCTGAGCAGCACGAAGGTCGCGGGCGCCCCGAGATCGGGGGCCGCGCTCCAGCCGGGCGCGGAGGTGGTGGCGGAGGCGACGGTACGGGCGGCGCGGGTGTCGGGCCGAGCCGCGTCGTCCGGCTCCGAAGCGGGCACGGCCCGCCCCTGAGCCAGTGCCGCCCGCGCGGCCGCCGCTCCGGCGCGGGCGTCCCCGGGGGGACCCTCGGGGTCAAGGGCCGGCGCCGGGGTCCGGGGTGTCCACGTCTCGCCCTTCGCGCCGGCGTCCATCGCCTCGTTGGCCAGGCGGTCGGCGTGCTTGTTCTGCTCGCGCGGAATCCACTGGTAGGTGACCCGGCCGGGCGGGAAGACGGCGCGGGCCTCGGTGGCCAGGGGCTTCATGTCGGGGTGCTTGATCTTCCAGCGGCCCGACATCTGCTCGACGACCAGCTTGGAGTCCATCCGGACGGCGACCCGCGCCTCGGGGTCGAGGGCGTGGGCGGCGCGCAGGCCGGCGAGGAGACCCCGGTACTCGGCGACGTTGTTGGTGGCGACGCCGATGAACTCGGCGGCCTCGGCCAGGGTCTCCCCCGTCGCCGCGTCGCTCACGGCGGCCCCGTACCCGGCCGGGCCGGGGTTGCCCCGCGACCCGCCGTCGGCCTCGACGACGAACTCCCGCACGACCAGCGCTCCTTACCGCCCGACCACCGACCCGACTACAGACCCGACTCCGACGTGCGCACCAGGATGCGGTGGCAGTTCTCGCAGCGGACCACGGCGTTCCGCGCGGCCGCGCGGATCTCGCTCAGCTCGGTGATCGCCAGCTCCTGGCGGCAGCCCTGGCAGGTACGGGCGTACAGCTTGGCCGCGCCGACCCCGCCGCCCTGGACGCGCAGACGGTCGTACAGCTTGAGCAGGTCGGCCGGGACCGAGGCGGAGACGACCTCGCGCTCCTTGGTCACCGCGGCGGCCTCGTCGTCCAGCTCGCGGAAGGCGGCGTCGCGGCGGCCGGTGGCGTCGTCGGACTTGGCCTGCACGGAGGCGACGCGCTCGGTCAGCTCGGCGACCCGCGCCTGGGCGGCCTCGCGGCGCTCCATGACCTCGAGGACGATGTCCTCCAGGTCGCCCTGGCGCTTGGCGAGGGAGGCGATCTCGTGCTGGAGACCGGTGAGGTCCTTGGGCGAGGTGACCGCGCCGGAGTCCAGGCGCTGCTGGTCACGGGTGGCGCGACGGCGCACCTGCTCCACGTCCTGCTCGGCCTTGGTCTGCTCGCGGGCGCAGTCGCTCTCCTCGGTCTGCGCTGCCACCAGCAGGTCGCGGAGCTGGACGAGGTCCTTGCCCAGCGCCTCGATCTCGGCGTGCTCGGGGAGCGACTTCCGCTTGTGCGCGAGCTGCTGGAGGCGGACGTCGAGGGCCTGGACGTCGAGGAGTCGGATCTGGTCGGCGGGCTCGGCGTTCAGTTGGGGGCTCCCATGGGGCTAGTGGTGACGGGGGACGCCGCGTGGGCGGTCCAGGGGTCGGTGACCGTCGTGGACACGTGGACCCGGAGGCCCCAGCCGTGACGGTCGGAGATCTGGTCGAGTTCGGCCGCGGCCAGCTCGCACCAGGGCCACTCGGTGGCCCAGTGGGCGGCGTCGATGAGCGCGAGGGGGCGCTCCCCGACGGACGCGGCGAATTCGGAGGCCGGGTGGTGGCGCAGGTCGGCGGTGAGGAAGGCGTCCACACCGGCCGCGCGGACCCGGTCGAAGAGGCTGTCGCCGGAGCCGCCGCTGACGGCGACCCGGCGGACGACGGCGTCGGGGTCGCCGGCCACCCGGATGCCCTGCGCGGTGGCGGGCAGCCGCTGGGCGGCGCGCTCGGCCAGCTCGCGCACGGTCAGCGGGTGGTCCAGCTCGCAGATCCGGCCCAGGCCCCGGCGCCCGGCCGGGTCGTCGGGGTCGGGTACGAGGGGGCCGGTGACGCGGAGGTCCAGCGCGCCGGCCAGGGCGTCGGAGACTCCGGGATCGGCCTTGTCGGCGTTGGTGTGCGCGACGTGCAGGGCGACGTCGTTCTTGATCAGGGTGTGCACGACGCGGCCCTTGGGGGTGCCGGCCGCCACCGTGGTCGTCCCGCGCAGATAGAGCGGGTGGTGGGTGACGAGGAGGTCCGCGCCGAGCCGTACGGCCTCGTCGACGACCTCTTGCACCGGGTCCACGGCGAACAGGACGCGGGTGACCTCCTGGCCGGGGTCGCCCGTGACCGTGCCGACCGCGTCCCAGGACTCGGCCCGCTCGGCGGGCCACAGGGTCTCCAGGGCGGCGATGACTTCAGACAGACGGGGCACGAGGAAAGGCTACCTGTCCGTCCAGGGGGGCCGTACCGCGTACGGCGGCCCCGGGCCGGTACGCCCACACCCGCCCTTTCCTCAGAGGAATCGCTTCTGCGCCACCCGTATGTGTGAAGTGGTCCGGACCCGGCCCCCGCCCGTGCGTGCGAAAACTAGCTTCGTCGCCGGAGGTGACCGAACCATGACGGCCTGTGCGATCGAATCCCCGTCGACCGGCGCGGAACACGAGGCGCCCACGACGCGGTACGCCATCACGGCGGACGGCGCGTACGCCGCCCGGCTCGCGCTGGACGGGGAGAGCTGGTTCCCGGAGCGCTGGACGCTGGACGGACCGGAGCCGTACGCGGTGCCGCTGCCCGGCGGGCAGCCGGAGGAGCCGGGCACCGAGGTGCACCCGATGGGCGACGGGCGGGTGCTGATCCACCGGCTGGTGGAGCGGCGGCACGTCTTCTCGCTGCTGTATCCGACCGGGCCCGGCACCGGTGAGCTGGCGGTGGGCGCGGTGGAGTGCGATGCCGACACCTACGTCACGCTGCTGCCGCCCGCGCCGGGGGGCGAGCGGGCGTACGCGCTGGCGGTGTGCGAGACGTCCACGGCGGTGTGGCGGGTGGCGGGGGGTGCCGCCGGGCCGGAGCGGGTGGCCGAGGTGCCGGGGCGGTGCTCGGGCGGGGTCTGGCTGGAGACGGGCGGGCGGATGCTGGCGCTCGACCGGGAGCTGGGGGGCCGGACCAAGACGGTCGTGGTGGACCTGGGGCGGGACGGGGAGGTGTCCCCGCTGCTGGAGATCACGCCCGACAGCGACGACCGGCTGCTGCTGGCCGACCCGGACAGCGGGCTGCTGGTGATCAGCTCGGACGCGGCCTCGCCGGGGCAGGAACGATTGGGCTGGGGCGTGCTGGGCAGCACCCTGCCGGTCCGCTTCCCCGGCGCGCTCCGGCTGCCGGACTGCACGGTGACGCCGTTCGCCATCCAGCCGGGGCAGGTCCTCACCCCGGAGAACTGCGCGGTCGCCCTCCGGGTGGACGGCCCCCTCGGCACCTGGGTCGGCACCTGGCACCCGACCGACCCCCGCGTCCGCCACCTCCCGGCCCCCCAGGGCTGGCTGGCCGGCTCCGGCCTCTGGACCCCGGAGGGCGTCCTCCGCCTCCCGTACTCGACCCCCCAGACCCCGTGCGGAGTAGCCGAACCGACCCCACCACCCCCCGCGGACCCCCCGAACCCGGAACCCCCGACCCCCCGCCCGATGCCCCTGGGCGAGGCTCCTCTCGCCAAGGCGGCCGCGGAGTAACGGACCCCGGCCCGGCCGCCTGGACCCCGGTGCCAGCGGGTTGGTTAGACTCTCCCGGCTGCAAGACGATCATGTTGACGGGGTGAATGCTTCCGATGACCGAAGCCAGCACGACGCAGCCGATGTCCGCGTCCGCGGATTCCGGGGTCCATGTGCCCGAATCCGTCTCCGCCGAGGCGGACGGGCACGGGCGGCACCGGGGACCGGTCGCCGACCGGGACGGGGACGGCGCCCCCAGCGGGCGCCATCGCCGTCCGGGCGACGGGACCGCCGGGACGGCTGTCTGACGGATACAGCGAGGGGCGGGGTACGGGCCATACGGCTCGTACCCCGCCCCTTCGTCATGTCCGGCCGTGACATTTGTACTGCCGGAGCCCGTACGTACGCCTCTGCCCCGGGCGGCGCCCCGCTTCTACCGTCGTAGGCATGACACAGACGCGGGGCGGCGAACCGGCCGGATGCGGACAGAGGCGTTCATTTCCTACGCTGTACCGTCGCCCCGTCCAGCGGGGGGACGGTACAGCGGTGACGAGCACGGGGAACGCGGGGAACACGCACATGTCATGGTGGGCACAGGCCCGGCGCCGGCTGCGCGCGGCGACCGCGGCGCGGCGCCAGTGGAAGACGGACATGGCCCGCGCCAAGGACCTCCAGCGGGCCTCGGGCAGGAAGTGCGGTGGGCGGGACGAGCACGCGGGTCCCCCGCCGACCGGGTTCGCCCTGCTGCCCTGGCTGCTGCTGGGCCTGGGCTCGTTCTCCAACCTGCTCCAGGGCAAGGCCGAGAGCCCGTGGATCGGCGGCCTGGGCCTGTTCGTCTTCAACTCCCTCTACGTCTACGTCACTTTCCGCGCCTTCGACCGCGAGAAGCGCGAGTCCCTCGCGACCCGGCTGGCCCTGCTGACCATGGGCCTGGTGACGACGGGGCTCGCGGTCGGCTACGGCGGCAACTGGCTGCTGTTCTTCCCGCTGCTCGGCCTCGCCACCGGCGCCACCGTGCGCGGCCGGCACCTGGGCCGGATCGGCCTGCTGCTCGCGGCGTACGGCGCGGTCCTCGCCGGTCTGCGCGAGGGCTGGCGGGAGGCGCCGAACATCGGGTACGCGACCTTCCTGTCCTGCATGGTCACGGCGGCGATCCTGGGCCTGTCGGAGGCGGTACGGGAACTGCGGGCCGCGCGGGAGGAACTGGCGCGGCGGGCGGTGGAGAAGGAACGGCTGCGCTTCTCCCGCGATCTGCACGACCTGCTGGGCCACACCCTGTCGGTGATCGTGGTGAAGTCGGAGGCCGCGCGGCGGCTGGCCGGCCGGGACCTGGACGCGGCGCTGGCGCAGATCGGGGACATCGAGTCGGTGGGACGGCAGGCGCTGACCGAGATCCGGGAGGCGGTGACCGGCTACCGCGAGGGCAGTCTGTCCACCGAGCTGACCCGCGCCCGCTCGGCGCTGGCGGCGGCGAGCGTGGAGCCGGTGGTCCGGCAGTCGGGGGCACCGCTGGCCCCGCAGACCGAGGCGCTGCTCGGCTGGGTGGTGCGCGAGGCGGTGACCAACGTGGTCCGGCACAGCCACGCCACCCGCTGCGAGATCATGGTGGAGAGCGCCGGGGAACGCGTCCGCCTCACCGTCACCGACAACGGCACCCCGACCGCGTCCCCCGCCCCCGACGGCACCGGCCTGAGGGGCCTCACCGAACGCCTCTCCACAGCCGGTGGCTCCCTGACCGCGGGCCCGTCCCCGGCAGGCGGCTTCACGGTGACGGCGGAACTCCCGACAACCCCACCGGACCCGGCCACGGAGGACCCGATCCCGGTCGTCCTGGAGTCCTGACGGACTTACGACGCCGAGGTCGCACCCCGGCCCGCAAGGCACCGGCAAGGCCGACGAAGCATCCGGCACCGCACCCGCACGCCGGGCAACCCGCCCCGACCCCCGCCCGCCTCTGCGCGCCACCCGGCCAAGCCGACAAGGCTCCCGCCGCTCCCGTCGGCCCGCGCACCGGGCAAGCCCCCTCGACCTCCGACGGCAGCTCTACGGACCGCCCGCCTCAACGTGCCCACCCGGCCAAGCCAACGAGGCCCCCCGGCCTCCCACGGCATCGCCCCAGACCCGCCCGCGCCGAGCAACGCCCCCACCCCCACCGGCTCCCGCCGGCCCAGCCCGCGCCAGCAGCGACAAGGCTTCCGCACCCCCGCCAAGCCCCCGGCCAGGGCGCCGCACCCCCCGCTAACCCACCCGCCAAGCCCCCGGCCAGGGCACCGCACCCTCCGCCGACCCACCCGCCAAGCCCCCGGCAGGGCACCGCACCCCCCTGACCGCCGGACGGCCCCCCGCTACCCTGGCGCCGTGAACAAGATCCGGCTTCTGCTGGCCGAGGACCAGGGCATGATGCGGGGCGCGCTGGCGCTGCTGCTGGGGATGGAGGAGGACATCGAGGTGGTCGCGCAGGTGGCCGCCGGGGACGCGATCGTGGCGGCAGCCGTGGAGCACCGGCCGGACGTCGCGCTGCTGGACATCGAGCTGCCGGGGATGAGCGGGCTGGACGCGGCCGCGCTGCTGCGGGAGCGGGTGCCCGGGTGCCGGGTGCTGATCCTGACGACGTTCGGGCGGCCCGGCTATCTGCGCCGGGCGATGGAGGCGGGAGCGGCCGGGTTCCTGGTCAAGGACGGCCCGGTGGAGGAGCTGGCCCAGGCGGTGCGCCGGGTGCTGGCCGGGGAGACGGTCGTCGACCCCGTACTGGCGGCGGCCGCGCTGAGCGCCGGGCCGAACCCGCTCACGACGAGGGAGTGCGAGGTGCTGACCGCCTCCGTGGACGGCGCGACGGTCGCCGACATCGCCGCCCGGCTGCACCTCTCGGAGTCCACCGTCCGCAACTACCTCTCCTCGGCGATCGGCAAGACCGGCACCCGCAACAGGGCGGAGGCCGTACGCGAGGCCCGGCAGCGCGGCTGGCTGTGACCCGGACCGAGGACAAGCACTGACACCCGCTCAGAAACCCATGTCTCGGTCAAGGATTCATTAGCGTCCCGAAGCAACGGAATAGTTTCCCGTGCATACGAGGTTCACCCTGCACGTATTCACGCGGGAGGACCCATTTCCATGACCCACACCACCCCCGACCACACCACCCGGAAAGCGGGCGGGGCCGTAGTCCCGGTGCTCGCCTTCGCGGGCATCGTGGTCGCGGTGATGCAGACCCTGCTCGTGCCGGTCATCAAGGACCTGCCGCAACTGCTCGGCACCGCGCCGAGCAACGCGACCTGGGTCCTCACCTCCACCCTGCTCTCGGGCGCCGTCGCCACCCCGATCATGGGCCGCCTCGGCGACCTGTACGGCAAGCGCCGGATGCTGATCCTCAGCCTGTCCGTGATGGTGATCGGCGCGCTGGTCAGCGCGGTCACCAGCCAGCTGCTCCTGATGATCGTGGGCCGCACCCTCCAGGGCTTCGCGATGGGCGCGATCCCGCTGGGCATCGGCCTGATGCGCGACATGCTCCCGCGTGAGCGGCTCGCCTCCGCGATGGCGCTGATGAGCTCCTCGATCGGCGTCGGCGGCGGTCTGGCACTGCCCGCCGCCGCCCTGGTCGCCCAGCACACCGACTGGCACGCCCTGTTCTACGGCGCCGCCGGCCTGGGCGTGCTCGCCATCGGCCTGACCCTGCTGGTCGTCCCCGAGTCCCCGGCCCGCGCCAAGGGCTCCTTCGACTACCCGGGCGCCGCCGGTCTCTCCGCCGGTCTGGTGCTGCTCCTGCTGCCCATCACCAAGGGCAGCGACTGGGGCTGGTCCTCCGGCACCACGCTGGGCCTCTTCGGCGCCGCGCTCGCCGTCCTGCTGCTGTGGGGCGTGTACGAGCTGCGCATACCGGCCCCGCTGGTCGACCTGCGCACCACCGCCCGCCGCGAGGTGCTGCTCACCAACCTCGCCTCGATCATGGTCGGCGTCAGCTTCTACGTCGTCTCGCTGGTCCTTCCCCAGCTGCTCCAGCTCCCCACCGCCACCGGCTACGGCCTCGGTCAGTCGATGGTGGTCGCCGGTCTGTGCGTGGCCCCGCTGGGCCTGACCATGATGTTCACCGCCCCGGTCTACGCCCGCCTCTCGGCCCGCTACGGCCCCCGGACGACCCTGATCATCGGCCTGATGGTCATCGCCGTCGGCTACGCGGGCGGGCTCGGCCTGATGCACGCCGCCTGGCAGACGATCATCACCTCGATGGTCCTCGGCGCCGGTATCGGCCTGGCGTACTCCTCGCTGCCCGCGCTGATCGTGGGCGCGGTCCCGGCCTCCGAGACGGGTGCCGCCAACGGTCTCAACACCCTGATGCGCTCCATCGGCACCTCGGTCTCCAGCGCCGTAATCGGCATGGTGCTGGCCAACACCGCGCACGACCTGGGCGGCGGGGTCGCGGTGCCGACGATGCACGGCTTCCGGGTGTCCTTCCTGATCGCCACGGCCGCCGTGCTGGTGGGCCTGGCGCTCGCGGTGTTCCTGCCGCGCACCCCGCGTCCTGCCGCCCAGCACACCCAGCTGCGGGCCAGCAGCGAGGAGGACGCGGTGCTGGAGCGTGCCGAGGAGGTGCTGCGCGGCTTCCGGGGCCGGGTGCTGGACGCCTCCGGCGCTCCGGTGGCCCGTGCCAAGGTGACGCTGATCGACCGCCGGGGCCGCCAGGCCGGCTCCACGCTCTCCGGTCATGACGGCGGCTACGCGCTCGCGGTGCCGTCCGAGGGCCCGTACGTGCTGGCCGCCCGCGCCGCCGGGCACGGCCCGCTGGCCTCGGCCGCCACGCACGCCGGGGACGAGCGCCCGGTCGAACTGGACCTGCCGCTGCCGGGCGAGACGGTCACCGCGTAACCCGTACAAGTCCCCCGCCACCGCACCCCCCGTCGTTCTCCGGCGGGGGGTGCGGCAGCATGAGGCGCCGAGAAGGACGTACGACGAGAGGAACCCCCCATGCCCGCCGCTCCCAAGCCGGAGATCCTGGCCGCGTTCGAGGCCGCGAAGGGGTTCATGCCCGTGGACGAGGGGCTGGCGCTGTACGCGGCGGCGGTGGAGGCCGGGCGGCTCGGGCTGCCGCTGCTGGAGGTCGGCACCTACTGCGGGCGCTCCACCGTGCTGCTCGCGGACGCGGCCCGCGAGGCCGGGGTCACCGCGCTCACCGTCGACCACCACCGGGGCAGCGAGGAGCAGCAGCCGGGCTGGGAGTACCACGACCCGGAGACCGTCGACCCCGAGGTCGGCCTGATGGACACGCTCCCCACCTTCCGCCGCACCCTGCACCGGGCGGGTCTGGAGGACCATGTGATCGCGCTGGTCGGCCGCTCCCCGCAGGTCGCGAAGATCTGGAACTCCCCGGTGGCGCTGGTGTTCGTCGACGGCGGCCACACCGACGAGCACGCGAGTGCCGACTACGAGGGCTGGGCCCCGCATCTCGCGCCCGGCGGCCTGCTGGTCATCCACGACGTCTTCCCGGAGCCGGAGGACGAGTTCACCGGCCAGGCGCCCTACCGGGTGTACCTGCGGGCGCTGGCCTCTGGCGCCTTCACCGAGGTCTCCGCGACGGGCTCGCTGCGGGTGCTGAGGCGCACCGGGGACGGTATCTGACGTACCGTCACGGATGCGGGAGCCGGGCGGGGGGTGCCGTTAGGGTGGCTGCGTGTCGTACGAAGGCCCGGAAGACGAAGCCCCCCAGCCGCGCTCCCGGCGCGCGCTGACCATCACGTTCGCCGCGCTGGTGCCGGTCGCCCTGCTCGGCTGGCTCGGCTGGTCGGCGCTCGGCGACGAGCCGGACCGCCCGGCGGCCGCCGTGAGTCCCCCGGCGTCGGCGGCGCCGGGCGGCACGAGCAGTCCGTCGGCGAGCGCGGGTTCCCTCGCCGGGAAGGTCGTCGTCATCGACCCCGGCCACAACACGGGCAACTTCCGGCACTCGGCCGAGATCAACAAGCAGGTCGACGTCGGCAACGGCAAGAAGGAGTGCGACACCACCGGTACCGCCACCGACGCCGGTTATCCGGAGGCCAAGTTCACCCTCGACCTCGCCCACCGGCTGCGGACGCTGCTGGAGAAGCGGGGCGCCAGCGTGAAGCTGACCCACGACGGCGACCGCGAGTGGGGGCCGTGCGTGGACGAGCGGGCCCGGATCGGCAACACCGCCCACGCGGACGCGGCGATCTCGCTGCACGCGGACGGCTCGGCCGAGGGCAACCACGGCTTCCACGTGATCATGCCGGGCGCGGTGCACGCGGGCGGCGCGGACACCCGGCCCATCGTCGCTCCGTCCAGGAAGCTGGGCGCGCGGGTCGCGGCCGGCTACCGCCGTGCCACCGGTGAGCCCTTCTCCAACTACCTGGGCGACGGCACCGGGATGGTCACGCGCACGGATCTCGGCGGTCTCAATCTGTCAACGGTTCCGAAGGTGTTCATCGAGTGCGGGAACATGCGGGACACGTCCGACGTGGCCCTGCTGACCAGCGGTCCCTGGCGGCAGAAGGCCGCGCAGGGGATCTCTGCGGGAATCGTGAGTTTCCTGCACGAGTCGTGACCGCCGGGCGAAACCGTCCGCACAGCGGATCACGCGGACGGTACTGTCTACCGACGACGAGACGACCTACGAAGGACCTGATGAAGTGAATATCCGATCCCTCACCCGAGGCGACGGCGTGGTGATCGGAGCGGCGCTGTTGCTGCTCATCGCGTCGTTCTTCGACAACCTTTCGTACGACGACCTTCCCGGCGACGTCGACATGCCGAACCTCTGGGAGAGCGGCCCGGTCCTGCTCAGCGTCGTCCTGGCAGGTCTGATCGCCGCCGGGCTCGTCGTCGCCGCCCGCGCGCTGCCCCAGCCCCGCAAGGTCGCCGGTCTCGAACTCGGCGCGTTCGGCGTGGCGTTCGCGGTGTTCGCGGCGTGGAGCGCGCTGGGCAATGTGATCGACCCGGTCGGCAGCCTGGACAACATCACCGACGGCTCCAAGTCGCCGAGCGCGGGCACCGGTCTGATCCTGGCGCTGGTCGCCACGCTGATCCTGGCGGGCGCGGCCGTCGCCACCCCGCTCGTCCCGGCGCTCCAGGCCCCGCTGATCCCGGCGCCCAAGCCGGCCGCCCCGCAGCCCTACGGCGCCCAGCCGCCCCAGGGTTACGGCTACCCCGGTGCCCCGGCCGCGTCCTTCGGCGGCGGCCAGCCGCAGCAGGCCCAGGCGTTCGGCCAGGGCACCCCGCAGGCCGCTCCGGCGCCGCAGCAGCAGGCGCCCGCCGCCGACTTCTCGCCGTTCTGGTTCGCCGTGCCGGTGACCCGTCCGCTGTTCGCGGAGGACGGCTCGCCCAGTCCGGTCGCCGAACTGGCGCCCGGTACCTGGTATCTGGCGGTCGAGCAGCGCGGCGGTGCGCTGGTCGCGCAGACCCAGGACGGCCGTCGCGGCGTCCTCCAGGACACCTCGGGCATCCAGCGCGGCTGAGCCCCGGCAACCGTCATCCGCGGCCCCCCGTCCCTTCCCGGGCGGGGGGCCGCAGGCGTGTCAGCCCTTGGAGAGGTCCGAGGAGGAGGGCACCTGGTCCTTGACCGGTGCGCCCGCGCTCGCCCCCGCGCTCTTCACCTGGTTGATGGTGTCCTCGAAGGCGCCCATCGCGTCCGTGTCGCCGCCTCGCAGCTTGGCCGGCAGGTTCTTCAGGCTCTCGATGCCCGCGGTGAGCGGGGCGAGCGCCTTGGTGAGGGTGGGGTCGCCCTGGGCGTTCTTCTGGGCGGCCTTGAGGCGGTTGTAGGCGAAGGCTCCGGCGAGACCGGCCTTGACGAGGGCCACCTTGCGGCCGTCGGCGCCCTTCTTGAAGGTGCCGGCCCGCCAGGGCTTCACGATCCACTGGTAGGTCGCCCCGGCCGCGAGGCCCGCGTTGGCGACGAACCTGCTCTTGGCGAACTTCTGGCGTTCGGCGGAGGTACTGGGGCTCGGGGAGGCCGCGGCGGGGGTCTTCTGGGTGCTGGTCCTGTCGTCCCTGCCACAGGCGGCGGTACCGGCCAGCAGGGCGCAGCACAGGATGAGCGCCACCCAGGTGCGGCGCAGCGGAACGGGCACGCGGTCCTCCGGACGTGATTCCCCGAGCGGGTGTCTCTGGTCCGAAGCCTTGCCCGGCCTCCGGGCCACCGCCAGCCGGGAGGACCGTACGGGTCGCGCCGGGCCCGGTATTACGGGCCTGTGGCCGGTTTCAGCGGGCGTCCGGCGGCAATTCGAACACCATGTCTCGATACCACTCAGGCACCAACCAGGCCGGCCGTGTCATCGCCGTCATAGCGGACGTGATGGCCTTCATCCTCGGCCTCTGGATCTTGATGTACCTGTTGGACGCGAACCGGGCCAACGCCCTGGTCGACTTCGTCCATGACGCCGCGGCGTTCCTGGCGGGCTGGTCGCACGACCTGTTCACCTTCGACGAGGCGTGGGCCCGGGTCGTCGCCGGCTACGGCCTGGCCGCCGTGGTCTACCTCTTCATCGGCCACTTCATCGCCGGCCGTCTGAGCCGCTGACCCGGCACCGGACGCTCGGCCCGAGGGGCCCCGCCTGCCGCTAGTCGCAGCAGTCGGGGTCCAGGCCGCGGGGCAGGAGTTCGCCGCCGAAGACGGCGCCGGTCGCGTCGTGGCCGCCGAGGGCGGCGACCGCGAGCAGCAGGGAGCCTGCGGTCCAGCTGGTCAGTTCCTGGGGCCAGACGGCGTCGTCGTCGAAGACGTAGCCGGTCCAGTAGAGGCCGGAGGCGTCGTCGCGCAGGTGCTGGATGGACTGGAGGATCTCCAGGGCGCGGTCGGACTCGCCCATCGCCCAGAGGGCCAGGGCGAGTTCGCAGGACTCGCCGCCGGTCACCCAGGGGTTGGGCACGACGCAGCGCACGCCCAGGCCGGGTACGACGAAGCGGTCCCAGTCGGCCTCGACACGCTCCTTGGCCTCGGCTCCGCTGACGGCTCCGCCGAGCACCGGGTAGTACCAGTCCATGGAGTACTGGTTCTTGTCGAGGAACCGCTCGGGGTGCCTGCGGATCGCGTGCCGCAGCGCGCCCACCGCCAACTCCCAGTCGGGCTGCGGTTCTTCACGCTGGTCGGCGATGGCGAGCGCACAGCGCAGGGCGTGGTGGACCGACGAGCTTCCGGTGAGCAGGGCGTCGGCGGTGGGAGTGCCGTCCTCCGCGCGCCGCCAGCCGATCTGGCCGCCGGGCTGCTGGAGCCGGAGCACCCATTCCACGGCCGCGTACACGGTGGGCCACATCCGGTCCAGGAACGTGTCGTCCCCGGTGGACAGGTAGTGGTGCCAGACGCCGACGGCTATGTAGGCGACGAAGTTGGACTCGCGGGCGCGGTCGGTGACGTCGTCGTGGGCACCGTCGGCGTAGGCGGCGTACCAGGAGCCGTCCTCGTTCTGGTGGTCGGCGAGCCAGCGGTAGGCGCGCTCGGCGGCCGCGTGCTCCCCGGCCGCGTCGAGGGCCATGGCGGCCTCGGTGTGGTCCCAGGGGTCGAGGTGGTGGCCGCGGAACCAGGGGATCGCGCCGTCGGCGCGCTGCACCGCGAGGATGCCCCGGACGGTGTCGGCGGCCTGCTCGGCGGTGAGGACCCCGGTCAGGACGAGGTGGTCGGTCCGGGGCGTGCTCACGGGGCGTCCGTCCCGGCCTCGTCGAGGCGGGGCAGGTGCGGCTTGGTGGCGTAGGCGACGAAGCTCTTGCCGATCAGGGGGTTGAGCGCCTGCTCGGCGACCCGCGTGGCCAGCGGCTTCTTCATGATGTCCCAGACCAGCAGCTTGTGGTACGCCCGCACCGGCAGCGCCTTGTCGTTGTCGACGCCGAAGGCGCACTTGAGCCACCAGTACGGCGAGTGCAGGGCGTGCGCGTGGTGGGTGCCGTACGGCTTGAGGCCGGCGCCGCGCATCTTGGCGAGGAGTTCCTCGGCGCGGTAGATGCGGATGTGGCCGCCCTCGACCTCGTGGTAGGCGTCGGAGAGCGTCCAGCAGACCTTCTCGGGCCCGTACCGGGGCACGGTGACGGCTATCCGGCCGCCGGGCTTGAGGACGCGGACCATCTCGGCGAGGACGCCCTTGTCGTCGGGGATGTGCTCCATCACCTCGGAGATGATGACGACGTCGAAGGACTCGTCGGGGAAGGGCAGCGCGAGCGCGTCGCCCTCCATCGCGGTGGCGGTGGCGCCCTCGGGGGCCTCGCCGGCCTCCTTCATCGCCGCGAACCACTTGGCGACCTCGCGGATCTCCTCCGCGTTCTGGTCCAGAGCCACCACCTGGGCGCCGCGCCGGTAGCACTCGAAGGCGTGCCGGCCGGCCCCGCAGCCGAGGTCCAGGACACGGTCGCCGGGGGCGAGCGGGAACCGGGAGAAGTCGACGGTCAGCACGTGGCCCTGCTTTCGGAGGAGCTTTCGGAAGGTGCGGCCGCGGCCGCCGCGGCGACGGGACGGCCGGGGACGGCTGCGGGAAGCGGGAGGCCGGCCCGCGCGCGGGCCCGGTCGATCTCCTCGCGGTAGCGGGCCACGGTGCCCTCGGCCGCGCGGGCCCAGGTGAAGCGGGCGAGCACCCGCTCGCGGCCGGCCGCGCCGAGCCGGGCGCGCAGTTCACGGTCGCCGAGCAGCCGGGTCAGGGCGGCGGCGAGCGCGCCCGCGTCACCGGGCGGTACGGCCAGACAGGTCTCGCCGTCGGTGCCGGCGACCTCGGGGATCGCGCCGCCGGTGGTGGCGACCAGCGGGGTGGCGGTGGCCATGGCCTCGGCGGCGGGCAGCGAGAACCCCTCGTACAGCGAGGGCACGCAGGCGACTTCGGCGGAGCGGATCAGATCGACCAGCTCGGCGTCGGAGATGCCCTTGACGAACTGGACGGCGTCCTCCAGGCCGTACCGCTCGACCGCCTGGGCGACCGGGCCCTCCTCGGGGCGCCTGCCGACGACGACGAGGTGGGCGTGCGGCTGTTCGGCGCGCACCTTGGCGAGCGCCTCGACCAGGAACACCAGGCCCTTGAGGGGCACGTCGGCGCTGGAGGTGGTGACGATCCGGCCCGGCACCTCGGGCACGGCCGGGTCCGGCGCGAACAGGGTGGTGTCGGCGCCGATGTGGACGACGTGCACCCGGTCCTGCCGTACGCCGAGGTGGTCGACGATCTCGGCGCGGGAGCTGCCGGAGACGGTGAGCACGGAGGGCAGCCGGCGGGCGACGCGCTTCTGCATGCGAGTGAAGGCGTACCAACGGCGCACCGACAGGCGGCGCTTGAGGTCTTCGGCGGCGTCGAGTTCGAGCTGCCGGTCGACGGTGATGGGGTGGTGGATGGTGGTGACCAGGGGGGCGCCGAGGTCGCCGAGCAGTCCGTAGCCGAGCGTCTGGTTGTCGTGGACGACGTCGAACTCGCCTCTGCGGGCGCGCAGTTGGCGTCCGGCGCGCAGGGAGAAGGTGAGCGGCTCGGGGAAGCCGCCGGTCCACATCGTCGCCACTTCCAGCGCGTCGACCCAGTCCCGGTACTCGCTCCGTCCCGGCGTGCGGAAGGGGTCGGGCTGGCGGTACAGGTCGAGGCTGGGCAGCTCGGTGAGGCTCAACCGGCCCGCGTAGGAACCGTGTTCATCGTGCTCGTCGAGCACGGGGTACGGCTGGGAGCCGATGACCTCCACCCGGTGGCCCAGGCGAGCGAGTTCACGGGAGAGGTGGCGGACGTAGACGCCCTGGCCGCCGCAGAACGGGTTGCCCTTGTAGGTGAGGAGCGCGATACGGAGCGGTCGCTCGCCGTCGGCGGCGATGCCCACAGGAGCCGCCGGACTGGCCTCAGCGGTCACTCTGGGCCCCCTTCTGCCTGCACGGTCCCGCGAGACTACGACGGGACGACAATCCGGAACAAGTTTCAGACTTGATCATCCAAGAGGCTCTGAATCTACCGGCAGGTAGGGGCGCTGTGAGCAGTGGATCAGGTGATTCACGCCACGACCGGCGGCTTTGCGGCCCCCGGTAAAGTGGCCGGGTCGTCATACACCCGTACGGGGGGAAGCCGGTGCGATTCCGGCGCTGACCCGCAACCGTCATCCGGCGCCCCTGGGCCCGGTGAGCCGGAACGCCCCGACGGGAGGTTGACCGGCCAACGTGCGGGGCGCTCGGCCCCGCACGGCACCGTCGAGGCATACGGGGCCGGGCCGCCGGGGTGGTCCCCGCGCGCGTCGGCCCTCGCAGGAGAGGCAGTCGCCGACCATGAACGTCCGCCGCAGTGCCGCGGCTCTCGCCGCCATAGGCGTGCTGGCAGCAGCCGCGCCCGCCACGGCCGCCCCGTCCCCGAAGGCGACGGTCCCGGCCGGGCTGTTCGGCAAGGGCGACCCCACCTACGACGGCGTCTGGCGCCAGTCCCTCGCCCTGCTCGCGCAGCACACCGCCGGTGAGAAGCCCGCGGACCAGGCGGTGACGTGGCTGACCGGCCAGCAGTGCGCCGACGGCGGCTTCGCCGCCTTCCGCGCCGACACCAGCAAGCCGTGCGGCGGCAAGGGCGCGCAGGCGGACACCAACAGCACGGCCGCCGCCGTCCAGTCGCTCGCCGCGCTCGGCGGGCACGACGACGTGACCGGCAAGGCCGTCACCTGGCTGAAGGCCCAGCAGAACAAGGACGGCGGCTGGGGCTACTCCCCCGGCGGCCCGAGCGACACCAACTCCACCTCCGTCGTGGTGGGCGCGCTGGCCGCCGCCGGTGAGAAGCCGGCCGAACTGCGGGGCAAGGGCAGGACCCCCGACGAGGCGCTGGCCTCGCTCGCGGTGCCCTGCGACCAGAAGGGCGGCGGCGCCCTCGCCTTCCAGCCGGACAAGAAGGGCAAGCTGGAGGCCAACGCGGACGCCACGGCCGCCGGTGTGCTCGGCGCCCTCGGCAAGGGCTTCGTGGTGGAGCCCGGCAAGGCCCGCGACAAGGCCCCCGCCTGCGCCTCCGACGGCAAGGCGACCCCGGCCCGCCTGGCCGACAACGCCTCCGCGTATCTCCTCGGCGCCGTCGCCGAGTCCGGCCACCTGATGTCCGCGATGCCCGGCGCCGAGAACCAGCCCGACTTCGGCAACACCGCCGACACCGTGGTGGCGCTGGCCGCCGACGGCTGGACCGAGCAGGCGAAGAAGCCGTACGCCTGGCTGGAGAAGAACGCCGCGAAGTGGGCTCAGCAGAGCGGCCCGGCCGCCTACGCCCAGCTGATCCTGAGCGCGCACGCGGTCGGCGCCGACCCGCACGACTTCGGCGGGACCGACCTGGTCAGCGCCCTGGACAAGCTGGGCCCGGCCCCGGCGAAGCAGGCCGCCGCACCGGAGAAGAAGACCACCGAGAAGTCCGGCAACAGCGTGTGGTGGATCATCGGCGTGGGTCTGGTCGCCGGTATCGGCATCGGCTTCCTGTTCAGCGGCCGGAAGAAGAACCGCCCGTGACCTCGGTCCGCCGTGCCGCGGCCCTGCTGGTCGCGTCCCTCCTCGTGCTGGCCGCCGGCGCGGAGGCGCACGCCGCCGGATACCGGTACTGGTCCTTCTGGGACCGCTCCGGCGACCGGTGGACGTACGCCACCCAGGGGCCGGCCTCCGAGCGTCCCGACGACGGCTCGGTGCGGGGCTTCCGGTTCGCGGTCAGCGCGGACTCCTCGGACGCGAACCGGCCGCGCGGCACGGCGGACTTCGGCTCGGTCTGCGCGAAGACACCCGCGAAGGCGGGCACCAAGCGGGTCGCGCTCGTCCTGGACTTCGGCACCGAGGCCGACGCACCCTCCGGGGAGACCCCGCCGCCCACGCGTACGGTCTGCGCCCGCGTCTCCCCCGACGCGAGCACCGCCGAGGCGCTGGCCGAGGCCGCGAAGCCGCTGCGCTACGACACCAACGCCCTGCTGTGCGCCATCGCCGGTTATCCGGCGCGGGGCTGCGGGGAGCAGGTGGCGGCCGACGAGAAGCCCGCCGGAAAGGCCGCCCCCAAGGACGACGGCCCCTCCCTCGGTCTCCCCCTCGGCATCGGTGTGGTCGCCGTGCTCGGCGGGGCGGCGTTCTGGCAGGCGCGGCGGCGCCGGAATGCCTGACACCGGCGTACGCGCCGCCCGTACCACCGTGCCCGTCCGCAGGCGGGCGCGCTTCGAACTGCACCCCGGCGCCTGGTGGTTGTGGTCGCTGGGGCTCGGCACGGCCGCCACCCGCACCACCAACCCGCTGCTGCTCGCCCTGCTGATGGCGGTGGCGGGCTATGTGGTGGCCGTCCACCGCTCCAGCGCGCCGTGGGCCCGCTCGTACACGGCGTTCGCCAAGCTGGCCGTCGCCGTGCTGCTGATCCGGCTGGCGTTCACGGCCGTCCTCGGCTCGCCGGTGCCGGGGACGCATGTGCTGTTCACGCTGCCCGAGATCCCGCTGCCCGCCTGGGCGCAGGGCATCCGGCTGGGCGGCCCGGTGTCGGCGGAGGCGCTGCTGTTCTCCGGCTACAACGGCCTGAAACTGGCGGCCCTGCTGGTCTGTGTCGGCGCCGCGAACGCCCTGGCCAGCCCGGCCAAGCTGCTCAAGTCGCTGCCGGGCGCGCTGTACGAGGCGGGGGTGGCGGTGGTGGTCGCGCTGACCTTCGCCCCGCATCTCATCGCCGACGTGCAGCGGCTGCGCGCCGCCCGCCGTCTCAGGGGGCGCCCGGACCGGGGGGTGCGGGGGCTGTTCCAGGTCGGACTGCCGGTGCTGGAGGGCGCGTTGGAGCGCTCGGTCGCGCTGGCCGCCGCGATGGACGCCCGCGGCTACGGCCGTACCGCCGAGGTGCCCGCGCCGGTGCGCCGGACGACCTCCGCGCTCACCCTGGGCGGGCTGCTCGGGGTGTGCGCGGGCACGTACGGGCTGCTCACCGCCGAGGGCGGGGTGTACGGCATGCCGGTGCTGGCCGCCGGGGCGCTGGCCGCGCTCGCCGGGCTGCGCCTGGGCGGCCGGCGTTCGGCGCGCACCCGGTACCGGCCGGCGCCCTGGGGGGTGCGGGCGTGGCTGGTGGCGGGGTCGGGCGGGGCCGTCGCCGCGCTGCTCGCGCTGGCCTCCGTGCGCGATTCGGGCGCGCTGCATCCCGGTGTCGTCCCGCTGGCCGCGCCCGCGCTGCCGCTGTGGCCGGCCGCCACCATCCTGCTGGGCCTGCTGCCCGTGCTCGTCGTACCCCAGGACCGCAAGGAGCCGTCGTGATCCGCTTCGAGGACGTCGCCGTCACCTACGACGGGGCGGCCGAACCGACCGTCCGGGGCGTGGACTTCGAGGTGCCCGAGGGTGAACTCGTGCTGCTCGTCGGCCCGTCGGGGGTGGGCAAGTCGACGATCCTGAACGCGGTCAGCGGACTGGTCCCGCACTTCACCGGGGGCACCCTGCGCGGCCGGGTCACGGTGGCGGGCCGGGACACCCGCACCCACAAGCCGCGCGAACTGGCCGACGTGGTCGGCACGGTGGGCCAGGACCCGCTCGCACACTTCGTGACGGACACCGTGGAGGACGAACTCGCCTACGGCATGGAGTCGTTGGGTCTTGCTCCGGAGGTGATGCGGCGCCGGGTGGAGGAGACGCTCGACCTGCTGGGCCTCGCCGATCTGCGGGACCGTTCCATCGGCACCCTGTCCGGCGGCCAGCGCCAGCGGGTCGCCATCGGCTCGGTGCTCACTCCGCACCCCCGCGTGCTGGTCCTGGACGAGCCGACCTCGGCGCTGGACCCGGCGGCGGCGGAGGAGGTCCTCGCGGTGCTGCAACGCCTGGTGCACGACCTGGGCACCACGGTCCTGATGGCGGAGCACCGGCTGGAGCGGGTCGTCCAGTACGCCGACCAGGTCGTGCTGCTGCCCGCGCCCGGCGCCGCGCCAGTGCTCGGTGCTCCTGCCGAGATGATGGCCGTCTCCCCGGTGATCCCGCCGGTGGTCGAGCTGGGCCGGCTGGCCGGCTGGAGCCCGCTGCCGCTGACCGTCCGGGACGCGCGACGGCAGGCGGGGGCGCTGCGGGAGAGCCTGGCCGGTCTCGAAAGAGAGGCCCATGATCTCCCCCGGACCACCGTCCCACCGCCCCGCCGCCGTTTCCGCCGCGCGCCCGCCCCCGCCGAGCCGCAGGTGGCCGAGGTCCGGGACCTCGCCGTACGCCGGGGCCGGGTCGACGCGCTGCGCGGTGTGGACCTCACCGTCGCCCCCGGCGAGACCGTCGCCCTCATGGGCCGCAACGGCGCCGGGAAGTCCACCCTGCTCGGCTCCCTGGTCGGGCTCGTCGCGCCCACCTCCGGCTCCGTCCAGGTCGGCGGCGCCGCCCCGCACCGTCTGAAGCCCGCCGAACTGGTCCGCCGGGTCGGCCTGGTGCCGCAGGAACCGCGCGATCTGCTGTACGCCGACACGGTGGGCGCCGAGTGCGTCGCCGCCGACCAGGACGCGGACGCCACCCCCGGCACGTGCCGGGCCCTGGTGTCGGAGCTGCTGCCGGGCATCACCGACGACACCCACCCCCGCGACCTCTCCGAGGGCCAGCGCCTCGCCCTCGCGCTCGCCGTCGTCCTGACCGCCCGCCCCCCGCTGCTCCTGCTGGACGAGCCGACTCGCGGCCTGGACTACGCGGCCAAGTCCCGCCTGGTCGCCGTGCTGCGCGGGCTGGCGGCCGAGGGGCATGCCCTGGTGCTGGCCACGCACGACGTGGAGCTGGCCGCCGAGATCGCGCACCGGGTGGTGCTGCTGGCGGACGGCGAGGTGATAGCCGACGGCGCCACGGCCGACATCGTGGTGTCCTCCCCCTCCTTCGCGCCCCAGGTCACCAAGATCCTGGCTCCGCAGCCCTGGCTGACGGTGTCCGAGGTACGGAGGGCGCTGGCATGAGCCGTACCGCTGTCCGGGCCGTCCGGCTCGGCCCCCGTTCCGTCGCCGCGCTCGTGCTGGTCGGCGCGGTGGGGGTGGCCGCGTTCGGGTGGCCGTTCCTCGCGCCGCCGGACTCGGGGGTCGGCGCGCACGCCGAGGACGCGCCCTGGCTGTTCGCGGGGCTGCTGGTGCTGCTGGTCGCGGTGGTGGCGGCGACCATCTCGGAGTCGGGGCTCGGCCCCAAGGCCGTCGCCATGCTGGGGGTGCTCGCGGCGACGGGCGCGGCCCTGCGGCCGATCGGCGCGGGGACGGCGGGCATCGAGCCGATGTTCTTCCTGCTGGTGCTCAGCGGGCGGGTGCTCGGGCCCGGCTTCGGCTTCGTGCTGGGCTCGGTGACGATGTTCGCGTCCGCGCTGCTGACCGGCGGGGTCGGGCCGTGGATGCCGTTCCAGATGCTGGCGATGGGCTGGTTCACCATGGGCGCGGGCCTGCTGCCGGGCGCCGCCCGCCTGCGCGGCAGGGGCGAGCTGGCGCTGCTCGCCTGCTACGGCTTCCTCGCGGCCTTCGCCTACGGCACGCTCATGAACCTGGCGGGGTGGCCGTTCATGGGCACCATGGCCTCGAACATCTCCTTCGACCCGCACGCCGCCGTCCCCGCCAACCTGGCCCGCTTCCTCGCCTACTGCCTGGCCACCTCCATGGGCTGGGACCTGGGCCGGGCCGTCTGCACGGTCGTCCTCACCCTGGCCCTCGGCCCGGCCGTGCTGCGCGCCCTGCGCCGGGCCACCCGCCGGGCCGCCTTCGAGACGCCGGTCACCTTCGACGCCCCCGGCGCGTGAGGCACCCCATATGACCGAGGTCACCTACGACCCCGGATAGTAGACCGTTACGTCCTTTATGCACCTTCTTGCAGCCCCTCTGACCTGCGCTTTGAGAGCCCGGTCACATGAGGGGGCATACCCGGCGGTCCGGCCACAACTAGTAAAAGGGGGGATTGCGGACGTTTCGGAAGCTTGCTTCTCTGGAGCCCGTCGCCTGGCGCCACGGTCCCCACGGATCGCGGCGCCGACGCAATGCGGCCATCACGCGGAGCGTGCTGGAACGCGAACGGCGACCCGTCGTCCCCAACGTAAGAGGTTCTCGTGTCGTTCTCCGCCATCCGCCGCATCGTCTCCCCCAAGAAGGCCGTCACCGTGGCCGCCCTGGCCGCCGGTGTCGCCGGTGTCGCCCTCGGCACCGCCCCCGCGCAGGCCGCGACCGCTCCGTCGCCGTCCTCGGCGCAGTCCGTCGCGCACAAGATGATCCCGAACTCCGCGCAGTACAACGCCTTCAGCAAGATCGTCGAGCACGAGAGCGGCTGGAACGTCTCCGCCCAGAACAGCTCCTCCGGCGCGTACGGCCTGGTGCAGGCCCTTCCGGCCTCCAAGATGTCCTCCGCCGGTTCCGACTGGAAGACCAACCCCGCCACCCAGATCAAGTGGGGTCTGGACTACATGAACTCCCGCTACGGCAGCCCCGTCCAGGCGTGGAACTTCTGGCAGGCCAACGGCTGGTACTGAGCCGGTCCCGCGCGGGCCGTCCGGCCCGCACCCCTTTCTTTCCCGCACCCTCGCCACCGCTCGGCGAGGGTGCGCGCGCATGTCCGCACCCCCGTGGTCCACTGGTCCGGCCCCGCCCGCCCGACCGGAGGACGCGATGCCGAGGACGATGCGGCTCCCGTGGGTCCTGCTCGTACTGACCGTGGTGAGCGGGCTGATCGACGCGGTCGGCTATCTGGGCCTCGGACGCGTCTTCACGGCCAACATGACGGGCAACGTGGTCGTGCTCGGCTTCGCCACCGTGGGCGCCCCCGGCTTCTCCGTACCCCTCACGGCCACCTCGCTCGGCTGCTTCCTCGTCGGCGCTGCGGCGGGCGGGCGGCTCACCTCCCGCGTCCGGCGCGCGACCCGGCCGACCCTCGTCGTGGAAGCCCTGCTGGTCGGCGCCTCGGCGGCCATCGCCCTCGCCTGGCCCGAGCGTCCCGGCACCCGCTACGCCCTGATCGCCCTCACCGCGCTGGCCATGGGCCTCCGCAACGCCACCGTCCGCGCCCTGGGCGTCCCCGACCTCACCACCACCGTCCTCACCATGACCCTGACCGGCCTGGCCGCCGAGTCCCGCCTCGGCAGCGGCACGGCGAACCGCTCCCCCCGCCGCACGGCCGCGGTCCTCTCCATGTTCGGAGGCGCCTGCCTGGGCGCCTGGCTGGTCCTCCACCACGGCCTCGGCATCCCCCTGCTGCTGGCCGCCGTGGCCTCAGCGGCGCTCGCGGTACTGACACCGGAGCGCGAGTGAACCGGGGGCCGGCTTTCTTACGTAGACCACCACCTGGGCGCCCCACACCCGCACCCGCCCGCACTCCTGGAAGTGCTCCCGCAGCGTGCGGCGCTTGACCGACTCCTCGGGGAACGGGTCGAGGGGCTGGCCGTCCGGGTCGGTCAGGGCGATCACGCGGGGCGTGGCCAGGAGGCGGGTGCGGATGGTGTCCGCCGGCAGTTCCGTGCCCTGGAGGGTGCGGGAGGCGGCCGGGGAGCGGGCCAGGGCCAGGTCGTTCAGTCGGGCGTACAGCGTGGGGTACGACATCAGCCACTCGCGGCGGCGGGCGGGGAGGAACAGCACGCCGTCGCCGGGGCGGGACAGCTTCCGTACGGTCTGGGCGACCGCCACCACGTCGTCCTTGCGGCTCTCCGGGGTGCGGACCGCCAGGGAGGCGGGGAGCAGGGCCAGGGCCAGCAGGCAGACCGCGGCCCTTCCCAGGTGAGCCGGTAAGCGGTCCAGGGCGAGTCCGGCAAGGAGGGCCAGGCCCGCGAGGGCGTACAGGACGTAGCGGTCGACGTAACAGGGCTTCAGCAGCGAGCCGGTGATCAGCAGGCCGGGCGGGACGATCAGCAGGGGCAGGGCGACGGCGGTCAGCGTGCGGTCGGACAAGGAAGGAACGCGGCTCAGCAGCAGGCCCAGGGCGGAGACGGCGAGGAACGCGAGCCACATGGCGAGGCTCGGGCGGCCCAGCCAGCCGAGCTGCCGGTCGGCCTGCCGGGCGCTGATCACCGCCAGCGGCGCCACCGCCACCAGCACCCCGGCAGCAGCCACCCCCCATCTGCGCCACGGCATCCTCAGCAGCCACAGCGTCATCGCGTGGGCGCACAGCACCAGCGCGGCGAACTCGTGCACCCAGCACGCGACCGCCAGCAGCACCCCGTACCCCGCCCACCAGCCGCGCCCGGCGGAGCCCAGCCCGCGCAGGAGGAGATAGGTCGCCCAGACGACACCGGCGGTGACGAGGGCGTACGAGCGTCCCTCCTGCGCGTACTGCTGGGTCGCCGGGAAGAGCGCGAACACCACGCCCGCGAGGACGCCGGTCCGGGGTCCGGCGAGCCGGGTGCCGAGCGCGCCGACCCCGGCGGCGGCGAGCGCGGTGGCCAGTACCGAGGGGAGGCGCAGGGCGACGAGTCCGCCGTCCCAGAGGGCGAAGACGCCGTGCAGGAGCAGGTAGTAGAGGCCGTGTACGGCGTCGATGTGGCCCAGCAGCGCGAGGAGTCGGCCGAGCGGGCGGTGGGCCGCCTGACAGGTGACGGACTCGTCGCGCCACATGCTGTCCTGGCGGGTCAGGCCCCAGAGCCCGAGGGCCGTGGCGAGCAGGGCGGGCACGAGCAGGGGTGCCGTGGTGCGCCGCTCCGGAGCGCGGGGCGGCGCGAGCGGGCGGTCGAGGTCGCGCGTCGGGGCGGTCACGCGCCTCAGCCGGAGCTGACCGACTGCGACTGTTCCTGCGGCTTGCGCGGCCCCGGCGGCCGTCCCACCCCGCCGGAGGCGACGGCGATCCCCCGGGGCCCGATCAGCACGTACGTGAGGGCGAAGCCACCGCCCACCACCAGCGCCCCGCCGACCGCGTCCAGCACCCAGTGGTTGGCGGTGGCCACGATCGCGGTGACGGTGCACAGCGGGTGCAGCAGCCCGAGCGCCTTCATCCACCAGCGCGGCGCGATGACCGCGATGACCACCCCGCACCACAGCGACCAGCCGAAGTGCAGCGAGGGCATCGCCGCGTACTGGTTGGTGATCGCGGTCATCGCGCCGTAGTCCGGGTTGGCGAGGTCCTGCGCGCCGTGCACGGTGTCGACGAAGCCGAGCCCCGGCATCAGGCGCGGCGGGGCCAGCGGGAACAGCCAGAAGCCGATCAGCGCGAGCAGCGTGGCGAAGCCGAGGGAGGTGCGGGCCCAGCGGTAGTCGACCGGGCGCCGCCAGTAGAGGACGGCGAGCACGGTCAGCGGGAGCACGAAGTGGAAGGACTCGTAGTAGAAGTCGAGGAACCCGCGCAGCCAGCCCACTTGGACGACCGCGTGGTTGACCGCGTGCTCGATGTCGATGTGCAGGAACCGCTCGGCGTCGAGCACCATGCGCCCGTGGTGCTCGGCGGTCTCCCGCCCGAGCGCGTTGCTGCCCCCGGTCGCCGCGAGCCGCACCTGCGCGTAGGCGGCGTAGGTGACGCGGATGAGGAGCAGCTCCAGCAGCAGGTTGGGCCGGGTCAGCGAGCGCCGCAGGAACGGCAGCAGCGGTACGCGGGCGAACCGGGCCGGGACCTGAGCGGCGTACGTGGTGGGCGCCGGGGCGTCGTGGTACGGGGAGCTGCGCGGGAGGAAGGGGACGGCGGTGGCGGCGGCCAGGGCGGCGAGGAGGGCGAGGTTGTCCCGCAGCGGGTACATCACCGGCGTGTTCGGCAGCATCATCGTCGCCGGGAGGGTGGTCACCAGGATCACCGCGACCGGCCAGACGGTACGGTCGGCGGCGCGCCTCCCGGCCCTGCCGACCACCGCGAACAGCACCCAGAGGAGCTGGTGCTGCCAGGTCGTCGGCGAGACGGCGACGGCCGCGCACCCGGTGACGGCGACGGCGAGCAGGAGCTGCCCGTCGCGGGCGTAGCCCACGGCCCGGCGCAGCGCGAGGACGGCGACGGCCGCGGCGAGCAGCAGGAAGAGGGCGATCTCCGGCGGGCCGCTGAGCCCGGCCCGGAGCAGGGCGCCGTGCAGCGACTGGTTGCCGAGCGCGTCGGCGCTGCCGCCGAGGCCGACGCCCGCCATGTGGTGCACCCAGTAGGTGAAGGAGTCGCCCGGCATCGCGGCCCAGGCGAGCAGGGTGCCCCCGGCGAAGGTGGCGGCGGTGCCGAGCGCGGCCCGGCGGCGGCCGGTGAACCAGAGCAGCGGGGCGAACAGCAGGACCGTCGGCTGGAGGGCGGCGGCCAGGCCGACCAGCACCCCCGAGGTGCGTTCGCCGCGCACGGTGAAGCAGCCCAGCAGGACGAGCAGGACCGGGATGACGCTGGTCTGGCCGAGCCAGAGGGTGTTGCGGACCGGCAGCGACACCATGAGCAGGCTGATGGCGACCGGGGCGGCCAGCAGGGCGGTACGGCGCCCGACGGGCCTCGGCAGCGCGCGGGCGACGACCAGGCCGAGGGCGACGACCAGCAGCAGGGTGCCGAAGGTCCAGCCCCAGCCGAGCGCCTGTTCGGCGGCGCGGGTGAGCGGCTTGAGGACCAGGCCGGCGAAGGGGGTGCCGGTGAATCTGGTGGAGTCGTAGAGGGAGCCGTTGACGTGCAGGACGCCCTCGGGGCCGACCCAGGTCTCCAGGTCGGTGAGGCGCCGGCCGCTCGGGGTGGTCAGGACGAGGGCCATCTGCCGGGCCGCGAGGATCGCGGCCACCGCCCACAGGGCGAGCCGGGCGGCGCGCAGCCGGGCTCTGGGGCCGGGTCCGGCCGTCGCCGAGGTGTCCGCCGACCGTCCGCCGTGCTCCACGTCCACCACGCCTCGTGGCCTCCCGCCCCATCGCGTCACCGGATGTCTGTCCCCCATTTGTCCGGATGACGATAGTCCGACGGGGGTGCGGTTTCCGCCCCGGAGCGCGATATGGATCACATTTCTGATGGGGATCATGCTCGGCGAACAGGGCAGATGTACCAGCGTAGACGCGGTTTCTTTGCAGAATGCAACGTTCCGCTCACAGGACGTAAGGGGCCGAAACTCTCCTATCGTCTTATTTCTGCCTGACGCACGTCATCGCCGTCGTCCGTCCGGCGTTGCCCGTGTCCCCGTCGAAAGGCAGGCGAGTTCCGTTTTGGCCGCCACCGCTGTCAGTCCGAGTCCGAAGTCTGTTCGGACCCCGAAGGCCCAGGCAGAGCCCACGGTCACCGACCCCGCGCTCGTCAAGCGTGCCGTCAAGGCGGCTGCGCTCGGCAACGCCATGGAGTGGTTCGACTTCGGCGTCTACAGCTACATCGCCGTGACGCTGGGCAAAGTCTTCTTCCCTTCCGGGAACGCGACTGCACAGCTCCTTTCGACGTTCGGCGCCTTCGCCGCGGCCTTCCTCGTCCGCCCCCTCGGCGGTATGGTCTTCGGCCCGCTGGGTGACCGGGTGGGACGCCAGAAGGTCCTCGCCGTCACGATGATCATGATGGCGGCGGGCACGTTCGCCATCGGCCTGATCCCGTCGTACGCCTCCATCGGCGTCGGCGCCCCGCTGCTGCTGCTGGCGGCCCGGCTGGTGCAGGGCTTCTCCACCGGCGGTGAGTACGCCGGTGCCTCGACCTTCATCGCCGAGTACGCGCCCGACAAGAAGCGCGGCTTCCTCGGCAGCTGGCTGGAGTTCGGCACGCTGGCCGGTTACATCGGCGGCGCGGGCCTGGTCACGCTGATGACGGCCCTGCTCTCCACTGACGACCTGCTCTCCTGGGGCTGGCGCATCCCGTTCCTGATCGCCGGTCCGATGGGCATCATCGGCCTGTACCTGCGGATGCGCCTGGAGGAGACCCCGGCGTTCGCCGCCGAGGTCGAGAAGGCCGAGAACAACCGGCCGAAGGTGCCGCTGCGCGAGATGCTCGCGGGCCAGTGGCAGTCGCTGCTGCTCTGTGTCGGCCTGGTGCTGGTCTTCAACGTCACCGACTACATGCTGCTGTCGTACATGCCGAGCTTCCTCACCAGTGAGCTGAAGTACGACGAGACGCACGGTCTGCTGGTCGTGCTCGCGGTGATGGCCCTGATGATGATCGTCCAGCCGTTCGCGGGCGCCCTGACCGACCGTGTCGGCCGCCGTCCGATGATCGCCGCGGGCTGCGCGGGCTTCCTGTTCCTGTCGATCCCGGCCGTGCTGCTGATCCGCCAGGGCAGCCTGGTCGCCGTCGCGCTCGGCATGGGCGCGCTGGGTCTGCTGCTGGTCTGCTTCACCGCCGCCATGCCGGCCGCGCTGCCGGCGCTGTTCCCGACCCGGGTGCGCTACGGCTCGCTGTCGATCGGCTTCAACGTCTCGGTGTCCCTGTTCGGCGGTACGACCCCGCTGGTGGTCACCGCGCTGATCGGGGCGACCGGCAACCTGATGATGCCCGCCTACTACATGATGGGTGCCGCCGTCATCGGTGGTTTCGCGGTGTGGCGGATGAGCGAGTCCGCCGGCCGTCCGCTGCCGGGCTCGCCGCCCGCGGTGGAGGCCAAGCAGTAGGGGGTGCCTTGTCGATCAGGCCGGCGTGATCGACAAGACACCCCCTAGGGGTCTTTCTCCGGGCGAGGTGGGCGCGGGAACCGTACGTACGGTTCCCGCGCCCACTTCTGTCTTTCCGGGATGCACCATGGACCCTGGCAGAGGCTTTGAACGGACACTCGGGAAAGGCAGCACACGCATGAGCGAGTCGCAGCGGTGGGACGACGTCGACCTCTACTTCACCAGCCGGCTCGCACCGGACGACGACGTCCTGCGGGCCGCGCTGCGCGACTCGGAGGCGGCCGGGCTGCCGTCCATCGCGGTGACCGCCCCACAGGGCAAGTTCCTCCAGCTCCTCGCGCAGATCCAGGGTGCCCGTACGGTGCTGGAGATCGGCACCCTCGGCGGGTACAGCACCATCTGGCTGGCCCGCGCGCTGCCCGAGGACGGCCGCGTGGTCACGCTGGAGCACAGCCCGGTCCACGCCGACGTGGCCGTCCGCAACATCGCCCGCGCGGGCCTCGACCGCGTCGTGGACGTACGGGTCGGCCCGGCGCTGGAGTCCCTCCCCCACCTCGCCGACGAGAACCCGGCCCCCTTCGACCTCGTCTTCATCGACGCCGACAAGGCGAACAACCCGCACTACGTCGAGTGGGCCCTGCGCCTCACCCGCACCGGCAGCCTGATCATCCTCGACAACGTCGTCCGCGACGGCCACGTCGCCGACCCCACCAGCACCGACCCCGCCATCACCGGCACCCGCACCGCCATCGACCTCATCGCCGACCACCCCCGCCTCACCGGCACCGCCCTCCAGACAGTAGGCGGCAAGGGCTACGACGGCTTCGCCCTGGCCCGCGTGGTGAGCTGACCCCAACTCCCGCGGCAGCCGGGGCCACCGGCCGGCCGACAGCACGCCGGGGTCGGGGCGCCGGGAAACACGGCCCGCACCCGACCCCGGCGGGGGTCCGCCCCGCCAGGGTGTCCGTGCATGCCCCCGCGAGCAGCCCGGCCCGCAGGGCCGACGGCGTGGCCGGGAACACCCCCCCTCATCGCTGAGCCGGCGGCAGCTACACCTCGTGGTAGAAGCCCACGTTCACGCTGCGCGGGGCCGTGCGGTCCTGGATGACGACCTCGCCGGAGGCTCCTCGGGGGAGGCGGACGGAGCCGCCGTAGGGGACGGTCTGGGCGTATTCGCCGACGGTGAGGCGGACCTCGGAGGAGGGGTCGGGCTGGGAGCCGTGGAGCCAGGAGAGCTGCCAGCCGCCGTCGGGGCCGCAGAGGAACTCCAGGTGGACGCGGGAGACGAAGAGCCAGTCCTCCGGGGTGACCAGCCGGCACACCGCGCCGTCCCGGCCCACCCGGAGCGCGGCGCCCGGTTCGCTGGGCGCCTCGGCCATCGTCATGCCGGCCGTGGCACCCGCTTCCTCGCTGGAGACGGCGGCCATGGTGAGTTCGAGCACGCGAGTTCCCCCTGAAGCCCCTGGGCACGGACCCCTGATCGCCGCACCGCCGCCGCATGATAGAACGCCCGGCTCACCCACGTCCGGCACAATGAGGGGCATGACTGAACGAAAGCCACCGGGTGTCCCGTTCGAGTCGTGGGTGGACCACCAGATCGACGCCGCCCAGCGCCGGGGCGAGTTCGACGCCCTGCCCGGCGCGGGCGAGCCCCTGCCCGCCGGTCTGGACAGCGCGTACGACGAACTCTGGTGGGTGAAGCGGAAGATGGCCCGTGAGGGCCTGGCCGTGCTGCCCCCGGCACTCGCCCTGCGCAAGGAGGCCGAGGACGCGCTCGCGGCGGCGTACGCGGCACCCTCGGAACGTGCCGTCCGGGAGATCGTCACCGCCGTCAACGTCAAGATCAAGGACATGATGTTCCGGCCCCCGCCGGGCCCCCCGCTGGGCAAGAAGCCGTACGACGTGGACGAGGTCGTGGCCGAGTGGCGGCGCCGCAGGGGCACCGGCGCCTGAAACCCGCTTGCCCGCGCCCCGCGCACCCCGCTGGGATGGCCCGCATGACGACGTGGACCTTCGCCCCGGAACCGTACGACTCCCCGGTGGCCGCGGCCCTGTGGCGGGCCTACTACACCGAGGTCAGCGACCGCTGGTACCTCCTGCACGAGGGACACCGCACCGACCCGGCCGAGCTGGAGCGCGAGATCACGGCCCGCACCGGCGCCGAACTCACCCCGCCGAAGGGCGAGTTGCTGGTGGCCCGGTACGCCGGTGAACCGGCTGGCTCGGCGGGCGTACGCCTCCTCACTCCGGACACCGCCGAACTCACCCGCGTCTTCCTCCACGAGCACAAGCGCGGCCGTGGCGGCGCCGCCCCGCTGGTCCGCGCCGCCGAGGAGGCCGCCCGCACGCTGGGCGCCCGCCGGATGATCCTGGACACCCGCACGGACCTGATCGAGGCCCGCACCCTTTACGCCAGGCTCGGCTACACCGAGACGGAACGGCACAACGAGGACCCGTACGCCGAGCACTGGTTCACCAAGGACCTCACCCCGGCTTCCGCAGCTGCGGCCGCTCCCGCTCGGAGCCGCACAGCTCGGCGGTGAGCTCCCGCACCAACTGCACCAGATCCGTGGGCCGTCCGGGCCCCCACCAGTCCCCCAGCAGGTCGGACAGCGAGTCCTCACGAGCCTTCGCCAGCCCCTCGGCGACCTCAGCCCCGGCCGGGGTGAGCGACAGCTCCAGCCCGTCGCGCGCGGCGAGCCGCCGTTCCTCCACCTGCCGGGCGGCGGCCAGCACCGTGCTGAGCGGCACGGGAGCGCGCTCGGCGAGCATGTACGGCTCCACGGTCCCGTACTTGCGCATCCGCAGCAGCATCCAGCTCGCGGCGGGCAGCAGGTCGTACCCGGCGCGGGCGGTGATCTCCTGGTAGATCTCCCGCCGCCCCTCGCGGGTGCCGAGCGTGGACAGCGCGCGGCACACCTCCTCGTAGGAGGAGCGGTGGACCGGGTTGGGCGGGATGGTCTCGGAGGCGTCCGGCGCGGTGACCGAGCCGCGCAGCCGGTCCTCCTTGAGGAACCAGGACAGCACGAAGCCGAGGAACGCGACCGGGGCGGCGTAGAGGAAGACATCGGTGATGGACGAGGAGAAGGCGTGCAGCGCGGCCGGCCGCAGAGGGGGCGGCAGCGCGCCGATGCCGCGCGGGTCGGCCTCCAGCGCGTCGGGCGAGACCCCGGCCGGCAGCCGGACGCCCCGGAAGGCTTCGGCGAGCTTGTCGCCGAGGCGGCTGGAGAAGACGGTGCCGAAGATGGCGACGCCGAAGGAGGCGCCGATGGAGCGGAAGAAGGTCGCGCCGGAGGTGGCGACGCCGAGGTCCTCGTAGGAGACCGCGTTCTGCACGATGAGGACGAGCACCTGGAGGACGAGACCGAGTCCGAGCCCGAAGACGAAGAAGTACAGGCTCATCTCCAGCGTGGAGCTGTGTTCGTCGAGCTGGTGCAGCAGGAGCAGGCCGAGCGCGGTGACGGCGGTGCCCGCGACCGGGAACACCTTCCAGCGGCCGGTACGGCTGACGATCTGACCGGAGACGGTCGAGGTCAGCAGCAGTCCGACCACCATCGGCAGCATGTGGACGCCGGACATGGTGGGCGATATGCCGTGCACGATCTGGAGGAAGGTCGGCAGGTAGGTCATCGCGCCGAACATCGCGAAGCCGACGATGAAGCTGATCACGGCGGCGAGGGAGAAGGTGCGGATGCCGAACAGCTTCAGCGGCAGCACCGGCTCGGCGGCCCGCCGCTCCACCGCGACGAACGCGACCGCGAGCAGCACGCCCAGCACGGCGAGCCCGATGATCCGGCCCGACGCCCACGGCCAGGTCGTCCCGCCGAGCGAGGCGACCAGCACCAGGCAGGTGGCGACGGAGGCGATCAGCAGGGTGCCGAGGTAGTCGATGGTGTGCCGGGAGGTGCGGCGCGGGATGTGCAGGGCGGCGGCGATGACGAGGAGCGCGACGATGCCGATGGGCAGGTTGACGTAGAACACCCAGCGCCAGCTCAGGTGCTCGGTGAACAGCCCGCCGAGCAGCGGCCCGAGCACGCTGGTGGCCCCGAACACGGCCCCGAAGAGGCCCTGGTACCGGCCGCGTTCGCGGGGCGGGACGATGTCGCCGACGATCGCCATCGACAGCACCATGAGCCCGCCGCCGCCGAGCCCCTGGAGCGCCCGGAACCCGATGAGCTGGGGCATGTTCTGCGCCATGCCGCACAGCGCGGACCCGATCAGGAAGATCACGATGGCGAGCTGGAACAGCCGCTTCCGCCCGTACTGGTCCCCGAGCTTCCCCCACAGCGGGGTCGCGGCCGTCGACGCCAGCAGATACGCCGTGACGACCCAGGACAGATGATCGAGCCCGCCCAGATCGCTCACGATGGTCGGCAGCGCCGTCGACACGATCGTCTGGTCCAGCGCGGCCAGCAGCAGCCCGAGCAACAGAGCCCCGATGGACACGAGCACGCTCTTGTCGACCCGCTCCCCCCGACGCACCCCTTCGGCGGCACCATGCGTATCCAGGGCCATGAAGACCTCCCGAGGCTCGAATGCCCGGCTTCCATGGTCGAGGGTGAGGACGATTACGGCCTGTCGGGGACGGTGACGGAGGGGGTGCCGGGGGCGCGGGACCGGGCTCGGGCGGGGCAGGCGGGCAGGGCTCGGATACGGCCGTACGGGGGACGGGAGCCGCGACGGGCTTCCCGGTGGGTTCAGTGCGTCCTGATCGACGTGCGGATGCCGGACGCGCGGACCGTGCCCTCGGAAGGAGAGCCTTCCGGCTCAGCCCACCGTGAGGCGCACACGCCCGTCGGCCAGCACCGCGACGGCTACCTCGGTCAGGTCTCGTACCGTCACGTCCGGCCCGTGCTGGGCGGCGCGGGGGCCGACGCCCACTACGCGCATACCGGCCGCGCGGCCCGCCGTGATGCCCGCGCCGGAGTCCTCGAAGACGACGCAGTCGGCGGGGTCGATGCCGAGTTCCGCCGCGCCCTTGAGGAAGCCCTCGGGGTCGGGCTTGCTGGCGCCGACCGACTCGGCTGTGACGCGGACCTCGGGCAGGGGGAGGCCGGCGGCGGCCATGCGGGCGGTGGAGAGGGCGACGTCGGCGGAGGTGACCAGGGCGTGCGGGGTGCCGGTGAGGGCGGCGAGGAAGGCGGTGGCGCCGGGGACCTCGATCACGCCGTCCATGTCGGCGGTCTCCGCGGCGAGCATGCGGGCGTTGTCCGCGAGGTTCTCCTCGACGGGGCGCTCCGGCAGCAGCAGCGCCATGGAGGCGTGTCCCTGCCTGCCGTGCACGACGCTCATCACCTCGTCGCCGTCGAGCCCCTGGGCGGCGGCCCAGCGCCGCCAGATGCGCTCGACCACGGCGTCGGAGTTGACGAGGGTGCCGTCCATGTCGAGCAGGAGGGCGCGGGCGGTGAGAACGGTGGCCATCGGCAGCTCCAGAGACGCGAGGGGCCCAACGGGCTTCCCAGTCGGGAACAAGGCGGCCCCGCCCGCCGGTCAGGGGAAACGAGCGGGAGCCACTTTGTTCCCCTACGGTACAAAACGCGGAGGGCTTCCCGCCACCACGCCTGGAGGGGGAGGGGGGCCGACCCCGACCGGCACCCCCGCTCCCCCGCTCCCCCCGCCGGCCAGGCGCTAGCCCGCGATCGCCTCGTACAGGCTCCACACGCCCAGGCCGATCATCAGCAGGGCCGCGATCTGGGTGATCAGCCGCAGCGGGACCCGCTTCATCAGGGCCTTGCCGCCGACGATGCCGAGGCCGGCGACCGCCCAGAGGCCGAGCACCGCGCCGAGGCCGACCGAGATCGGGTCGTCGTAGCGGGCGGCGAGGTTGGCGGTCATGATCTGGGTGAGGTCACCGAACTCGGCGACCAGGATGAGCATGAAGCCCGTACCGGCGACCCTCCAGAAGGACTGGTTGGCGGGCTTCTTGATCTCCTCCTCGCCCTCGTCCTTCTTCAGCAGCAGCACGGCCGCGCCGCCGAGGAAGAGCACACCGGTGATGGCGTGGACGATCTGCTGCGGAAGAAGGGTCAGGACGCTGCCCGCCGCGACGGCGAGCACCACATGCACCAGGAAGGCCGCGGCGACGCCGACGAAGACGTACGACGCGCGGTAACGGGCGCCGAGCACGAGACCGGCGAGCGCGGTCTTGTCCGGGAGTTCGGCGAGGAAGATGACGCCGAAGACGAGCGCCGTCACGGTAATGCTGATCAAGGTTCCTCAATCGGTCGGGGCCGCCCCGCCGAGAGTGCGCGTTCCACGCGTGAGACACCTCGGCACGGCAGCACACTGGGCACCCGCGCCGTGAGGCGCGGGCGTGCACTGCTTGCCGAAGGTCTCGCTGGCGGGTCCCACGGGATTCCGCCTCCGGGCGCCGGCTCAGGCTCGCTGAGCAGTATGTCGACGGTCCGGCGAAGAGCTACTCCCCTTCTGCACCGTCCATGGTACGGGACGTGAAAGTTCCGTCGTGAACCTTGTCGTGTCATGAACGCGTCACTAGCTTCTTACCGGGCGCTCACCCCACCGCAACGCCACCTGGCGAGCATTCCCCTGCCCGCGCGCCAACACTCCTACCCCACAAGGGAGTTCATATGTTCCGCATGTCCCGCTCGTCCCGGTTCTACGCGCGTCGACGCCTCGGTGTCGTCGCCGCGGCCACCGGTCTGCTCGCCTCCGCCGCCCTGTTCAACTCCCCCGCCGCCTCGGCCGCCCTGCCCACCCCGGTCAGCGGCGCCACCGCCCGGAGCTACCTCTCCCAGCTCACCGTGGCCACCGAGAACCGCACCGGCTACCAGCGGGACCTGTTCCCGACCTGGATCACGATCAGCGGCACCTGCAACACCCGCGAGTACATACTCAAGCGGGACGGTACGAACGTCACGACCGACTCCGCCTGCGTCGCGACCGGCGGCAGCTGGTACTCCCCGTACGACGGCGCGACCTGGGGCGCCGCCTCCGACGTGGACATCGACCACCTCGTACCGCTGGCCGAGGCGTGGGACTCGGGCGCGAGCAAGTGGACGACGGCGCAGCGGCAGGGCTTCGCCAACGACGTCACCCGGCCGCAGCTCCTCGCGGTCACGGACAACGTGAACCAGTCCAAGGGCGACCAGGACCCGGCCACCTGGATGCCGAGCCTGACGTCGTACCGGTGCACATACGTCCGGGCGTGGGTGCAGGTGAAGTACTACTACAACCTCTCGGTGGACTCGGCGGAGAAGAGCGCGCTGACGAACTACCTGTCGGGCTGCTGACGGTCCGACCCCTGCTTTCACGGCTCGCTTCGGCCTCCCGGCCGGGGCGGGCCGTCGTCATTTGCCGATCATGGCTGAATGTTGAACTTGCAAGTATGAGTGAGGCTTACCTAACCTGGGCCCTCGTTCGGTACCCGCCGCCCCACCTCCGGCCCCGAAAGAGGAGTCCTCCCCCCATGTCCGCACCCCTGTCCGCACGTCTCGACACCGCCCAGCCGTACGTGCTCGGGCTGTTCCGCATCGTCATCGGCCTGCTGTTCGCCGTGCACGGCGCCGCCTCGCTCTTCGGCGTCCTCGGCGGCGCCGCGGGTACCCACGGCGGCACGATCGCCACGGGCGCCTGGCCCGGCTGGTACGCGGCGGTCATCCAGCTCGTCGCCGGCGCCCTGGTCCTGCTCGGCCTCGGTACGCGCGGCGCCGCGCTGATCGCCTCCGGCTCCATGGCCTTCGCCTACTTCGACGTCCACCAGCAGGCCGCGTTCTGGCCCATCCAGAACGGCGGCGAACTGTCCGTCCTCTTCTGCTGGGCCTTCTTCCTGCTGATCTTCACGGGGTCGGGGGCGTTCGGACTCGACCGGCGGGTGGCTTCGGCGGAGTCGGGCGAGCGGGCGCGGGAGCCGATAGCGGCCTGAGGGCCGGGCACGGGAGGGGCGGGACGGAGTTCGTCCCGCCCCCTCTGCGTTCCCGCTGCTCGTGGTCCCGCGCCCCATCAGGCGGTGACCCAGCCGAAGGGAACCGTGAAGCAGGCGACGCGGGTGGCGTCGTCGCCGGGGCGGTCCTGGATCACCACGGAGGCGGCCTCGCCGCGCCGGAGTCCCCAGCTGTGCCGGTCGGTCGCGGCACCCGTGCCCCGGGCGTCGGTGGTGAAGTCGAGCCGGACCTCGTCGCCGTCGGCTCCGCCGGGCTGATCCTGGTACCGGGGGCCGGCGTCGGCGGGGAGCGCGCCGCACGGGTACCGGTGTACGGAGGCCCCGAAGGAGTGATCGGGGCGTGTGCCGGTGATGCGCAGGTCGATCGTGGTGGCACCACCCGTATCAGTGTGCTGGCGTACCCGGATGGACGCGGCGGCCGGGACATAGGACTGGTCGTACGTCACCGCCGCCGAGGGGATGAAGGCGGCGGGCGGCGCGAACCGGCCCTCGGCGTCGACGGTGTAGCCACCGGTGGTGCCGCCCAGCAGTACCGCCGCCGTCACCGCGCTCAGGGTCGCCAGCATGGAGCACACCTTCTTTCCCGTGATCGCATGAGCCCCCCACACGTTGGTACGGGACAAGTGATCCGGCCGCCCCATGGGCGCGCCGCACGGGTGAAAGGCGACGTACGAGGGCATTGCGACCCGACTGACGTGAGCATGTTGTGATGATCACTTGATCCCCCCATGAACCTCCTGTCACCGGTCAGGCGTACGCTGTATGGCTGTAATCGGGGGAGCGACGGGGAGTAATCGTGCTGGAGAGCGTCGGGGCGCTGGCGACCGGCCCATGGATCTACGCCGTGGTGGCCGTCTCGGTGCTGCTCGATGTCTTCCTGCCGGTACTGCCCAGCGGCGTCCTGGTCGTCGCGGCGGCCACCGCGGCGGCGGCGGGTACGGGTGCGGCGGCCGGGCAGGTCCCGCATGACGTGCCGGACGTCCTGGTACTGATCCTGCTGGCGGCGACGGCCTCCGTACTGGGCGACCTCGTCGCCTACCGGCTCGCCTGGCGCGGCGGTGAGCGGCTGGACCGGGCCATAGCCCGCTCCCGGCGGCTGACCAATGCGCAGGAACGTCTCGGCGAGGCGCTCTCGCGCGGCGGCGGCGCCCTGGTCGTCCTCGCCCGCTTCGCCCCCGCCGGCCGCTCCGTCGTCTCCTTCTGCGCCGGAGCCGCCCACCGCCGCGCCCGCGACTTCGTCCCCTGGTCCGCCCTCGCCGGCCTCTCCTGGGCCGCCTACAGCGCCGCCCTCGGCTACTACGGCACCCGCTGGCTCGGCACCGCCTGGCTCGCCACAGCCGTCTCCCTCGCGGCCCTCACCGGCGCGGGCGCCGCAGCGGCGTACCTGATGCGCCGCCGGCCTGCGGAGTCCTGAGCCACGGGCGACCCACCCGCGCCGAGCCGCACCCCGGCTGAGTCACTGCTCCTCGTGGGCGTGCTTGAGGTGTGCGCGGGCCTGGGGGCGGTCCGGGGGTGCTAGCTCGGTCCAGTAGCGGTGGCCGGTGATGAAGACGGCCAGTTCGTGTTCGCGGCGGCGGAGTTTCTCGACCTCGGCCTGTTCGTCGGCGGTCCAGCCGGGGGACGCGGGGCGTTCGATCCTGCGCCAGCCGGTGTCGTCGGTGAAGCCGTCCAGCGGCTCGACCGACCAGGGCAGCCGCTTGAGCAGGGCCGACAGCTCGGCCCTGATCTGATGCAGCTCCTCCTGCCCGGCGAGCAGGTCACTGGGGAATCCATGGGACGCAGACACACGGCAATAGTACGCCTGTTCGATTTTCAGTGGCGAGCTTCGCCGGGCAGTTCATTCGAACGAGTGGCCTCAGGCGCCGGCGCCGCCCAGTTCCTTCACCAACCGCGCCGCCACCGGCACCGCCACCGCGTGCCGCTCCGCCGCCCGCAGCAACGCCCCGCCGATCGCGTCGAGTTCGAGAGCCCGGCCCGCCTCCGCGTCCCGCTGCATCGAGGACTTGGCCGCCGCCGGGAACAGGTCGTAGCGGGCGAGGGACCCGGCCGGGTCCGCCGGGGCACCGCAGGCGCGGGCGACCTCCGCCGTCTCGGCCACCAGGGCCTCCAGCTCGGCGCGGCAGCGCGTACGGACCTCGCCGATCGGCACCCCGTACCGCGTCGTGAGCAGGGCGAACGGGGCGAGGAAGGCCATCTTGGCCCACAGGGCCGCCGTCTCGTCGTCCACCACGCGGGCCGTCACACCGGCCCCCGTGAGAGCCGAGGCCAGGGCGTCGAGGCGGGGCCGTACCGTCGCCGCACCCGCGAGGTCGACCTCGGTGAAGGGGCTGCCGTGTTCGATCACCACGCCCTCGCCGTCCCCGCCCTGGACGCGGGTGGACTCCACCCGGATCGTCGCGGGGGCGACCAGCTCGGGCACGTACCGCGTACGCAGCGAAGCCGGGTGTTCGACACCGTTCAGCAGCGGCACGACCAGGGCGTCACCGAGCACGGCGGGCGGTACGCGGGTCAGGGCCGCGTCCAGCGTGGTGTGCTTGACGGTGATCAGGCAGACGTCGACCGGCTCACGCAGCTCGGTGTCCGCCTCCACCGCCGCACCGAAGTCCCCGAACTGCCCGCTGCGCACCTGGATCCCGTCCCGGCGCAGCACCTCCGCCGTGCCTTCCCGCGCCAGGCAGACGACCCGGTGCCCGGCACGGGACAGCAGGGCGGCGAGAAGTCCGCCGATGCCGCCGGGGCCGAGTATCGCCACCGTGGGCTTGCTCGTCATGAACGTGTCCTCTCCTACGGTCGGCCCCGACATCCGGTGGCCGCCTCGCGCCGATCATCCTTCACGCGCGGCCCCGTTGGAGCAGACTTGAGGCATGTGCCGGAGTATCAAGACGTTGCGGCCGCCCGTGTTGCCCGGTGAGGCCACCGAGGACGACATCCGCGCCGCCGCGCTGCAGTACGTACGCAAGGTCTCGGGCTTCCGGGCCCCCGCCGCCCACAACCGCGAGGCGTTCGACCGCGCGGTGGACGCCGTCACCCAGGCCACGGCGGAGCTGCTGGGCAGTCTGGAGGTGCGGGGTCGGCCGGTACGGGCGGAGTAGCCCCGGCGGCGTTGTGGACTCCAAGTGGACTCCGGCCACGAAAAACGGCCCCCCGGACATCCGGAAGGCCGCCGCAAGCCCCTGGCCTGCCACTTCACACGGTGGGCGCGGACGGTTTCGAACCGCCGACATCCTGCTTGTAAGGCAGGCGCTCTACCCCTGAGCTACGCACCCCGGACCCGGCGCGTGGCCAGGACGAGTCGACAGCCTACCTTGCCCCGGGCGGTGTCCCGCAAACCCCGGGACCGGTCGCGGCGGGGGTGAACTGACCGGGCCGTGTGTTCGTCTTGAACGGGTGGGAGAATGACACCACCCAGGGCCAACCGCAGCACGGGAGAGGGATGTGACGGCGACACCGGGCACGTCAGCACCGCAGACCCACCCGCACCCGCCGTCCCCCGTGCGCGACGCCCTCACCCTGATGAGTCTCCCCGTGCTGGCCGCGCTCACCGTGGCCGGCGCGTTCGCGGGCGGCGGCACCCGGCGCTGGTTCGGCGGGCGCGCCGAGAGCCAGCGGGCCGAGGCGCAGGCGGCGAAGGACGCGGCGGCGGCCGCGTTCTACGAGCTGGACACCGCCCAGCGCGACCTGCGCATCTCCATCGAGACCATCTCCGCCGTCGACGACTCCCCCGCCGCCCGCCGCGCCATCGCCGACTTCGAGGCGCTGGGCCGGCGCATAGACGAGGCGAGCCAGACGTACATCCAGGCCGTCGACGCCCAGGACCTCGACCGGGACGACCTCGACGCGGCCACCGCGAACCGCGCCCGCACCGAGCTGACCGCCGCCAAGGACGAACTGGTGCGGGTCAAGGGCGAGCTGGACCGCTTCACCACCTCCCTCGGCCCGCTCCTCGGCAGCGCCGAGACCCAGCTCGCCCGGCTGGCGCCCGCCGTGGAGCGCGCCCGGCAGGCCCTGCTCGGCGCGAGCAACGCGCTGGACGCCGTACGCGAGAAGCGGCTGAGCGCCGACGACCTGGCCGCCCGCCTCGCCGCCCTGGCCCCCGAGCTGACGAAGCTGAACCAGGGCGCGGGACAGCACGGTGTCGCGGCCACGCTGGAGCGGGCCGAGCGGGTGCAGCGGGAGGCCGGGGCGATCCGGGCCGAGGCCGAGCGGCTGCCGGAGCGCGCCGCCGAGATCGACCGCCGACTGTCCAGCCTGAGCACCCGCGCCCAGGCCCTGACCACCCGCAGCGGGCAGATAGAGCCGGTGCTGAGTGAGCTGCGGCGCCGGTTCTCGGCCGCCTGCTGGCAGGACCTCCAGCAGGTGCCCCAGCAGGCCGCCGAGAACGTCCGCCAGGCCGAGCGCAAGCTGACCGAGGCCCGCGCCGCGCGGGAGGCCCAGCGCTGGCCGGACGCCACGTCGCTGCTGTCGACCGTACGGGCCCTGCTGAACACCACCGACGAGGCGGTCTCGGCCGCCGGTGACCGGCTGACCAGGCTGAACGCCGTTCAGAAGGACCCCCGGCAGGAGATCGAGCGGACCCGGTTCGCGCTCCGGGACGCCCAGCGGCTGGCGATGACCGGCCGCAGCGCGCCGGACCCCCGGCACGCCCGCCCGCTGGACGAGGCGGTGGCCCGGCTGGACCGCGCGGTCGCCGCACTGGACAGCGGCCGGCACCCCGACTACTGGCACTTCCTCACCGAGACCGAGGCGGTACGGAACACGGTCGCGCGGACTGTGGCGCAGATCCGCGAGGAGCGCGGCGGCCCCACCCAGTGAGCCCCCGCCCGGCGGCGCCCCTGTTGCCGGTGTGCGCGCCCCTGGTGAGTATTGAGGGGTACGGGACGGCCTCCGCACGCGCCCCCGAGGAGGCGACATGGCCGCACACGCAGTGCACTCGCGCGACAAGCAGTCCACCCGGCGCCGCACCGTGCTCGACGAGCACCTGCCGGTCGACCACAAACTGAACCTCGTCTACCGCATCGGTGCCGGTCTGATCGGGCTCTTCCTGCTCATCTTCGGCATCCTCGGCCTGGTCGGCCACATCGGTGCCTTCAACGTCGGCAGCGACACGATCGCGGGCCTGAACACCAACGGCGCGCTGAGCGTGCTCTCCATCTGCGTCGGCGTGATCCTGCTGGCCGGCATGGTGATCGGCGGCAACTTCGCCTCCACCCTGAACATGGTCTTCGGCGTGCTGTTCATCCTGAGCGGCTTCCTGAACCTGGGTCTGCTGGGCACCACGAACAACTTCCTGGCGTTCCGCATCCAGAACGTGTTCTTCACCTTCATCGTCGGCCTGCTGCTGATGACCTTCGGCATGTACGGCCGGGTCGGCTCGTCCCTCCCGCACGACAACCCCTACTGGCGCTCCCGGCACCCCGAGGCCGAGAAGGCCGCTCACGAGGACCCGGCCCTCACCACTCCGGACAAGCGCGCCGTCACCGGGCCGGACACGAAGCCCGAGTGACACCCCTGCGGACGGCGTCCGGCGGCTAACCTGTGCGCATGCCTCGCTACGAGTACCGCTGCCGGACCTGCGGCGACACCTTCGAACTCAGCCGCCCCATGGCGGAGTCCGCCGCGCCCGCCGCCTGCCCCGAGGGCCACGACGACACTGTGAAGCTGCTGTCGGCGGTGGCCGTCGGCGGCTCCTCCGCCGCTCCGGCCCCCTCGGGCGGAGGCGGCGGTGGCTGCTGCGGGGGCGGCTGCTGCGGCTGAGCGGGACATGAGAACGGCACCGGACATCCGGTGCCGTTCCGCCGCCCGCCGTACTCCTACGCGGGCAGCCGCGCCGGGACCACCGCGCCCCGCGCCGCCCGCAGGAACTCGCGGGTGATCCGCTCCCCCGCCAGCACCCCGCGCTCGGCCACCGCGCCGACCGTGGGCGCCCCCCAGCCGCTGTCGGCCAGCTCGCCGTGGCCGGGGCGCCAGCCCCGGTCGGCGGCCAGCAGCAGGTCGGCGTCCAGATGCGAGTCCCCGGCCGCGAGCGTCAGCTCCGCGCCGGTCCGCCGGGCCACCTCACGCACCGCCGCGCCCTTGGTGAGCGGCTGCGGAACGGCGTAGATCTTGCGGCCCTGGAGCGACACCGTCCAGCCCCGCTCCCCGGCCCACCCGGCCAGCTCCCCCACCCACTCCTCGGGCAGCAGCTCCCGCTCGACCACCAGGTAGGCGAACAGGTCCTCCGCCACCCGCTGCTTGCGCAGCCAGACCGGGTCGGAGGCCCGGCGCAGATGGTCGGTGATCTCGGCGAGCGGCGCGCACTCGTCGGCCAGCCGGGCCTGCACCGAGGCGTGCCAGTCCCGGTCGGTGACGCCGTCGACCAGGAGATGGCCGCCGTTGGCGCAGATCGCGTACCGGGCGGGCGGGCCGGGCAGGTTGATCCGGTTGTACTGGGTACGGGTCCGGGTGGTCGTCGGGACGAACACCGCCGCGTCCGCCAGCTCGGTCAGCAGCGCGGCCGCCGTCTCCGTCATGAAGGACAGCGGGCGGGCCTCGTGCACCTCCACGCAGAGCAGCCGGGGCGCCCGTGCGTCGGGCATGGTGAGGGCGAGGGCACCCGCCGAGTAGATCAGCGTGCGGTCGAGGTCGCTGGCCACCAGTACCGTCATCGGGCGCTCACCGCCCGGCCGTCGGCGCCGGTTGCACCGCGGGTGTACCGGGGGTGGATCAGGCCGACACAGGTGTACGGCAGGCCGTCGACCTCCTCCACCGGCACCCCGCGCTGTTCGGCGAGCAGCCGGACGTGGTCGAGGTCGGCGCCCGCGCCCGCCTTGGCGAGGATCTTCCAGGGCACCCGGCGCAGCAGCACCCGGGTGGTCTCGCCGACGCCGGGCTTGACCAGGTTCACGTCGTGGATGCCGTACTGCTCGCTGATCCGCTCCACCGCGCGCCAGCCCTCCCAGGTCGGGGTGCGGTCCTCGGCGAGCAGTTCCTTGACGGCCGCGTCCACCTCGTCGCGGACCTCGGGGAAGCGAGCCGAGATGGCGTCCAGGAAGGCCACCGACACGTCGGCGTCGGCCAGTTCGCGGTAGAACTTCGCACCGTGGAAGTCGTCCGGGCCGACCAGGTCGGCGCGGAGCACGGTGCGCGATATCAGGCCGGAGACCGTGGAGTTGAGGCAGGCGGAGGGTATGAGGAAGTCGTCGCGGGTGCCGTAGGTGCGCACGCAGGAGCCAGGGTCGGCGAGGACGGCGATCTCCGGGTCGAAGCCGGTGACACCCTCGGCGCGCTCGAACTCCTCGACTGCCGCGCTGAGTTCGCGGGTGATGGCACCCTTGCCGGTCCAGCCGTCCACGAAGACGACGTCACGCGGGTCGTGGTGCTCGGCCAGCCAGCGCAGGGCGTTGGCGTCGATGCCCCGGCCCCGGACGATCGAGACGGCGTAGTGCGGGAGTTCGGTGCCGTACCGCTGCTCGGCCCAGCGGCGCATGAGGACGCCGACCGGTGTTCCGGCGCGGGCGAGGGAGACCAGGACCGGGGTGCCGCCGCGCTCGGTGAGCACGGTCTCGGTGACCACGCCGACCGCGCGGGCGATCCGGTCGGCGGAGGTGTCCAGGGCGGCGTGGAAGAGGGCCTGGTAGCGCTCGCTGGGCTGGTACTCGACCGGCAGCGACTCCGCGTAGTGCGCGCCGCCGTTCTGCACGGCCTCCTCGCGCTCCTCGGTGGGCGCCTCCAGGCCGACCGAGGAGAGGTCCTGGAGCAGCCAGCCGACCTCGTCGGGGGCGTACGAGGAGAAGGCGGGGCCGCGGAGGGGCTCGGGCAGCATGGCCGGCCTTTCGGGAAGCTGGGGCTGGTGGGCGGGCACGACCGCCAGCAGGACGTGCGGGGCGTGCTCCGCGAGCCGGGCGAGCAGGCCGTCCGGGGCGTGCAGGGCGGGAGTGTCGGCGGCGGAGTCGACGACGGCCACCACGGTGTCGAAGCCCGCGCCGGCGACGTTGTACGCGTACCGCTCGCCGGGGCCGTCCGCCGGGTCGTCGTGGGCGGGGAAGGCGAGCCGGGTGCGTATCGCGTAGCCGGGGTCGTCCACGGCGAGGACGGGTGAGCGGGTGGTGGTGGAGTACCGCACCTCGGCCGGGACGGTCCGCTCCAGCTCGGCCGCGAGCCGCAGCGGGGCGTACATCAGCTCCTCGAAGCCCAGCACCAGCACCCGGCGGGAGCCGTCGGGCAGTGCCTCGGCGATCCGGGCGGCCATGCCGGGCAGCGCGGCCTCCAGCCGGGCGCGGTGGGCCGGGGTGAAGCCGTGCCGGCCGCCGTCGGGCAGCCCGGCCGGCCAGTCCAGGTCGACCCGGCGCACCTCGCCGCCCGGCACCGGTCCGGACGCGGCGTCGGCCCGCTCGTGCTCGGCGACCAGCGCCTGCCCCTTCTCCAGCACGCCCTCGGGCAGCCGTACGGTCCCGGAGGCGGCCGCGACCAGATCGACGCGGGCGCCGATCCCGGCGGCGAACCGGTCCAGCCGGGCGGTGTCCTCCGCGGAGCGCATGTCGACCAGGGCGACCACCACGTAGTGCTGCCGGGGGTGGCGGGCGTGCAGGTCGCGGATGGTGTTCAGGACGGTGTTGCCGGTGGAGAACTCGTCGTCCACCAGCACCAGCGGGCCGTCTCCGGCCAGCAGCGCCGGGTCCTCGGGGAGCAGCAGGTGGGAGGTGGCGTGCGAGTGGGACTCCTCGAAGCCGCCGGCCGGGGTGACCCCGGCGACCGGGCGGCGGGTGGAGTGCAGGTACGGGGCGAGGGCGAGGCCGTCCGCGACCGAGTGGCCGAGGCCGGTGGCGGTCTCCGCGTACCCGAGGACGACCGCGCGGGCCGCCTGAGCGTCCCCGAGCAGGGCGCGGACCCGGTGGCCGAGGCGGACCCCGTGGCCGTGGACCACGGCGGGCGACTGCGGGACGTGCTTGCCGAGCACCTGGGAGACCAGCAGATGGGCCCGCTTGGGGTTGCGGCGCAGCGCCATCCCCAGCAGGTCGGTCAGGTGCTCGTCGCCCTCCAGTTCGACACCGAGTCGCCGGGCGACCCAGGTGCCGGACCAGACGCCGTCGTTCACTGCGTTTCTCATGCGTTCCTTGCGGCTCGGGGGGTGGGAGAAGAGGCCCTCCGAAGAGGGAGGCTGCGGTACGGGGGAGGGGCGGCGCTCAGCCGGTCACGCCGGCGGTGAGCAGGTCCACGAAGCCGACGTCCTCGTTGGCCACCCCGAAGACCTCCGCGCGCAGCAGGGTCCGCTCGGCCCAGGCGCGGTGCGGCTTCACCTCGTTCATCTTGTTCGTGTACGCGGACCTGAGGACTCCGCCGCCGTCGCTGTCCGGCCGGAGGATGTCCGCCGCGTCGCTGAACTCCTCGTGGCTGACCACGGAGAGCGCGTGCACGGGGAGCACGTGGGAGGGGTGGATGCAGGTCTTGCCGAGCAGACCGTTGGCCTGGTCCAGGGAGATCTCCCGCAGCAGGCCGTCCATGGCGTGTTCGATCAGCTTCTCGCGCAGTCCGACGGCGCGCACCTCCAGGAAGGGGCTGCTGCGCAGCTGCGGCTTGAAGACGCGCTCGGGGACCCGGAAGTACTCCCACACCGGCCCGGTCACGGTGAACCCGCTGCCGTCGGCCCGGCCCAGCATGTTGACCACGTCGCCGATGACGGAGGCGACGATCTGGACGTCGTACGCGGTCATGTCGGGGGCGCGGCGCAGGCCGTAGGAGGAGCAGAAGTCGGTGACGCCCAGGCGCAGCGCCAGGACCCGGTCGCGGTACTTGCCGACCGCGCGGGCGATGCCCTCCAGGGTCTCCACCCGGGACTCGCGGTACAGCAGCTCGGGCGACTCCAGCACCGGCATGGCGAAAAGCCGCCGTCCGCACGCGGTCTCGGCCGCGCTCAGCGCCTCCAGGAAGGGGACGCCGCGCTCCTCGGTGAACTTGGGCAGCACGAATCCGGACAGCAGCCGGACGCTCGCGCCGAGGCGCCGGACGAGGTCGGGAATCTGGTCCGGCGTGCGCACCCGGACGAACAGCAGGGGCGGCTCGGCGCCGGTCCGGGCGCTGACCGCGTCCAGCTCGGCGAACTGCCGGACGAGGTTCTCCTCACCCGCGGGCACGTCCTCGTCCGCGATGGAGTCCTCCAGGCACAGCACCATCGAGACGACACCGCTGCCGGTCTGCTTGACGATGTCGGCGGCGAGCCGGGGACGGGTGGCCGGGCTGTACAGGGTGGCCCCGAGGCCCGCCGAGAGCAGCCTGGCCGGGGAGTCGGCGGTGAACGCGCACGGCTCCTGATGGAAGAGACGCTCCCGCGTTTCGGGGGCGATGTGCCCGAAATGACGCATAGGACTCCCTCAAGGTGCCGAGACTGGGATGGCGGGGTCGGTGATTTCCGCACGGGGTGGCCGGTAATAGTACGTAGAGACGCATGTCCGGGGTTCCCGGCCGGCATGAATTTCCGGTTACCCGCCCGTGTCGGGCGGAACACCCCCCGCATTGTCGTGACCAGGACGGAGAAGGCAGGATGACCGCATGACGCACGCGATGCTGAAGGGGTCGAACGTCCCGCTGGACGCCACCGCGGTCCGGGCGGTGCTGCGCTGGACGCCGGGGCAGGACGTGCCCGAGGTCGACGCCTCCGCGCTCCTGCTGGGCCCCGACGGCCGGGTGCGTTCGGACGAGGACTTCGTCTTCTACAACCAGCCCCGCCACCCCTCCGGCGCGGTGTGGGGGCTCGGCCGGAAACCGGTCTCCGGGGGCCTGACCGACACCATCCAGGTGGACCTGGCCGGGGTCGAGTCCGGGGTGAGCCGCATCCTGCTGGTGGCCTCCGCCGACGACGTCCCCTTCGACCGGGTCCCGGCGCTGTGCGTGCTGGTCCACGACGCCTCGGCCGCCGACGCCGAGCCGCTGGCCCGGTTCGAGGTGAAGCCGGAGACCGGCGCGGAGACGGCGCTGATCTGCGGCGAGCTGTACCGGCGCGGGGACGCCTGGAAGTTCCGCGCGCTGGGCGAGGGCTACTCCAACGGTCTGGAGGGCCTCGCCACCGACTTCGGTATCTCGGTGGACGAGTCGGAGGCGGCGGCCGAGGAGCCGCGCCCGCACGAGTCCCGTTCGGTGCCGCTGCCCCCGGAGCAGCCCGTACCGCTGCCGCCGCTGCCCGCGCAGCCGCCGGCCTACGGCTATCCGCAGCCCGTCTCCGCCCCGCAGCCCGCGTACGGCTACCCGCAGCCCGCCTCGGCGAGTCAGGCCACCTACGGCTACCCCCAGTCCGTCCAGACGCAGGCACCGCCCGCCTACGGCTACCCCCAGCCCCAGCCGGTCCCCGCGGCGCCCCCGCTGGACCCGGACTTCCGGCTGCCCCCGCAGGGGCCGCAGTTCCTCGGACGCTAGCGCACGCTCAGCGGTCCGCCTTGGTCTTGTAGCCGCGGCCCCAGGTCAGTCCCCAGCCGTAGAGCCGGTCCAGCTCGCCCTGGAAGCCGTAGACGAACTTGACCTCGCGGCGCACGACCAGTTCGCCCTTCACGTTCTCGATCAGCACCACCGCGCACGAGCGGGCCTGCGGATGGCGTTCGTCCAGGCCGATCTCGATGCGCGGGCCGTTGCTCGGGTAGAGCGTGACCACGGCGTGGGTGCGGTCGAAGGCCGGGGTCTGGTCGTAGATGTACACGAAGACCAGCAGGCGTTTGATGGCGTCCCGGTGGTCCAGGTTGACGTACATCGTCTCGCCCGAGGCGGAGCCGAACCGGTCGTCGCCGCTGAGCTTGACGTACGGCGGGGCGTTGACGTCGCCCAGGTACCCGCCGAGGGGCTGTACGACGCCCTTGGTGCCGTCGGCGAGTTCGTAGAGGCAGCCGAGGTCCAGGTCGACGTTGACCATGCTCTGGCCGTGGCCCATCACTTCCGGGGGTTTCAGTGCCTTGAAGGGGTGCCGGAAGAGGCTGTCGCGCTGGGGGCCGCCGAAGTCGGAGGTGCGCATCCGCCAGGTCAGGTTGACCCGGAGGTTTCCGGTGGCGGCGCCCTGTTTGGTGAGGGACACCTGCTGGTGCCGCTTGGTCAGTTCGATCGCGTTGGACCCGGAGTTGCCCGAGTCGAAGTCGGCGGTGCGCCCGCCCAGCAGCCCGTCGAGAAATCCCATGCCCGCCCCCCTGGAGAAAGTCGTAGGGGCCGGCCGACCCGAGTCGGCCGCCCCCTACGAAGCGTTCCTCACCGAGCGGGATGCCACACCCCGCCCCGTCCCTGATCTTGGCCCCTAGGGGGCGTCTACACCCCGGAGGAGATCTCCGTCTTCTCGCTCGACCCGGCGTCGCCCCCGGCGGCCGCGAGGGCGCGGTTGCGGCGGACCGAGGACCAGAAGGACCAGGCGATCAGGACGACGCCGACCAGGCCGGTGATGACCTCGTTGATCTGGTACTGGATGGTGACCATGAGGATCACGGCCAGGGCGCCGATCGCGTAGTGGGCGCCGTGCTCCAGGTAGACGTAGTCGTCCAGGGTGCCCTGGCGGACCAGGTAGACGGTCAGCGAACGGACGTACATCGCGCCGATGCCGAGGCCCAGCGCCATCAGGACGATGTCGTTGGTGATGGCGAAGGCGCCGATCACACCGTCGAAGGAGAAGGACGCGTCCAGGACTTCCAGGTACAGGAACATGAAGAACGCGGCCTGGCCGGCCAGCTTGACCGCCGAGCGTGGCTTGCCGGAGCGGGCGGCCTCCTCCTCGGCCTCGTTCTCGGCCTCCTCCTCGGCCTCCAGCTTGTCCTCGAAGTACCCGGAGAGACCGCCGACGACCATGTACGTGATCAGACCCGCGATGCCCGCGATCAGCACCGTCTGGGCCTTGTCGGCATGGGCGCCGCCGTGCTGGTGGGCGTGGGTGGCGAAGGTGAAGGAGGTGATCAGCAGGACGATCATCGCGATGCAGACCGACAGCATGTCGACCTTGCCGAGCTTGGCCAGCGGCCGCTCGATCCAGCGCAGCCACTGGATGTCCCGCTCCTCGAAGATGAAGTCGAGGAAGATCATCAGCAGGAACATGCCACCGAACGCGGCGATGGCCGGGTGGGCGTCGGTGACGAGTTCCTGATAGCGGTCCTTGTTGTTCAGCGCGAGATTGACGGCCTCGATCGGGCCCATCTTGGCGCTGATGGCGACAATGACGACGGGGAAGACCAGCCGCATGCCGAAGACCGCGATGAGCACGCCGACGGTGAGGAAGATCTTCTGCCAGAAGGCATTCATCTTCTTCAGGATTCCGGCGTTGACCACCGCGTTGTCGAAGGACAGCGAGATCTCGAGGACGGAAAGGATCGCCACGATGCCGAAGCCCTGCCACCCCCCGTAGAGGACCGCAGCGACCAGGCCGATCGCGGTGATCGCGAAAGACCAGCCGAAGGTTTTCAGAAGCACTGGCTACCCCATCATCTTCTGGGGGCCCCACCCGGACCCTGTCTGGGTGAGGTCTCCCCCGCCGCCGTACCCGGCTTTACGAAACGTTGACTCCGAAGTCTAGAGCGATGCCCCGAAGTCCGGACGCGTACCCCTGTCCGACCGCACGGAACTTCCATTCGCCCTGATACCGGTAGAGCTCGCCGAAGATCATGGCCGTTTCGGTCGAGGCGTCCTCGCTGAGGTCGTAGCGCGCGAGTTCCTGGTCGTCGGACCGGTTGACCACCCGGATGAAAGCGTTGGCGACCTGGCCGAAGGACTGGTTGCGCTCGTCCGCCATATGGATCGAGACCGGGAAAATGATCTTCTCGCACTGCGGCGGCACCTGGGAAAGGTCCACCAGAATCGATTCGTCGTCGCCCTCGCCCTCACCGGTGAGGTTGTCGCCGGTGTGCTCGACCGAGCCCTCGGGGCTGGTGAGCTGGTTGTAGAAGACGAAGTACTCGTCCCCGAGCACCCGGTTCCCGGCGCCGCACAGCAGGGCGCTGGCGTCCAGGTCGAAGGCGGCGCCGGTGGTGGAGCGGGCGTCCCAGCCGAGCCCGATCATGACGTTCGTGAGATTCGGCGCGGCCTTGGAGAGGGAGACATTGCCTCCCTTGGCGAGCGTGACACCCATGCTGATCCTCCCCTGTGGTGTTCTTGGTTCTCCTGCGCCTCCGGCGCCGCCCGCAAACGCGGAACGGCGCCGGAGGCGGTGCGAGCCGTACGGCGTCAGACGTTGACGCCGAAGTCCTGGGCGATGCCGCGCAGGCCCGAGGCGTAGCCCTGGCCGATGGCGCGGAACTTCCACTCCGGGCCGTTGCGGTACAGCTCACCGAAGACCATGGCGGTCTCGGTGGAGGCGTCCTCGCTGAGGTCGTAGCGCGCGAGTTCCTGGCCGCCCGCCTGGTTCACCACGCGGATGAACGCGTTGCGGACCTGGCCGAAGGACTGCTGGCGGTTCTCGGCCTCGTAGATCGAGACCGGGAAGACGATCTTCTCCACGTCGGCCGGGACGCCGGCGAGGTCGATCTTGATCTGCTCGTCGTCGCCCTCGCCCTCACCGGTGAGGTTGTCGCCGGTGTGCTCGACCGAGCCGTCGGGGCTCTTGAGGTTGTTGAAGAAGACGAAGTTCTGGTCGCTGGCGACCTTGCCGGCGTTGTTCAGCAGCAGTGCGCTGGCGTCGAGGTCGAAGTCGGTGCCGGTCGTGGTGCGCACGTCCCAGCCCAGACCGACGATGACGGCGGTCAGGCCGGGAGCCTCCTTGGTCAGCGAGACGTTGCCACCCTTGCTGAGGCTGACTCCCACGGGTCCTCCATGTGGTGTCCAGGGGCCGACAGCCCCGTAGTGCATCGGATATGGGATCAACGTGCCGATCCTAGTGACGGGTTCCCGCGCGGAGCGGGGCCCTCACAGGGTGTCGAGCGCCTTCACGTACTCGGTCAGGTCACGGGCGTCGGGAAGGCCGTTGACGACCGTCCAGCGCACGGTGCCCGTCTTGTCCAGGATGAAGGTGCCGCGCACGGCGCACCCCTTGTCCTCGTCGAAGACGCCGTAGGCGCGGCTCACGTTGCCGTGCGGCCAGAAGTCGCTGAGCAGCGGGTATTCCAGGCCCTCCTGCTCGCCGAAGACGCGCAGGGTGTGCATGGAGTCGTTGGAGACGGCGAGCAGCTGGGTGTCGCGGTCGGTGAACTGCGGAAGGTTGTCACGCAGCTCGCACAGTTCACCGGTGCAGACGCCGGTGAAGGCGAAGGGGTAGAAGAGCAGCACCACGTTCTTCTCGCCCCGGAAGTCGGAGAGCCGTACGGTGCGGCCGTGGTTGTCCTTCAGTTCGAAGTCGGGTGCCTCGTCGCCGACCTGGAGCGCCATCGTCCTGCATCCCTTCGCTGTGCCGTACGGGTGAGCGCGGGTCACTCGCCCGGTCCCACCCTACGCAGCGATCACGCCGGGACCGCCGGGCGGACCGGGGAGTCCCGGCCCGCTCGGCGTGGCGATGACGCGTTCTTTCTAACGCTTGCCGGACTTGGCGGCCTTCGGCGTCGCCAGACGCGAGCCACTCCAGTCCTTGCCGACGCTGACGCTCTTCGAAGCGGTCAGCCCTGCGGTGGTTGCGGCCTCCGAGATGTCGCTCGGCTCCACGTACCCCGTACGGCCGGTCTTCGGCGTCAGAAGCAGGATGGCGCCGCCCTCTTCGATGTACGTGGTGGCATCCACGAGTACATCGGTGAGGTCTCCGTCGTCATCACGGAACCACAGCACAACGGCGTCGGCCACGTCGTCGTATTCCTCGTCCATCAGGTCGCCTTCGACGGCTTCCTCGATGGCCTCGCGGAGCTCCTGATCGACGTCCTCGTCGTAGCCGATCTCCTGGACCACCTGTCCGGGCTGGAACCCCAGCCTGGCGGCAGGGTTCGTCCGCTCCTCCGCGTGGTCCGCGGTCGCGCTCACGGGTTGCCTCCTGATCATGTCTTGGTGAATAACTGAGCCACGCGCGTGCGCGAAGCATTGGCCGTAGTCCACACGGGCGGGACGGATCGCGCAAGTACCCGGCCCTCCTGACCGCCGAAACGGTGACGTTCCGGGCCGCTTCGTCGCCACTCCTGGCACCGTATCCCGTTTCCCCGAGAACCACATCACACCGATGTGCCCCTTATGCGCACTTCGGAATCATCCGTCGATACGCCCATCGAACAACTTTGCCATGCCCGTCACACCCCGGGCGTATCGTTGCGTTTTGACCGGGTGGCGATCCGGGTGGCCGATCCGGGGCGCGGGGAACCAGTGGGTGACGTACCACGTTCCCCAGGTACACGATGGGGAACGTGTAGGCAGGTCCCTCCGACAGGTAAGGAACAGCGTGGCTTCCGGTTCCGATCGCAATCCGATCATCATTGGCGGCCTTCCGAGTCAGGTTCCTGACTTCGATCCCGAGGAAACGCAGGAGTGGCTCGACTCCCTCGACGCCGCCGTGGACGAACGTGGCCGGGAGCGGGCCAGGTATCTCATGCTGCGGCTGATCGAACGGGCCCGCGAGAAGCGCGTGGCCGTGCCCGAGATGCGCAGCACGGACTACGTCAACACGATCCCCACCAAGAGCGAGCCCTTCTTCCCCGGCAACGAGGAGATCGAGCGCCGCATCCTCAACGCCACCCGCTGGAACGCGGCCGTGATGGTCTCGCGGGCCCAGCGTCCCGGCATCGGCGTGGGCGGCCACATCGCCACCTTCGCCTCCTCCGCGTCCCTCTACGACGTGGGCTTCAACCACTTCTTCCGGGGCAAGGACGGCGGTGACGGCGGGGACCAGGTCTTCTTCCAGGGCCACGCCTCGCCGGGCATCTACGCCCGCGCGTATCTGCTGGACCGGCTCTCGGAGAACCAGCTCGACGGATTCCGGCAGGAGCACTCCAAGTTCCCGGACGGGCTCTCCAGCTACCCCCACCCGCGCTCGATGCCGGACTTCTGGGAGTTCCCGACCGTCTCGATGGGCCTCGGCCCGCTCGGCGCGATCTACCAGGCCCGGATGAACCGCTACATGGAGGCACGCGGCATCGCCGACACCTCCGGCTCGCACGTGTGGGCGTTCCTCGGCGACGGCGAGATGGACGAGCCGGAGTCGCTGGGCCAGCTCTCCATCGCCGCCCGCGAGGGGCTGGACAACCTGACCTTCGTGGTCAACTGCAACCTCCAGCGGCTCGACGGCCCGGTGCGCGGCAACGGCAAGATCATCCAGGAGCTGGAGTCCCAGTTCCGGGGCGCCGGCTGGAACGTGATCAAGCTGGTGTGGGACCGGAGCTGGGACCCGCTGCTGGCCCAGGACCGGGACGGTGTGCTGGTCAACCGGATGAACACCACCCCGGACGGCCAGTTCCAGACGTACGCCACCGAGTCCGGCGCCTACATCCGGGACCACTTCTTCGGTGACGACCACCGGCTGCGCGCCATGGTCGAGAACATGACCGACGACCAGATCCTGCACCTGGGCCGCGGCGGCCACGACCACCGCAAGATCTACGCGGCGTTCAAGGCGGCCAAGGAGCACAAGGGCCAGCCGACGGTGATCCTGGCCAAGACGGTCAAGGGCTGGACGCTGGGCCCCAACTTCGAGGGCCGCAACGCCACCCACCAGATGAAGAAGCTGACGGTCGACGACCTCAAGGGCTTCCGCGACCGGCTGCACCTGCCGATCACCGACAAGGAGCTGGAGTCCGGCGCCCCGCCGTACTACCACCCCGGCCGGAACTCGGAGGAGATGCAGTACATGCACGACCGGCGCACCTCGCTCGGGGGCTACGTCCCCACGCGTGTCGTGCGCTCCAAGCCGCTCGCGCTGCCCGACGAGAAGGCGTACGCGAGTGTGAAGAAGGGGTCGGGTCAGCAGTCCATCGCCACCACCATGGCGTTCGTGCGGCTGCTGAAGGACCTCATGCGGGACAAGGAGATCGGCAAGCGGTTCGTGCTGATCGCGCCGGACGAGTACCGCACCTTCGGCATGGACTCGTTCTTCCCGAGCGCGAAGATCTACAACCCGCTGGGCCAGCAGTACGAGTCGGTGGACCGCGAGCTGCTGCTCGCCTACAAGGAGTCCCCCACCGGCCAGATGCTGCACGACGGCATCTCCGAGGCGGGCTGCACGGCCTCCCTGATCGCGGCCGGCTCGGCCTACGCCACCCACGGCGAACCGCTGATCCCGGTCTACGTCTTCTACTCGATGTTCGGTTTCCAGCGCACCGGCGACCAGTTCTGGCAGATGGCCGACCAGCTCTCGCGCGGCTTCGTACTGGGCGCGACCGCCGGCCGCACCACGCTGACCGGCGAGGGCCTCCAGCACGCGGACGGCCACTCCCAGCTCCTCGCCTCCACCAACCCGGCCTGCGTGGCCTACGACCCGGCGTACGGGTACGAGATCGCGCACATCGTCGAGGACGGCCTGCGGCGGATGTACGGCGGGGACGAGGAACACCCGCACGGTGAGGACGTCTTCTACTACCTCACCGTCTACAACGAGCCGATCCAGCACCCGGCCGAGCCGGACGGCGTGGACGTCGAGGGCATCCTCAAGGGCATCCACCGGCTGAGCGAGGGCTCCGGCGGCTCGGTCCCGGCGCAGATCATGGCGTCCGGTGTCGCGGTGCCGTGGGCGCTGGAGGCGCAGCGCATCCTCGCCGACGAGTGGGACGTCCGGGCGGACGTCTGGTCGGCGACCTCCTGGAGCGAGCTGCGCCGGGAGGCGGTGGCCTGCGAGGAGCACAACATGCTGCACCCCGAGGAGGAGCAGCGGGTGCCGTTCGTGACCCGCAAACTCGGCGGGGCGGAGGGGCCGTTCGTGGCGGTGTCCGACTGGATGCGGTCGGTGCCGGACCAGATCGCGCGGTGGGTGCCGGGTCCCTACCAGTCCCTCGGGGCGGACGGGTTCGGGTTCGCGGACACGCGCGGCGCGGCTCGGCGCTTCTTCCACATCGACGCGCAGTCGATCGTGGTGGGGGTGCTGACGGAGCTGGCCAAGGAGGGGAAGGTCGACCGGTCGGTGCTGAAGCAGGCCATCGACCGGTACCAGTTGCTGGACGTGAAGGCGGCGGCGCCGGGAGCGGCCGGCGGTGACGCGTAACGCTGCGCGGCTTGGGCGTGGCCGCGCGATCACCGTTCTTACTTCGGTGATCGCGCGGCTGCCGTTCCGTCGTGGCTGGTCGCGCAGTTCCCCGCGCCCCTAAAAGCGCCACCCGTACCCGGAATCTAGATGTGGCCCACCCCTGCGCCCGCCTCCGCGTTGACGCCTCGGCGGGTCAGCAGGGCCACCAGGATGGCGGCCGCCGCCACGCCTGCCGCCACCAGGGAGGCGAGGCTCATGCCGGAGATGAAGGTGTCGTGGGCGACGTCGGTGACCTTGGCGATGATCGCCGGGGGCATCTGCTTCGTGACCGGGGCGACGCCGACCTGGACGGCCTGGGACGCCTGGTCGAGCTGAGTGGGGGTCAGCGGGGGCAGGCCCGCGCCGGTCCAGTTGCCCGCGAGGTCGCTGTCGACCTTGGAGGCCATGACGGCGCCGAGCACGGCGGTGCCGAGGCTGCCGCCGATCTGCATGGCCGCCTGCTGGAGACCGCCCGCCACGCCGGAGAGGGCCATCGGGGCGTTGCCGACGATGACCTCGGTGGCGCCGACCATGACCGGGGCGAGGCCGAGGCCGAGGAGGGCGAACCAGATCGACATGGTCGCGCTGCCGGTGTCCGCCTTCAGGGTGGACATGCCGTACATGGCGACCGCGGTGAGCGTCATGCCGCCCGCGAGCGGGATGCGCGGGCCCAGCTTGGTGATGGCGAAGCCGGCCAGCGGGGAGCCGACGATCATCATGCCGGTGAGCGGGAGCAGGTGCAGGCCGGCGTCGACCGGGCTGAGTCCGTGCACGTTCTGCAGGTAGAAGGTGACGAAGAAGAGGCCGCCCATGAAGGCGATGGCCATCATCACCATCAGCACCACACCCGCCGACAGCGGGACCGAGCGGAACAGGGTGAGCGGGATCAGCGGTTCCGCGACCCGGGTCTCCCACCAGGCGAAGACCACGAAGAGCAGCGCCGAGGCGCCGATGAAGCCCCAGGTGCGGCCGTCGCCCCAGCCCCAGGCGGGGGCCTTGATCAGCGCCCAGACCAGGCAGAACATGGCGCCGGAGAGCAGCGCGATGCCGAGCAGGTCGAAGGAGCGCGGGGCGTTCTCCGCGCGGTGGTCGAGCAGGATCAGCGTGCCGAGCAGCAGGGCGAGCAGGCCGACGGGCACGTTGATGAAGAACACCGACTGCCAGTTGACGTGCTGGACCAGCACACCGCCGAGGATCGGGCCGCCGGCGGTGGAGGCGCCGATGACCATGCCCCAGATGCCGATCGCCATGTTGAGCTTCTCGGCCGGGAAGGTGGCCCGCAGCAGGCCGAGCGCGGCCGGCATCAGCAGGGCGCCGAACAGGCCCTGCAGGACCCGGAAGGTGACGACCATCGGGATGCTGTCGGACAGGCCGATCGCGCCGGAGGCCAGCGCGAAGCCGGTCACGCCGATGAGGAAGGTCTGCCGGTGCCCGAAGCGGTCACCGAGCTTGCCCGCGGTGATCAGGGCGACCGCGAGGGCGAGGAAGTAGGCGTTGGTGATCCACTGCACGTCGGAGAAGCTCGCGTGCAGGTCCTTGGCGATGGCCGGGTTGGCGATGGCCACGATGGTGCCGTCCAGGGCCACCATCATGACGCCCACGGCGACGGTGATCAGGGTGAACCAGGGGTGCCCGCGCAGTCCCGTGGCGGGCCGCGGCGACACGTCGGTGGGTGACCCGTCCTCCGGTCCCGTCTTGTCGATGGTGGTCTGACTAGTCATGTAATGAGGCTAGTGACAGTCACTGACAGTTGACAAACGCATTCACAAGTCAGCGTCTGACAGATGCCCGGCGTTCACTCGACCGCATACTCTGATCTGGAAGGACGTACAGGGAGAGGCCATGGAGACGCTGCGCGAGCGCAAGAAGCGGCGTACCCGCGAGGCGCTGGTGCGCGCCGCCCTCGAACTGTTCACCACCCAGGGGTACGAGCGCACGACCGTCGACGAGATCGCCGAGGCGGTGGACGTCTCGCAGCGCACCTTCTTCCGCTACTTCGCGGGCAAGGAGGACGCGGCCTTCGCGGTGCAGGAGATGACGGAGGCCCACTTCGTGGCCGCCGTCCGCGCCCGGCCGCCGCACGAGCCGCCGATGGAGGCGCTCCGGCAGGCCATGCTGGAGGGCTGGGACGACATACGGGAGACCGTCGAGGCGGTCGTCCCGGTCGAGCTGTATCTGCGGATGTACCGCATGATCGAGTCCACGCCCGCGCTGCTCGCCGCGCATCTGCGCCGGTCGGCGGCGACCGAGCAGACCATCGCCGGGCTGCTCGCGGAGCGCGAGGGCGTCGACGTGGACGCCGACCCCCGGCCGAGGCTGGCGGTGGCGGTGTTCGCCGGGGTGATCCGGGTCACCGAGCGGCAGTGGAGCACCGGGGACGACTTCAGCCTGGCGGCCATCCGGAGCCTCACGGCGGCGTACCTCGATCAGGTGGGCCCCGCGCTGACCGGGAACTGGCGCGCGGCCTGAAATCGTTGGCGGAACGGACGTGATCGTTCAGAAAGATCGTCCGTGTTCCGGCCCCGGCACACGAAACGTGATCCCCGCCACTCGATTGACCCGACACCCTTCCGTTCTCCTAGTGTGTCCTCCCAGTGACTTCCTTCGGCATCTCCCCCCAGCTCAGCGTATGGCGCACCCTGCTCGCCCTGGCCGTCGTGTTCGTGATGCTCGCGACCACCGGCTGGACGGCGCTGCACACCCACCGTGAGTCGACCGCGCTGCGGTCCTCCCTGTCCGCGTGGGTGCGCGACAGCGTGCACGGCAAGCCCCTGCCGGACCCGGCGAAGACCGCCCCGGCCCGGCTGGCCCGCTTCTTCGGCTCGCTCACCCCCTACGACCGCCACGACCTGGCGACGCGCTACCCGCTGGCGGTGGGCAACATGAACGGCGCCCCCGTCGGCTTGCGCTACGAGGCCAACCGGGTGGCGCTGGAGCGGGAGCGGGACGTGGAGGCGCGCCGGGTGCACGACAACCGGCTCAGCACCGCCGGCCAGCAGGACGCGGCCCGCCGGATGCACCGGTACGAGGCGCTGATGCGGCCCGAGCGGCACATCCTCGCCTTCGACCCCGAGGGTTCGGGCCGGATCGCCGAGGTCTTCGGCGACCTGCGCCGGGCCCAGCGGATCTCCGTGGTGGTGCCCGGTGTCGACACCGACCTGCTGACCTTCGAGAAGTCCTACCGCCCGTACAGCGCCCCGGTCGGCATGGCCAAGTCGCTGTACTCCGCCGAGCGGCAGGCCGCGCCCACGACCCGTACCGCCGTGATCGCCTGGGCCGACTACACCGCGCCCGCCGGGCTCGGGGTGGACGCGGCGACCGCGATGCGCGCGGTGGACGGCGCCGTGCGGCTGAACGCGCTGCTGCGCGGGCTGCCCGGCCGGGCCGAGGTGTCGATGTTCTGCCACAGCTACGGCTCAGTGGTCTGCGGGGTCGCCGCGCCCCGCATGCCCCGCCGGGTCAGCGACATCGCGGTGGCCGCGAGCCCCGGCATGCGGGCGGCCAGCGCCGCGCATCTGAACCGCACCGCCCGGGTGTGGGCGATGCGGGACGCGACCGACTGGGTGCAGGACGTGCCGTATCTGGAGGTCGGCGGGCTCGGCCACGGCGCCGACCCGGTGTCCCGGGCGTTCGGCGCGCGGGTGCTGTCCTCGCGCGACGCGCAGGGCCACGCCGGTTACTTCCAGCCGGGCACGGACAGCCTGCGCAACCTCGCCGAGGTCGGCGTGGGGGCGTACGGCTCGGTGACGTGCGCCCGCGGGGACGAGGCGTGCCGGGCCGGTGTGCCGGACGCGCCCGCCGCGGGACGCGCGTAGAAACAGCAGGAAGTGCGGTCCGCGCGGGTGGCGACGGAGGGACAAGTGCCGCATACGATGAGCCGCATGGGTGACGTACTGGCGGGTTTTCATGCCGTCTGGGAGTTCGGCCCAGACTCCGTGCTCATCCGCTACGAACGGGGGATACGCACGCCGAAACTCTTCCAGGCGCTCGGTGAGCGGCGGGTTCCGCTCGCCGCGCTGGAGGGCGTGAGCCTGGCCGAGGGCAAGCGGGGCACCGTCGTGCTGCGGCTCCGGCCGCGCGCCGGAGCCGACCCGCTGCTGGAGGCGGCGGCCGGCCAGCTTCCCGAGGGCCTGGACCCGTACCGGCTGGTGCTGCCGGCCGAGCGGGAGACGCTGGCCGAGTACTACGCCGACGAGCTGACGGACGCGCTCACCGAGTCCGGCCCCGCCGACCGGTATCTGATCGCCGCCCCCGAGGCTCCGCTCCGCTTCAAGGCGTACGACGGGAAGGCGTCCTTCGACGGGACCTCGGTGCGTTTCCGCTGGTCGTGGACGGGTGCGTCGTCGGCGAAGTGGAAGGCGGGCGACCAGCGGTTCGCGGTCGCGGACCTCGGCGGGGTGGAGTGGCGCTCCCCGGAGGCGTTCGAGGGGTACCTGCGGCTGCTGCCGAACGACGCCGGCGCCGGCGACCCCGTCCCGCCGGACCAGGACGCGGCGACCGTGGTCTTCGGGCTCGGCTACGGGCCGGTGCACGAGTCGCTGCCGTTCGCGGCGGCCGTCCTCGCGGCGGTACGGACGAGGGGCGCAGTGGCCGCGATACCGGCCGCCGCGCCGCGGCGGGACCCGGCCGACATCGCGGAGCGCATCCGCCACCTGGGCGAGCTGCACCAGGCCGGTCTGGTGACCGACGAGGAGTTCTCCACGAAGAAGGCCGAGCTGCTGGCGGAGCTGTGAGCCCTACTGCTCCCGGCCCGCCGAGGTGAACGTCATGTCGGCGTACCGGTCGCCCGCGACCTGCCCGGCGATCGGCTCCAGCAGGGCCAGTTCCTCCTCGGTGAGGACGAGGTGGGCGGCGCCGGCGTTCTCGGTGACCCGCTCGGCCTTGCGGGTGCCCGGGATCGGGACGACCGCGAGGCCGTACGCCGCAGCCCGCTGGTGCACCCAGGCCAGCGCGACCTGGCCGAGGGTCGCCCCGTGCGCCTCGGCGACCCGGCGCACCGGCTCCAGCAGGGCCGCGTTGGCGGTCGCGTTGTCACCGGTGAAGCGGGGCTGGGAGCGGCGGAAGTCGCCGTCGGTCAGCTCCTTGGCGGCGTCCGTGAAGGCGCCGGTGAGGAAGCCACGGCCCAGCGGGGAGTAGGGCACCAGGCCGACGCCCAGCTCGCGGGCGGCCGGGACGACCTGGGTCTCGATGTCCCGGCTGAACAGGGACCACTCGGACTGCACGGCGGCGATCGGGTGGACGGCGTGCGCAGTGCGCAGTTCGTCCGCGGTGACCTCGCTGAGCCCCAGGTGCTTGACCTTGCCCTCGCGCACCAGGTCGGCCATGACGCCGACGGTCTCCTCGATCGGTACGTTCACATCGCGGCGGTGCATGTAGTAGAGGTCGATCACGTCGACGTCGAGCCGCTTGAGGCTGTCCTCGATCGCCTGGCGGATGTACGGGGCGTCGTTGCGGATGATCCGCTTGCTCGGGTCGTCCGGCGGGATGGTCAGCGCGAACTTGGTGGCGATGACCACCTCGTCGCGGTGGGCCTTGAAGAAGGGGGCGAGGAAGCGCTCGTTGTCCCCGGCTCCGTAGGCGTCCGCCGTGTCGTACAGCGTCACGCCGAGGCCGAAGGCGCGCTCCAGGGCGGCCCGCGACTGGTCGGTGTCGGCGGGGCCGTAGCCGAAGCTCATGCCCATGCAGCCGAGGCCCTGGACGCTGGTCTCCGGGCCGGTCTCGCCCAGGCGTACGGTCGGCATCGTGCGGTCGGTCATCGGGTGGTCCCCTCCGTGGCGTAGAAACCGATCTTCAGGTCGAGCACGGCGAGCGTGTCGCGCAGCTCGTCGATCCGGGAGAGCACGTCCCGGCGGGTCGACTCCAGCAGCTCGCGCCGCTCGTCGTAGGTGCTCTCCCCCTGCCGCACCAGCTCGGCGTACCGGACCATGTCGGCGACCGGCATTCCGGTGAGCCGCAGCTTGGTGACGAAGACCAGCCAGTCCAGGTCGCGGTTGGTGTAGCGGCGCTGGCCGGTGTGCGAGCGGTCGACGTGCGGCATCAGGCCGATCCGCTCGTACCAGCGCAGGGTGTGCGCGGTCAGTCCGGTGAAGGCGACGACCTCACTGATCGTGTACCGGTCCTGGCCGTCGGGCCGGGGATGGCGCGGCGGGGGGCCGGAACAGATGTCCTGGCCGGCCGCCACCGCTTGCGTGGTCTGCATCACCGTCATGCCCTCAACGCTAAGACCTTCGAGCGCACTCCAAGCAAGCGGTACCCGGCAGAAATGGCCGGGACGGACCCGGGGCCCGGACGCTAGCGTGCCGCCCATGAGTCTCGTACGCCGGGCCCTGCCCGAGGACGCGCCGGAAGTGCTGCGCCTGCGCCAGGTGATGATCGACTCCGTCTCCGGGGGCGGTGACGCCGGGACCTGGCACGAGGAGTCCCTGCCCACCCTGCGCGCCCGGCTGGCCGACCCGGACGGCACCTTCGCC